>QBMC01000089.1 GCA_003242035.1 Nodosilinea foveolarum | reverse complement strand
AGAACAGAAAAAGCCGTCCTAGAAGGACGGGGCTTTAGACCCATTCCTCCGGTAACCCATCGCCTTAGCTAGCCGCCCAGCCAACATAAGGCAGTCGCTCAACCGTCTTTTCAATCGCATCAGCTTGAGCCACCAGTTGCCCACATGCATCCCAAGTTCCCGATAGAAACATCTGCCTTGCGCCTTCACCCATCGTCACAGGAACCGTCAAATCACCCGCCGTCGCCGTCATTTCCGCTAAATCGACAGACACATTCACAGCCGGATTAGCCTTAATCGCATTCTGCAACGCCGTCACGCTTTCACCATCCGCGATTAAACAGGGCACCCCCATCGCCACGCAATTACCAAAGAAAATTTCAGCAAAACTCTCCCCTACCAGCGTCTCTATTCCCCAGCGAGCGATCGCCTGAGGCGCATGTTCCCGCGAAGACCCACAGCCAAAATTCCGATTCACCACCAGCACCTTCGCCCCTCGAAAGCGCGCCTGATTAAACGGATGGTCCGCCAACTGCTGACGATCATCCGCAAACACCTGATCGCCTAGCCCGTCAAACGTCACCGCCCGTAAAAACCGAGCTGGAATAATCCGATCAGTATCAATATCATTTCCTACCAGAGGAATACCCAATCCAGAAATCGTGCGAACTTCAGAAGACTCACTCATAATTTTTCGTTAGCACTAGCCGCGCAGACAGCAGAGACATACAGTTGTCCGTCATCCTACCGCGATTAGCCATCACCCATCACTCATCACCCATCGCTCGTCAATCATCCTCCGACCGTCAAAATGCACAGCAAAAACGCCTCCGTCCACTCCACCACCGCCCCATAAGTATCGCCGGTGTGCCCCCCCAGCTTTCGATTAAAATAAGCCCCCATAAACAACGACAAAGCGATTCCACCCACCACTGATCGGCCTATCCAAGGCCAAGCAACCCAGCCTAAACCACCCAACCCTAAACTAACCCCAACTACACCCATCAATCCTGGCAGTACAAACCAAACCGAAGGCAACGCCTCCTGATGAAACGCACCTTTGCCCTCCTTTTTCAGATACGGATAACGCGCGATCGCCCACTGCTGTCCCCACCGGCCCCAAACCGTCATGGCGATCAGCGCAAACCAGCGATAATCCGTTAGCGCTGCCAAAGCACTGACCTTGATTAGCAATAGTGCGATCGCCGCCATCCCGCCAAAAGCACCCATCCGGCTATCCGCCATCACCGCCAACCGTCGGCTCACCCCCTCCTCATTCCAAACCGGCACCGCCAACCCATCCGCCGTATCCATCACGCCATCCAAGTGCAGGCCCCCAGTCACCCATATCTCTAGCGACACCACCAGCACACTTACTAACAACAGCGGCACACCGAGTTGCACCAACACCCAATCGGCCAATGCCAACAACCCGCCAACTAGCAAGCCAACCCCCAAAATCCAGCGGGCCGCCCAGCGAAACTCCACAGGCCAACTCGAAGGCAGCGGCAAACAGGTGTAAAACGTCAGCGAGCCATTCCAATTCGCCCAGCTATCTTTAAGCACCTGCCATCCCCGCCGCCATGAAGTCAACCCAATATCCATCGCGACCTACTCATATTTACTCGATACGCCAACAACATGAAGAGGATGGATTCGTAAATTAAGTAGTTATACGGAATCTATTAACATCGGCAACCACCCATCGACAGTCAACTCAATATCTAGCCTATTGGCATTGGCATCTAGTCATTGTCATCTGTGGGAGTACTTAGTTTATCAATATAAAATCTAGCTTCGCGAGTATTTCAAGATCTTACAAATATGGTGTTGCAAACCCTAAAAAGTCGATTATCGTTAGGGTGTATTCACGGATAATACAAGCTCACTCAATCGCTATCCACGACTACCGCTAACTGTCACCGGCCCGCCGACTGGCCAACACCTCAGCTATCCTAATGAACCACAAGAAATCCGGCCCCTTCCCTGCAGCCTGCATTGTTGACAATGGTATCGTCGTTCAAAAACAAGACATGCTTCGGCTATTGAGAAGTCTGCGTAGAGTTGGTTACATCTACAGACAGGACGATGAGATTACTAACACAGGCGAGGGCTGTGTAATGGAAGCATTCTGTGACCCCCAGCAAGCCACCATCGTAGCCAACCATAGTCTCTATCTCAACGCGCATAGCTTTGACTATATAGAAATCATTACTAATTGCACAGAAAACGGCGTAGAAACGACTTTTGCGCTCGTGCAGGAAAACCGCTGCCTGTGCCTAACCCCGCTTTTCGAAGGCAAAGCAGACAAAATCGCACAGCTTGATGCTGCTGATTTGGAAGCTATTGTGACCGAAGCGATCGCCGCTACCTGGGACGCCTCTTTAGACAACGATCTCTAAGCCTCTAATTAATACGTCCGGCAACCAACCGTCCCAAACATCCTAGAATAGGACAGCCCTCTCCCAACCCTCTCTTTTGAGCGACTTCTCCTATCAACTCCAGGCTCAATGTAGCTGTACCCAAGCTCGCGCTGGCATCTTCCACACGCCGCACGGCCCCGTACATACGCCTCGCTTTATGCCAGTAGGCACCTTGGCAAACGTCAAGACCGTCACGCCAGCCCAGCTTAAAGACTGCAACGCCGAAATGGTGCTGGCTAATACCTACCACCTACACTTGCAGCCAGGAGAAAATCTGGTAGCCGAGGCCGGAGGACTGCACCGGTTCATGAACTGGAACGGCCCTATACTCACCGACTCCGGTGGGTTTCAGGTGTTTAGCCTGAGCGAAATGCGAAAGGTTACAGACGAAGGTGCAACCTTTCGATCGCCGCGTGATGGTCGCATTATTGAAATGCCCCCCGAACGCTCTATCGAAATCCAAAACCAGCTCGGGGCCGACGTCATCATGGCTTTTGATGAATGTCCGCCGTACCCAGCTACGAAAGAAGCCGTGATTGCAGCTACCGACAGAACCTACCGCTGGCTAAAGCGGTGCATTAGCGCCCACGACCGCAGCGATCAGGCGCTGTTTGGCATCATCCAGGGCGGCGTTCATTTAGACTTACGAAGCTCAGCCGCCCGAGCGATCGCTGAGCTAGACCTCCCTGGCTATGCCATTGGCGGCGTCAGTGTGGGAGAACCGCCTGAGCTAATCGAAAAGATTGTAAAAGCCACGACGCCGCTTTTGCCCGCAGACAAACCCCGCTATCTGATGGGGGTTGGCACCTATAAAGAGATGGCCCAGGCGATCGCCTCAGGGATAGACTTATTCGACTGCGTAATTCCAACTCGACTGGCTCGTCATGGCGCTGCCTTAGTGCAGGGCGAAAGATGGAATCTTAAGAACGCTCGGTTTCGCCGAGATCTTACGCCTGTAGACGAAACTTGTACTTGCTACACCTGCCAAAACTTCACCCGCGCCTATCTTTGCCATTTGCTTCATGCCAAGGAGCTACTGGCTTATACGCTCATCTCCATCCACAACATCACAGAACTCATTCGCTTTACCACCGACATTCGCACTGCTATCTTGCAAGACCGATTTCAGCAGGACTATGCGCACTGGCTGGCGTAGTTTGCATTAACTTTACCTTTGGCGCAAGGGCAGATCGTGATAATATGTACCCACTATTACAAACGATTTTTGGAGACATTGGACACATGAATGCAGCAATGCTGGTAGCCACTTTACCGGAAGCCTACCGTGCCTTTGGCCCACTAATCGACGTTCTACCCATCCTGCCAATTTTCTTCCTACTACTGGCTTTTGTTTGGCAAGCCTCTGTTGGATTTAAGTAGTCAAGGCGAGTAACGAAAGTTCAAGGCGAATTTGAGAACAACCGAGTTCGACTACGCTTACACCAACAAATAAATAGAGTCAGTAAAAAGACGAGCGCTTATTAATCAGGCGCTCGTCTTTTGTTTTGGCCTAGTCCGAGGACTCGCCTAGCAATCTGTGGGCTGAGTGAGACGCTTGCAGCAACCTGTTAAGAAAGCTACTTGTCTTTGTATTTACTCAAGGTCAAACCGTATAAACGCTGATATTTTCGTCTTCGACTAGGCGTTTTTACTTGCTAATCAAGTTTTCTTAACCTAAGCAAGCGTTTTTCCTCCGTTTTTCTTCGGTTTAGATTGGCTGGCTTCGCGTGAGAGTATTTCATCAAGAACATTTCATCTAATTATGGTTGTTATGTTCTTTAGCTAGCGCATTTTCTATCGAGCGCGTTCTATCTATTTTGTTGAATACATATTTCTCGAGTACATAGCTATCCGCCAACCCAACATCAAAGGTGAGCGTAGTAGCATCCCCCCATCAGGAATCTACATATGCAAGCTGCCAAAATAACTTCAAACAATACAGCTTCTCAACCTGTCTCTGCTAGAGCCATTCCTGCTCGCCGCTTCTACCGCTTGGACAACTGGCTATCTGAGACAGACGCTAACTTTTTACTGAAGAAAAAAGCGCTATGGGAGGCTAAATATGGACACTACGAAGCAGCTATCCAACTCTTTAATCGCCTAATTTCCTTTGAGCCGAACACAGCCCAACACTACGTCAACCGAGGACTAGTTCACACCTGGCAGAGGCAGTGGGATAAAGCGCTATCGGACTATGACCGCGCGATTAAAATAGATAACACACTGGATAAAGCCTATAGCAATTGGGCCAATCTTTACGCTAAAAAACAGGACTGGGCAGAGGCTATCAGCAATTATGACGAAGCCATCGATCTCAATCCCCTTAACACTTGCGCTCGCTTGAATCAGGCGAGCGCCTTTCGCGAAATGGGCAACTACGAAGAAGCCCTCACTTGCTTAGATATTGCGCTCTTTTTCTGCCCTGGCAGCGCCGCAATCTATGCGGAAAGAGGGCGGACTTATCATGTACAAGGAGACTGGAATTGTGCGATCGCAGACTACAAAACAGCCCTTGAACTCACCGAAACCCACTCAACCAAGACCAGCGATCTTAAAGTCGCCCGTCGGGTTAAGCATTGGATGGACAGCCTCCATTGATGGTCCGTAGCCTAAGCGAAGTGAGCGAGCGCCTAATCAATGTCGATTGACTGTGGGCCTTTACTATCAAGTGGCTTCGGCATTGCCGTTCCCGTGGGCGCGGCACCCTGCTTATTCAACCAGGTCTTAACCGGATCTTCAGTCAGATCTAGCCTGAACAAGCCTGAGAAAAAGCCGCCGCAAAAGGCCACTGGCTGACGGGCAAGCTCTCGTATAAAAGGGGTTAGCTCATCGACGAACATATATATACTCCTCAAAATCTACATGGCCTTAGTCTAGCGGGCTAGCTAAAGCTTTTTCCTATAGATTTAAGCACCTATTTAAGTCGGCGAGTTGATCGCCCACATTCAACCTTGCCTAAAGCGGCCCTACAGCAGCACTCGCCGCCCGTTGGGATGTACCGTAGACCAGTTCGTTCGAGCAGAGGCGATTTGTTCGGCGGTCACCGCAGCCCCGGTTAAATCGGCCCCGCAGAGATTTGCCTCCTTCAGGTTTGCCGCCTCTAATATGGCTCGCGACAGATTTGCGCCTCGCAGATCGGCTCCTTCCAAATTTGCACCCCCCAGGTGAGCGCTAGTTAGCTTGGCATTTTTAAGGCTAGCCTGCGACAAATTGGCTCGGCTCAAGTTGGTATTAGACAGATCGGCGCTGGTTAAATTTGTCTTGCGCAGTGTGGCTTTGGCAAAACTAGCGCCGACTAGCACCTGCTTTTGCAAACTGAGCTGACTGAGAATCTGGTTGGAGAAATCTCGGTAGCCCTTCTCGTAAGAGGCTCTAAGTGACTGGGCTGTCAGCTTTTTAGACTGTCTGCGATCTGCTCCGCCGTAGCTGGCTTCGGTTTTAGATCTTCGCTCGCGTCGCGCTCGAATGGCCTCGGCCATCCGCGACGAAGGCGATATGCCAGAGCCGAGGGTAGTCTCTTCGGCTTCGACCGAGGGCGCTACGGCAAACGCCATATTTTGAGCAAGGCTATCTATGTAGGGTTCGAGTTCGAGATCGCGCAGCACATCCGATACCATCTGATAGCGACTGTGCACTGAGATATCTAGCATTTTTCGCAGCACTTGGGCAAAGCGATCGCTCACCGAAGCGTAATCCTGCCAGCGCAGTTCACCCGTATGCGGATCGTAGGGCAGATCTTTAGGCGAGCGCCCAGTCAGCAAATAAACGCAGGTCACACCAACCGCATACAAGTCGCTGCCATATACCGGACGCAGCGCCATTTGCTCTGGCGGAGCATAGCCAGGTGTGCCGATGGCATAAGCCGTGAGTGCCGTTTCATCAACCGCATCTACTAGCGGCTGGATCACTTTGTCTTTAACCGCCCCAAAGTCAATCATCACGAGCTGCTGATCTTGCTCACGGCGAATTAGGTTCGCGGGTTTGATATCGCGGTGAATAATTTTGTGGCTATGAATATATTGAACCACCGGCAGAATTTCAGTGAGAAACTGATTGACCTGCGCTTCGGTGAATGGCCCGTTGTGCTTAACGGATTTTTGCAGCGTCAATCCGCTGACATATTCTTGAACCAGATAAAACTCCTGAGCCAGTTCGAAGTAGTCAAGCAGGCGGGGCAACTGCGGATGGTTGCCAATTTTACCTAAAATATTCGCCTCGCGCCGGAAGAGGTCGCGGGCCATTTCTAGCAGATTCGGCTCTGTGGTGGTGGGCCGGAGCTGCTTAATGACGCAGGGAGGATGACCGGGCAAGGACTGATCTCTGGCTAGGAAAATTGCGCCAAAGCCGCCACGTCCTAGCGCCCCCAAAATGCGATAGCGATCGCGCAGCCAAAGCTGACTACCGCAAGTTTTGCAGTGCTTGGCATTCGGCAAATTCTTCGGTTTGGGGCAGCCCGTAGCTATGCAATAAGTCATTAACAAGTGAAAAATTGGGCGGTATGGCCGTGGTGTCATTGTTCCCGCATCCTTGAATCAATCAGCCATGATTAACCGGGCTACCTATGAACCGCAGGAGGATAAGTAGTAGGATAAGTCGAGGTTGTCTGCGGCCAAAGCATACGCGGCTCCTACCTGATTTTCTATTGTTGTACTGGCGATCGCCGAAGCGTCCTTTCTCATGCGTGTTTCTGTTAACTGGCTCAAAGAGCTTGTCGAATTCGATTTTTCGCCAGAAGCGCTAGCCGACGCGCTCACCATGGCTGGCTTTGAGGTAGAGGAAATTGAAGATCGCCAGAGCTGGGCAGACGGCGTCGTCGTAGGCCGCGTGATTGATCGCCAGCCACATCCAGATGCCGAAAAGTTGAGCGTTTGCACCGTGGATATTGGCGCTAGCGAAAAATCTACCATCGTCTGCGGCGCAGCGAACGTAGGCGCAGATATGTGCGTTCCGGTGGCGACAGTCGGCAGCTATTTACCCAAAGTAGACCTCAAAATAAAGCCCCGAGAGCTGCGCGGCGTCCCCTCAGCCGGGATGATCTGCTCGCTGGCTGAACTGGGCCTAGCAAAGGACGCCGAAGGCATTTACATTTTTGACGAGGCCAGCTTCGAGCGGGGTGAGTTTGCCCCCGGCGACGACGTGCGCCCTTTGCTAGGACTCAACGATTTTGTCCTAGATGTAACCTCCACTGCTAACCGGGCCGACGCGCTGAGTTTGGTCGGCATCGCTCGCGAAATTTCAGCGATTACCGGCAATCCGCTTAAGCTGCCTACCGCAGAGCCGCTATCAGGTGCAATCAATAAACCTAGCAACATCAACATCTCGCTGAGCGATCCTAAAGCTTGTCCTATTTATATAGGCAGCGTTTTAGAAAACATCAAAATCGCGCCCTCTCCTAGCTGGCTACAGCAAAGACTGATTGCCGCAGGAACTCGCGCTATCAACAACGTCGTAGATATTACTAACTACGTTTTGTTGGAATGGGGCCAGCCGCTACACGCTTTTGATTTGGACAGACTGACTGCCGCTGCAAGCCGTTCGCCAGTGACGGTTAGCGTTCGCTTTGCCCAAGAGAAAGAGACTTTAGGCACGCTCGATGATAAAGAAAGAAAGCTCGAAGCCGAAACGCTGCTAATTACGGCTAACGATCAGCCGGTGGCGTTGGCGGGCGTGATGGGCGGAGCGACGACAGAAGTAGAAAACGATACGCAAACCGTCTTCTTGGAGGCGGCTTATTTTGACTCGGCGGCGATTCGGAAGTCGGCGCGATCGCAAGGATTACGCACAGAAGCCTCGGCCCGATATGAGCGCGGGGTAAATCCGGCTGAGCTGAAATTGGCGAGCGATCGCGCCCTACAGCTACTGGTCGAAATCACAGGCGCAACCCTAGTGGGACAGGCCGAAGACCGAACTGAAATTGGCAACATTACCCCTACTCGCGAAGTCTCATTGCGGCTGAGCCACATCAATCAAATTCTAGGGAAAGTCACGGACAAAGGAGAGGCGCAATACCTGGATACGGCAACCATAGAAACGCTGCTGGATAAATTAGGGTGTAGAGCGACATCCACTGGCGAAGGCATCTGGACGGTCGAAGTGCCGCCCTATCGCTATCGAGATCTAGAACGAGAAATTGATCTCATCGAAGAAATCGCCCGACTTTACGGCTACGACGCTTTCGACTACACGCTGCCGAGCCAAACCTCGCGCGGCTACCTATCGGAAGACGCCAGCCTTTCTAGAACAGTTCGCGCCGCCTTCCGCGCTGCCGGACTGACCGAAACCATTCACTACTCGCTCACTAGCCCTACCTCCGAGCAGCAGGTTGTACTGGCTAATCCGCTATTTACTGAATACTCAGCGCTCAGAATCAATCTTTTAGACGGCCTAGTAGAAGCTTTTCAGCTCAACATTAATCAGGGTAACGGCCCGCTGAACGCATTTGAAATCGGGAATGTGTTCAACAAGCTTGAAAATAATCCTAAAGGCGATCCGATTGAGTCGATTAAAGTCGCTGGCATTATGGGTGGAGATGCGAGCAGAGGACGCTGGGTAAACAGCAACCAGGAAACGCCAATGACCTGGTACGAAGCCAAAGGCATTTTGGAGCGCGTCTTCGACAATCTCAACCTAGACGTAGATTATCGAACAGACACAGAAGACTCCCGACTCCATCCGGGACGGACGGCTTCCCTGTGGGTGCGCGGACGGACGAACTTAGGCAAATTCGGTCAGATCCACCCTGAGCTGCGGCGGGATAAGGACTTGCCAGAAGCCGTATATGTGTTCGAACTCAACTGGGACGTGCTGGTTACCTGTCTAACTGGGAAGAGCAGCAAAGCTACAAAGTATGCGACCTACTCGACCTTTCCCGCTTCGGATAGAGACCTGGCTTTCTTTGCGCCGACAGCCGTTTCCGTTTCGGAATTACAGCAGGTGATGAGTAAATCGGGTGGCAAGCTGTTGGATTCTGTGACGCTGTTTGATGAATATCGCGGTGAGACTGTGCCGGACGGGCAGCGGTCTTTAGCTTTTAGGTTGGTTTATCGGGCGGGCGATCGCACCCTTACCGACAAAGACATCGACCCCGTACACCAAAAAGTACGCGCAGCTCTAGAGAAAAAGTACAGCGTTAGTCTCCGTAGCTAACTCCCCTTAAAACGAGATCCTTAAAACGGGACATCTGGCCCTGGCTCAGAAGACTTCCTCTTTTTTTGAATCTGGTTCGAATCGGGTGAGTCGGGATCTGAGTCATCGTCTAAATCTACAATCTGCCCGTTAAAGAACTGGGCGAATCGCTTGATATTGTCCTGCTCTTGGTCGGTTTGCCACTGACCGGGAACGGCAGAGGAAGGCGCAGAAGGTAGATTGTCGGCAGGTTTAGCAGGCGGCGCATTTTGACTGTCGCTAACTGGCAGATCGGGTGGCTGACAGACTGGGGCGTTGGCTGATAATTGGTCAGATGACTGATAGCTGGATGAATTTTCAGATGCACTCGGCGGCTGTTTAGAGGGATCACTATGATTCTGGCGGTTGCTCTGGCTATTATTTTGGCCATCAATCGCAGGCGTAGCGTTTTGCGAACTAGGCGGCTGATCTGCATTCTGACCATTGTTTGACTGATCGGCTGACTGACCGTTCTGAGAGAAAGAAGTTGGAGTCGGGCGAGTGGGCGGTGGCGGCGTAGGTGGATCTGAGGGCGAATTATTAGCTGAATTGGCAGCAGATTGATTGGCAGCCCCACCTAACGAGACGACTTCCAAAGAAACTTTAATGGGGCGATTGAAAATAGTAGCCAGCGCTTTTTCTAAGTTCGGCACTCGCTCTCGGGCCATTTTCTGCAAGAACGCAGATTTGAATCCTACTTTCGCACTCACACCATCAAACGCCAGCAATATTCCCTGCTGGCCCATTAGCATTTGCGTACCGCGAGGCTCTAGCGTAGCGAGTATTTTCTGCCATAAATCAGAGAGACTGCCAAAAGCTGGATCTGGAGCAGGCGCAGGTTCATGAGCGACTGGCGATGAACGATCAGTTGATGCAGGTAGATCTACAGGTTTTGAGGAATTCGCCTCTGAAGAATTGGCCTGTGATGAATCAGCTTGTGAAGCATTAGAGTCTGCTGAAACGTCTGCCTTGGCATTTTGGCTTGCCGTTTGTTTTATAGATGGCGTAGTACTAGCATCAGGTGCTGACTGTGCTTCAACGACAGGAGATGCCGTTGATGGTGACACTGGGTTGGGTGCTACAAGCCTCGACGCGGCTGGACTCATCGTTATCGGCGGCGGTGCGCTGACTGCGCTCATGCTGACGGGCGTTGAATTACCTAGCGCAGCGATCGCCCCCAAAGCACTCGGCAATAAACTCGTCAGCGTAATCTCTAGCCATAGCCGAGGCTGCGTCGTATTTTTCACCTGGACTTCTGCCGTTTGCAGCTTCTGCTGACTCGCCAAAATCTGAGCCGATGGCAGCTTTTTCGCAAACTCCGTCATCTCCGCCCAGGTGGACGGCGTAATAGCCACCAAGTCCTCACGGGTAGGCGCAGTCTTCGCAATCAGCAAATCTCGATAGAAACCCACCAAACTTTGCAGCACAATTAGCGGCTCGCGGCCTTTGTCCATCAGGTTGCGAACTCGGTCGATGAGAACCGTGCCATCGTCAGCCGCGATCGCTCTCACCAAATTCAGCAAGTCCCGCTCGGGCACGGCCCCCACCAAATCCCAGACCGTTTCCATGGTAATCTCATCGCTCTGCAAACTGAGCTGATCGAGCAGACTCTCTGCATCACGCAAGCCGCCTTGGGAAATTTGGGCGACTAGCTGAAGGGCATTTTCGGCGATCGCAATATTCTCTTTTTTAGCAATATAAGTCAGGTGCTTAATCATCGCAGGCAGCGGAATTCGCCGAAAATCGAACCGCTGGCAGCGCGAAATAATCGTCGGCAACACCCGCTGCGGATCAGTCGTTGCCAGCACAAACACCACCCGATCCGGCGGCTCTTCCAAGGTCTTGAGTAAAGCATTGAACGCGGCGGTACTAAGCATATGACATTCGTCTATTACATATGCCTTGTAACGACATTGCACGGGTGCAAACTGCGCTCGCTCGATCAGTTCGCGAATGTTATCGACGCCGGTATTACTCGCTGCGTCAATTTCAACAATATCTAGGGCGTTGCCACGACTTACCGATAGGCACAGATCGCATTTGCCGCAGGGCTTGGGCGTTGGCCCTTCGGAGTTTAGGCAGTTTAGCGACTTAGCTAGAATGCGGGCGCTAGAGGTTTTGCCGGTGCCTCTTGGCCCGCAGAACAAGTAGGCCGGGGCAATTCTATTTTGCTCTAGCGCGTGGGTTAAGGTGTCGGCGATCGCGCCCTGCCCTACGAGCTGAGCAAACGTCTGCGGTCGATATTTATGGTGGAGAGGTTCGTACAAAACAGCGGCCAATTGCAATTCACCGCTATTAAGATATCGCTTCCACCGGTCGATTGGTCGCTATTTTATCGAGTCTATGCGCAAGCCACCCGACTCTGTATGCGTCTAATCGCGTCAGCCGTCTCCGCATCGACAATGTGAGTATCCGCCTCACTCGTGCTAGTTGGCTGCTGGCGTTTTTGCTGACGCAGTTGAGCCGCTGCCAACATCGCTGGCGTCGTCGCTGGAGCCGGTCTATAAGTGTCTGGCTCAACCGACTGAGTGTCGTCCTCGATCCAATACCCGTTTAAGTAGGCATTCACGAGCCGCTTAAAAAGGATTTTGAGCGCAATTGGCAAATCTGCTTCAAACAAATTTCTCAGATGATCTAGAGCGCTTCGAGCACAATCGCCAGTCCCATCGTGGCTTGCAAGCGCTGGGCTGCGCTCCCACTATTACAGGCAATCTCCACCCAGCCATGGCTGCCTACTAGCGCCACTAGCTCGCTAGCAGATACATCGCTGTAGGTTTTTTGGCCCTGAACGTACAGCGGCGCACCCGCACCTTCTACCACGACTCGCCAAGCGGTGCCAGGGACGCGATCGCCTGGAATATTACTAATTAAGTTACCAAAACTGTCTATATACTGAAGGCTGCCAGCATAAGCAACCGGGTTTGAGCGCAGTTGAGTCACAGGTGGGAGTTGAGGCTGCACTAGCGTGTGTGGGTTGAGGCGATCGCCCAAAGCATCCATTGACACGCCGCTGGCTAAATGAGCCGCTACCGGAGCAAAGATATCTCGACCATGAAACGTACAGCTCGTTTTATCTGTACGCCAATAAACTGGGTTCGTTAGAGCAACCGCTGAGATCGCCACCTCTCGCTCTAGCACGCCGCTAAATAGTCCGTTATCTGGCCCGACTAAAAACCCACTAGCCACTTGAATAGCCACACCTCGACGAGCCGATCCAACCCCTGGATCGACGACCGCTAAATGCACGGTTCCTGAGGGAAAATACGGATAGGCCAGCATTAAATTAAACCTCGCCGCCAGAATGTTTTGAGGCGGAATACAATGCGTCAAATCGCACAATTTCACATCTGGTGCAATAGACGCTATAACCCCTTTCATCACGGCAACATAGGCATCTTGATAGCCAAAATCAGTCAGTATCGTAATCATTGACAGCTCTCACGTTTACTTCTAAGAACAGACTTGTAGCATTTAATACACTAAAATTGTGATAGCGATCATTGTTTGTACGTAAAGCGATCGCCTTTAATATGTAACTAGTGTGTTTGATATGTTATCGACTCAGCCAAATGCCAGGCGCCCATGCTTTTAGTCAAGCCATCTCAACCTCAGAGACGCTAACTAAAAGCATAGAAATTCTAGCTTTGCCTGATATCGAGAAGCCTATTTTCATATGATCGGATCAAAGTGTTGTAGAAAAGAAGAGAGCTTAGTCCCCTGGAAAATATCTCAAACAGCGTTTCAAGGCGCTTCATTTAGGCAATTCAGTTTCAAACAACTCTCCTTTTTTCTTTAGAACGAAGGTAAACTGTCTGATAATTTACTAAAAAGCACAGATAAAGTACCAATCTTATTGATTCATCTCAAGGAAGCACGGCATCTCAGTTCGAGGCCCATCATCGAACGCATTATTCAAGAACATATTATGGGAGGTTATTAATCGTTTCAGACTACATATTTTTACAGCGCTACTTTACCCGATAAAAACAACGCTCCAGATTATAGTTAGTTATCTAAAATCTAGCCAAACAGCTAGCAAAGCAGTATATACACCCGCCAACAATCTGAAGAAACTATTCTTCAATGAGAGTTGATACTTACGTTTTGGGAATACTTGATATGAAGATTGTTCTTGTCCATATGCGTTAGTGCGCTCATTAAATCAGACACGCTAGGTTAAGGAAGCATCAACTTGAGGCTAATCGAATCAATTTCTCTTAGAGTTCTCTAAGGGCAGGTTGCTTTGTTCTAGGCTCGCAGTACGATGACCTGAAAATGCATACACAAATAAAGAGCAGTTAAAACAGTTAGACAAATTAGAAATACTCTCTTTTCCTTCCATACACCATCTCCATCAGAGACGAACACGAGCGGACACACGGCATGAAAGAAGCAAATACAGGAGACCAAAAGAAGCTCTTACTCATAGATGACGATCCTAATCTCATCTTGTTGGTAAAAGACTATCTAGAATTTCGGGGCTATCTGGTAGTAACCGCAGGCAATGGCCGAGAGGCCCTATCAGCCCTGACCGATTTATCGCCAGACATGATTATCTGCGACGTTATGATGCCAGAGATGGACGGCTATGCGTTTGTAGAACAGGTTCGCCAAGATCCTGGAAAAAGCTGGATTCCTATTCTGTTTTTGTCGGCAAAAGGACAGAGCCAAGACAGAGTAAAGGGCCTATCAACCGGGGCCGATGTTTACATGGTAAAGCCGTTTGAGCCGGAAGAATTAGTCGCTCAAGTCGAGTCTTCTTTAAAGCAGGCTACGCGCTTGATCCATCATCAAAACAAAGGGCCTAACTCTATTCCTAATATTCTAGTGCCTTTCGATGTAGAGCTAACGCCTACAGAGCTGAAGGTTGTTCAGTTTGTGGCTCGCGGCATGGCGAATCGTCAGATTGCTGAAGAGCTAAAGGTTAGTCAGCGAACGATTGAAAGCCACGTTAGCAACATGCTAGGTAAAACTGGTCTGCACAACCGGACAGAGCTAGCTCGTTGGGCAGTGGAGAACAACAAAGCATAGATGAAGCAGGCATAGTCGAAGCAGGCATAGTTGAAGCGATCGCCCTTAAAACAAATCGGACTTAAAGCAGTCATCAGGTGCTGAGTCGGACAGTACCCACTGCCAACTCAGCACCTGATGATGGGGAACTGATTTGCTTCAAATATGAGTTGCCTTAAAACCACAATCTTTGATACAATGAGAACCTTGCTGGTGTAGCTCAGTTGGTAGAGCAGCTGATTTGTAATCAGCCGGTCGTCCGTTCGAGTCGGATCACCAGCTTCCTAAATAATTCCACATAGAATAGCGCCGCTTCCAAGCCTTGGGAGTCGAGGGGAAACGCTCATCGCCAAAGATAGGGATGACGCAGGTTCCCTGGCCCCACTTTAGGAGAGTCAGAGCGGGAAGTCAGAGCGCGCACAGAATGGGTATGCGGGGCATTACGTCGGTGCGCTCAGGACCCCAAAGTGGGGATAGGGGCTTCAATGACTATGCTGTGCCTTAGTTTTTATGGCACCGACCTACTTATTCGGCGGGCTGTCAACTGAGCAACCGGTTTCATCGCAGGAGATGTTCTCAGTTGAGGCTTCAGCCGGAACAAGGGTAAATCCACCCACTCGCACCGTCTCAAAGCCAAACTGTTTTTGCAGCACCTCACTAAAGCTAGCAATGATGTTGGGCAACTGCTTCTCAACCTCAGCCTGCAATTGGTTAGCTTCGGGTGGTGGACTTCCAACGGTTTCTACGGCCATGAGTCAAATACCTATAAAAGATACCTTTATAGTAGATTGAAAAGCTGCTTTATTAGCCGTATGGCTTACGTCATCAGATGATGCTTTGCATCACCAGGGGGCCTGCTGAAGTAATCGGGTCTTCGGGTGCGTCTAGCGTGATCACAAACTTTGCGGACTGTGTGGTGCAGATAGGCGCTGGCGTCACCCACCGGGCGGTGCCTTCGGCGTTTTGCCGAAACTGGCCGCAGTACTCTGGGGGCGATGAGGTATCGGTGACTGACCAGAGGCGGTATATCTGATCTGCTGATAATTTAGGTAGGTCTTGAGCGACCAATATGACTTCAGGGTCGCCTGGTTTTATTAATAGACGGGCGGTGGGGAGACGGCTATCGGTCGGATTGGGGACACTGCCGATTAAAGTCTGTACCTGAGTATCTGGGTTGCTGAGTTGGGCTATGGTGCTTTGATTGGCTTTTAGCTCGTTGCGCAGTTGGGTTAGTTCTGTATTTGTGGCTTGGAGCTGCTGCGATCGCTGGCTCAACTGAATTAGGTTGAACCCGAGGGCCGCGAGGGTGATCGCCGCGATGCTCGTACTAATAGCAGGTATCCGCGCGCTCCAGCGGCGTTGGTGCTGAGGCGCTATTATGGGCACTACGTTTGAGGGCTGCGGTTTTGCGACTGTCTCTGGTATTGAGCAGGCTGCGGCTTTTAGAATATTGGCTTTGAGGCGGGGCGAGGGTTCTACAGTTGGCAGATCGTAAGGCAACAGAGCAAACGCTTCTTCGAACGATTTAACTTCTTCAGAGCAAGCCGGATCTTCGGCTAATAGCTGGCGTAGGCGAACCGCTTCCTCGCGGGTTAAGTCGTTCAAAACATAGCCTGCAATCAGGTCTGTGCGGTTGGCATCGTTGGTAGGTTGAGTCATATTGATTCAATCAGGAAGCGCAAAGAGATAAAAGGAAAAGAGATAAGAGAACTAGAGGTGATGCTTGAGGGCGGTGCGAAGTTTCTTGAGGGCCTGACGCGATCGCCATTTAACAGTACCTAGCGGAATTCCCTCACGTTTAGCAATCTCCGACTGGCTCAATCCCTCATAGTAGGCGGTTTCTAGAATCTGTCTTTCATGGGGTGAGAGTTGTTGAAGAGCGGCGCGGACAAACTGGGAACGTTCTTCTACTGTAACGAATTCTAGGGGCGGGTTATAGTCTGATACGCAGGCGGCGGCGGTTTGGATTCGATGCAGCTTTTGACAGGTGGATTTGCGCGATCGCAATCGGTCGAGTGATCGCGATCGCGCCAGCATAGTTAGGAAGCCGCTAAGTGACCCCCGCCCAGGCTGATAAACTTCGGTGCGCTGCCAAAGCCGAAGAAACGTTTCCTGCGTAATTTCTTCGGCTTCCTCAATATTATTTAGCACCCGAACTGCTGTGCTATAGACCAGCTTGCCGTAGCGATCGTACAGCAAGTCTAGGGCTTTCACCTGCTGCGCCTGAATCGCCAGGAATAGCTCGGTATCGGTCAATTGATCGCTGACGGCAGGCGCTGAGGGCATCGAGTCCATAATTTTGAGTCAACGTGAATAGCTGCAACACTGATAGGCGATGCCATAGTTTAAATCGGAAGCCAGACGAAATGGAAAGGGTAAGTCCACAATTTTTCCTGGTCTATAGCCGTCGTTTTGCTAAGCAGATTTATTCATCCAAAAAAAGATCCATCTGATCGCTCATTCGCTTCGTATACCTAATAGAGACCAGAGCGCGGGCTTTACTCTTGTACTAATTGATGAGTACAAACAAGAATGCGGCTGCCCTACAGCCACACATTTGTAAATCAACTCAATAACCCTTTGGAAACAATCATCATGAAACTTACTTTACTATCAAAAACCATTGGCACACTGGGTTTGATCGCGGCGCTTTCTGCCGTAGTCGGCACAGGTGTTCAGCGAGTTGCACAAGCTCAATTGCAACCATCAGCACAACCTAATGCAGAAGAAACAGCACAACTAAAGCGAGAATTCCTAGCACAACAAAATCAAGAGCGAGTTGACAGAAGCTGGGTTCGAGCCGTGCCTGACTTTTGTACTGCTATAAGCGAAGAATATATTGAATCAGGAGATCCCTCAGGTCTTCCTCCCCTCTTCTTTGATGACGAGGGTAATGTCCGTTCCTGGGATTTCGCTGGACTGGAATCGGCTCTCACACCCGAGATACTTGCAGTCTATGACCAGGCAGAAAAAAGATTGAGTGAAAGATCTGAGTCTTTGGGTTTGGAGCTTAAAATGGGCGTTATTCCCAAAGCCAGTATAGATGTTAATCCGAAAGAAGGATTCTCCGTGACCGATGCGATTGTGATTGAGCTATCTGCTGCGGTTGATGCGGCTAATCAGGATGAAATACCTAATGAAGAACAGCTAGATGCGCTTGTGGAAAAGTACGGTCAGTATGCCAATTTTTCTAGGTCGAAGGAACCACTCTATACACCAGCGCAAATTTTAGAAATGCAATCAATAGAACGAGAATTTGCAGCTACGATGGCGGCGGCTTTCACCGACCCTGAGCAGCGAGAGTACTATTTAAGGAATGTGGATGCTCGGGAAGCAATGAAGTCTTGTTATCCACAGGCGTTGCTAACAGAATAAGCTGTGCTCCGCATCAATTCGACTAGGCGCAGTGCTAGGCGTAGCGATGAGGGGAAGTTTTACACAACCCCTCGAAAAGCGATCAATGGCGATAAGGTGATTCGTCATAAAGAAAGTACCATCTAGTTTGGACGAATGAGAATGTCCCACTTTGGCAGGATAGGATCGCGCTCTAGTCGCCGCTCAATCGGTTTCATTTCTCTTTTAGTC
>QBMC01000088.1 GCA_003242035.1 Nodosilinea foveolarum | reverse complement strand
GTGCAGACAGTGCTAGGAACAGCGCAACTGGTGCAAAAAACAGGTATTCATCCCGCTGAGCTAAAAGACCGGGTAACGAGTCCGGGTGGAACTACGATTGCTGGGATTGCTTGCCTGGAAGAGCTAGGATTACGGTCGTCGCTGATAGAGGCGGTGAGAGTCGCCAGTTCCCGTTCTCGCGAGCTGGGTAAAGCCTCCGAGTAATGCGATCCTAGTCCCTTATGATTAGGGTTTTCCTGGTGGTAAATCCGCTTTGTGGTCAATCTGTCGTCGATTCGTATAAGCCTGCTGTTATGCCTCCTGAAGATCCGACTGCTCCTAACAATTCGGCTGCTGATAGCGGTATTTCCACAGGCGAAAGCGGTTCTAGTAAGCCAAGACCGTTGGGATTACAGCGTTCGGATCGCGGATCGGAGATTTCTTCTAGTGGGTTTAAGCGAGCTTCTACAGGGTTGTCTGGTCGCTCGTCTGATAGTTTGTCTGGAGCGCAGGCAGATGTGGCGCAGATGGTGCGTCAGGGACTGCAAGAGTTGGACGCTCAGCGTCGAGAGTTGCAGCGAGAGATAGAGCAGCTAGAGCGTCGTAAAGAACGCCTGGAAACGGAGATGCGCACTAATTTTGCGGGAGCCTCCCAGGACATTGCGATTCGCGTACAGGGCTTTAAAAACTATCTGGTCGGCAGTTTGCAGGATTTGGCAACGGCGGCAGAGGAGATTGATTGGGTGCCGTCGCCTAGCGCGGCTGCCTCGGTTGAGTCGTCTGCACCTGTTACCTCAGAACTGAATGATGAGGAGATTATTCCTTTGGCGGCGCAGCGATTTGCTGAACAGCGCGATCGCATTCACTCTCAGCTAGATCAGTATCGCACTAGGCCCGACTACTATGGCCCGCCCTGGCAGCTTCGGCGCACCTTCGAGCCGATTCATGCAGAGCGCACGTCGAGCTGGTTCTTTAATCAGAGCGGACGCGGTTCGATTAAAAGCGTGGGCACTCGCTTACAAAATGTACTCGTGGCCTCGGCGACAATTTCCTGTTTGTATTCGATTTACGGACAGCGGCTGTGTGTGCTGGTGCTGGCAACGACGCCTGAGCGACTGGGCGAATGGCGACGCTGGTTGCAAGATTGTCTGGGCATTGACCGGGCCGATTTTGGTTCGAACCGAGGCGTGATGCTGTTTGAGGCGAGCGAACCGATGGCTCAGCGAGCAGAACGCCTGCTAGAAAGTGGCAGAATTCCTTTTTTGATTATGGATGAGGCCGAAGATAAGGTCAGTCTTTCGCTGCTTCAGTTTCCGCTGTGGTTAGGGTTTGCGCCCGACCCGGCGAATCCGTCTACCGATTACGACTATTACTAAACGCTGTTTAACTACGAATCATCATGTCTGGCTCCATCATTGCTATTTTGCTAGCGGGTTTGCTGGTGGCCTATCTTTTGGGATCGATCCCGACGGGATTTTTGTTGGCTAAGGCGATCGCCGGGATTGACATTCGCGAACATGGCTCTGGTAATACCGGGGCGACCAATGTTTTTCGAGTCGTGGGTAAGGGCGCTGGGATCGCTGCGCTGATTATTGATTTGTTGAAAGGCGTATCTGCGGTGCTGTTACTGCGATGGCTATCGACTCAATTTAACGTGATGGCTGACTGGCAACCATGGGTTTTAGTGGTGGCTGGGCTGCTTGCCGTGATTGGTCATAGTAGATCTGTTTGGCTGGGCTTTTCGGGCGGGAAGTCGGCGGCGACTGGGCTAGGCGTTTTGCTGGCGCTGGCTTGGCCCGTGGGGTTGAGCGTGGCGGCGGTGTTTGGAGTTGTGCTGGCGACTTCGCGGACGGTGTCGGTGGGGTCGATGGTGGCGGCGATCGCGGCGATGATTTTTATGGGGGTAACGGGGCAGCCACTGGCTTATTTGGTGGTGGCGATCGCCGGTGGCCTATACGTAGTGCTTCGCCATCGCAGCAATATTTCTCGACTGATAGCTGGCACCGAGCCGAAGACATTTGGCAGTTAGCGGTAAAAGAGAATCAGCCGTAAAAAGCTGGCTACACCGCGCAGTCTGGACAATGCTGCTCTAACTGGGCGCGAAGTTCATCAGGCGAAAACAGCACGGGTAGAAAGTGAATGCTGTTGACCTCTTTGAAGTAAAACAGAATGGGCACGGCAGGCCAAAAGACCTTCCAGGTTTGCCAATCTGCATAGGGAAAGGTTTTGAGCAGCCCCTCGTTTCTGCGAACTTCTAAGGCGGTGGCCGTAAAGACGAGCCGAATGGTCGTGGTTTGGTAGAGCAAAAATAAGCCCAACACCGCTACAAATAGACCAATGCCTAGCTGAATCCATAAAAGAGGCAAGGATAGTAGCACAATCGCGATAGGCAGGTTGTAGCTGGGCGTTAGGGTGTCGGTGCTGGTGGTTGTCATAAGATTTAGGGGGCGGGATTGACAAGATTTAGACGGACGATTACATGCCTGCAAAGGCACTGCCGTTGCCCTGGAACATCACCCAGGACAGGAAGAAGTTGGTGACGAATATCGCGAGCAACGAGGTGACTACAGCAGTGGTCGTAGACTGACCGACGCCTTTGGCCCCGCCGGTAGTCGTCAGACCCCAGCTAGAGCCAATCACGGCAATCAGAATGCCGAAGATCACGGCCTTAATCAGAGCGCTGGCTAAGTCCCAGATAGTCAAGAAGTTGCGAGCAGACGAGAGAAAGACGTTGGCAGAGATGCCGTAGAAATTGGTGGCGACTAGCAATCCGCCTGTCATGCCGGTAATAAACGCGATGATGCTGAGCAGCGGCATCATCGTTGCGCAGGCGATAACGCGCGGAATCACCAGGTAGTCTACCGGATCGCTTTTGAGCATTTGCAGGGCGTCTATTTGTTCGGTGACTCGCATGGTGCCAATTTCGGCGGCAAAGGCTGAGCCAACTCGCCCTGCTAGCACGACGGCTGTGAGGACGGGTGCGAGTTCGCGCGCGAGTGTAAGGGCCAAAACCCCACCAATCGCATCACTTGCGCCAAAGGTGATGAACTCTCGGGTGACTTGAATGGTAAAGACCATCGCCACAAATAAGGCAGTTACTAGCGCAATAATCAGCGATTCGGGGCCAACTGCCGACATTTGTTCTATAGTATTGCGGCGATGGATAGGTTTGGTAATGACGTGAGTGAGAACCTGACCTCCTAAAAAGATGGCAGAGAGCAGCCGCTGCAACCAGATGATGAGCGTTGGGGGAATAAGCGAAGATGCGCGGGTCATGGCAGAGTTTTTAGTTGAGAGACGCCTGTGAGGTCGTGTGCCTGACAAAACGCTATGGTTGATGTCCGTCATGGCTACCTTATTACATTTTCTCGGTTCGCTCGCGATCGCCCTTTCGGTAGGCTTTATGCTCTCGCTGAGTGCATTAGCTGGTGGGCTGAGTAGTTTAGCGATATTTAAGGCGTCCCCCGCAAGGGCGATCGCTCAGCCGCTGTATCAATAGATGCGTGAGTTTTTGGCGGCGGCAACTGCTGGGATGGGGCGATTGCGATCGCGCTCACCGTGAGCGTCGTGAGTGCGCTGTGGCATATTTTTAGCGCGACTCTCGTCCGTACATCACACTTGCTCCCCAGAATGTTGCAAAAAAAACTATGCTGATAAGCAGTGTTTTTCAATAACTCATTTAGGTGCTATGGGTTTTCGCCCTTCTTTTTGCTCCCTGATCAGCATTTTTTCTTATGTTGACTGGCTTCAGTTGCCAGCTCATCAGTCAGTCCTAAGGCCATTCCTTATTAGATTTGTGGCTTCTGCGCTGGCTTTTTTGTTTGGGTGGAGTGCGATCGCGCCTTCTACCTTAGCTCAAACTAGCCCCAACTCCGTCCAGCCCTATCTAGACCGCGTGGCCGCAGAAGTCACCGAATTTACGCTAGACAACGGCATGAAGTTCATTGTGCTAGAGCAGCACGAAGCTCCGGTTGCCTCGGTCATGTTATATGCCAACGTGGGCGCGTCGCACGAAAAAGAAGGTCATACTGGCGTGGCGCATTATTTAGAGCACTTAGCCTTTAAAGGGACAACGCGCATTGGCACCACGAACTACGCTGCTGAGAAAGTTGCGCTCGATAAGCTCGATGCCGTGTTTGACCAAATGCTGCAAGCTGAAGCGGCTGGTGACGACGCAAAGCTAGCTGAGCTACAGCCAAAGTTCACCGCGCTGCAAGCTGAAGCGGTTTCCTACGTGGAGCAGAACAAGTTCGGTCAGATTATCGAGCAGGCGGGCGGCACCGGGCTAAATGCGACCACCTCAGCCGACGCCACCCGATACTTTTACAGCTTGCCTTCTAACAAACTAGAGCTTTGGTTCTCATTGGAATCAGAACGGTTTTTAGACCCGGTTTTTCGCGAGTTTTACAAAGAGAAAGAGGTGATTTTAGAAGAGCGCCGAATGCGCGTAGATAACTCGCCGATTGGCCAAATGATTGAGCGGTTTTCGGAAGTGGCCTTTACCAAGAACCCTTATCGCCGTCCGGTGATTGGCTATATGGATGATTTGCGTAAGGCGACTAGAGCCGACGTAAAAGCGTTTTTTGACACTTATTACGGCCCCAGCAATTTGATTGCCGCTGTGGTCGGAGATGTTGACCCGGTGCAGGTTAAGCAGCTAGCCGAAGCGTATTTTGGCCGCTACCAGTCGCGCACGAAGCCGCCCGAGCTGGTGGTGAACGAACCTAAGCAGACTGAAGAAAGAGACTTTACGCTGGAGCTAGTTTCGCAGCCCTGGTACTTGGAAGGCTATCACCGCCCTGGCATTACCGATCCCGACCAGGTGGTGTATTCCATGATTGACAGCATCTTGACCGGGGGCCGTACGGCCAGACTGTATAAAGCTTTGGTAGAACCTCAGATTGCGCTAGATGTTGGCAGTGCCAATGGCTTTCCAGGTGATAAGCAAGATACGGTGATGCTGCTGTACGGATTGACTGCCCCAGGACATACCGTTGAAGAAATTGCGGTGGGACTAGAAGGCGAGCTAACTCGGTTGCAGGAGGAGCCGGTAGACGAAGCCACTTTGGATCGGGTGAAAACTCAGGCCAGAGCGGGTCTGCTCGGGCAGCTAGATTCGATTTCGGGAATGGCCAGCTTGCTCACGGAGTACGAGGCTAAAACCGGCGATTGGCGCAACGTGTTTGAAGAGCTGAAAGCGATTGAGGCGGTGAGTGCGGCAGATGTTCAGCGAGTGGCAAAAACCACTTTTCGCCCGACGAATCGGACGGTAGGCAAGCTAATTTCAGCGGGTGCAGGGGCTTTGATTGAAGCGCCGCTGCCAGGAACGACGCTGCCAGATGAAGGTGAACCGGGGCGATCGCCCCAAGGCCCCACGCAACCGCCTGACCAACAACCATCGAGTAATCAGCCACTAGACGCTCAAACTCCCGGTGCTCCTAGCCCAGATACAGAGACTACGGACAGTGCCGAAGAAGTCGCGCCTGCTGTCCCGGCACCCGCGCCCACTGAAGGTAGACGAGAATCAGGCCCTGCGCCTGTTCGCGGCCTTTATTGAGTATTCATCAGTTAATAAACCATCAGTTAACAAATCATCCAGCTAAGAGATTCATCAAGGAAATTCATGGGTTTGATTTCACGGCGCATCCGCAAACGTCTTTTGCCCCTACTGTTTTTGACAGTGGCCACTTTCGCCATTTTGATCACGGTGAGCTGGCCCAAACCGGCTCAGGCTATTGAGGCACAGCCTTATGAAGATCTGAACTTTCCGCCCCTCGGCGAAATTCGAATTCCAGAGTTTGAGCGCTACGAGCTAGACAACGGCCTGGTGGTGTATCTCTTGGAAGATCATGATTTGCCTTTAGTGAGCGGCTCGGCTACTTTTCGCACGGGCGACTATTTGGTAGAACATGCCAAGACTGGGCTGGCTGGGATTACGGGCGAAGCGATGCGACTAGGAGGCACCGCGAACCACTCGCCAGACGAGCTAAGTGAACTGTTGGAGCAGCGAGCAGCTTCTGTAGAAACCGGCATTGCCGACACGTCGGGAAGCGCTAGCTTTTCATCGCTCACCGAAGATTTGCCAACGGTGTTTGGTTTGTTTGCAGATGTGATTACGCAGCCTGCATTTGATGAGGAGCAGCTAGCGCTAATCCTGAGTCGGACGGCGGGGGGCATTGCTCGCCGGAACGATTCGCCAGATGACATTGCCTCGCGTGAGTTTAACAAGCTGATTTATGGCGAGCAAAGTCCTTATGCTCGCACTGTTGAGTATGCCAACTTGGACAGCATCAGTCGTGATGAGGTGGTGCAGTTTTATGAGACGACTATCCGCCCTGAGAATACGATTTTGGGGATTGTGGGTGACTTTGACTCGGCGCAGATGAAGCGCGCTATATCTGAGGCCCTGGGCGATTGGGAATGTGCTGATAAATCGGCTTTGCCAACGCCGCCCGAAGGCACTCAGCAGCAGGCCGGTTTGTTTGTGGTCGATCAGCCACAGCTCACGCAGAGCTATATCCATATCGGCCATATTGGCGGCGAGCTGCGCGATGAGTTTCACTCAAAAATGTCTGTGCTGAACGAAGTGCTAAACGGCTTTGGCGGCAGATTGTTCAATGAGATTCGCTCTCGGCAGGGGCTGGCCTACAGCGTGTATGCCTTTTGGAGTCCGCGCTACGACCATAACGGTACTTTTATCGGCGGTGGGCAAACGCGATCGGAAGCGACGGTGCCCTTTATTCAGGCGATGTACCAGGAAATTGAGAAAATTCGCACCCAGCCGATTACTGAGAAGGAGCTGGCCTTTGCGAAGGATTCGGTACTCAATAGCTTTGTGTTTAATTTTCAGACGCCGAGCCAAACGCTGTCTCGGCTGATTCGCTATGAATACTACGGTTACCCATCGGACTTTGTGTTTCAGTATCGAGATGGGGTGGAGAGTGCGACGGTTGCCGAAGTGCTAGCGGCGGCGCAAGCGAATTTGAAGCCTGAGCAGCTAGTGACGATTGTGGTCGGCAATACGGCAGAGATTGACCCGGCTCTAAGTACTTTAGGCGCAGAGATTACGCCGGTAGATGTAAAAATTCCTGGGCCTGCGGGCGCGTAGCGGGGACGAGATGGGGAAATTTCCTAAGGCAATCTGCATAACGGTAATTGCGGTTGGCGTGGTTATTTTTTTAGCATTTCTTGCTGCGAGTGCGCGTTTGGGTGGCGATGCGCTGAACGGCTACCAAGAAAATGGGCGATATTATGTGGCCGATCATGGTGAGGTGGCAGCAGTCTCCGAAAGGGCTTGGCGACTGAATCGTTTGCAGGGCAGGAGCCTGTACGTCACACATCCGCTACTGCTGATAGCAATGTTCTATCTGATCGCTAATGACCTCTTTCCACGAAAGATGTTTCGCGGCCAGAAGGAATTACGAGAACAAAAAGAGACTGCGATTCGTTTATCGGACGACCCTAGCATGACGTTTTCTTGCGCAGGTAAAATTGGCGCTCTAGACTTTAGCGAGCCAGTGCTGACTGTGACGCTGTATCCGAAGGGAATACATTGCAAACCTATTTTTATCACTGCTTTTTGCGTACTTACTTCGGAGATTGTTAGCGTCAGCGAGCAACGTTCTTTGGCGCAAAAAGGCGTGGAGATTGTTCATTCTTCTTCAGAGGTGGTAAGTCCTATCTTTTTGAGGTGCGTTAGCAATCAAGCTGCTGTTGCCGCGCTGACTTCTATCTCGAAAGTGTAGGTTTTCCTTGCAGAAACACAGTGGTTAGGGCTGATGATTTTATAGCGCCTGCCGCTGGCTTAAATTTCCAAAATTAGGCGAATGACCCTAGATGCCACTCGATGGCGAGTTCGGCTGCGATCGCTCCTCAACACCAAACCGCTCAAGGCCGCAAACAAAAACGGCTTGTCTGGCTACTTGGTCACCAGTACCGCTGTCTATGAAGCTAGGCAACTTGTGGGCCAATACAAGAGCGCTACCGGATACGCTACAGGGCGCTTTGGCGATAGGATTTGCTATCTTTATCAGCGGTAGATCTGAGAGCGCAGGACTTACCGCATTGGTTTTTTAGGCTTTGAGGGCGATCGCTCAAGAGTCTGTCGCGGCTGAAGCTGACGACCGGCAGGCGTTGGCTAACTCTATTCCTCGACCTGGGTCTGAATCGTCAATTCCTTCAGCAGGGTAGAGATTTCTTCGGCCCGGTTCATCACCATCAGATGACCGCTGTTTTCTACGGTGTAGTCGGGCTGAACGTAGCGATAGGGGAAAATGCGATCGCGCTTGCCATGCACCTGTACCAAATTCTCTGGTACTTCCTGATTTTGCCAAACAACAACTTTATGCAGCGCCCACTTCAAAAAGTGGGGATCGGTCTCAACTAAAACAGTTTTCAACAGCTTTTTTTGCTCTAAACCTTCGGGCGCAAATAGCCAGTAAGCCAGCCAATAGAAGGCAAACAGCAAACTTTTGAAGGGCACTATTCTATGTAGCGGCACTATTCTAAGCAGCCTGAAGTAAAACGGAATTTCTAGCCTGTCTTTAACGCTGGAGAGCAATATAACTTTTTCGGTTGGAATTTGTTTAGCCATTTCGACCGCAATCATACCGCCAAAAGAAAGACCCACGATAATTGGATTTTTGTCTTTTATCTGCTCGGTGAGTCTTTTAGCATAGTCTTCAATCGACTCTCTCTTTTTAGGCGATACCCACTGAATATGTACAGGAGAATAGTCATCTGCGCGTAGCCACTGAAAAATTCGCTGATCTGCGCCAAGGCCGCTAACAAAGTAAATCGGCTTTAGCCGAGCCTCTAGTGAGTCTTGCGCTGAGATACCTGCTCGCATATTCTCTTGCGACAGATCTTCGACGGCATCGGAGAGTGGCTGTTCTTGTCCTTCTAACGTCATGTACGACTCTCTATACGGTCTTCTTCTGATATTTCACACATCATAGACACAAGCAAGACGAGCAGGTCTATCGAAAGGGTTATGAATTTTGGGGCGATCGCGCCTAACATGACTCATCGTCTTCGTTAACATGTTTCGATTTTTGCCGCTCGCCAGAATCCTTATGACTGCCTCCATTCCTCAGCTTAGCGTCACCGATGCGTCGCTTTCTAAAGAAGAGCTGCGTAAGCTAGACGCCTTTTGGCGAGCCTGCAACTATCTGGCTATCGGCATGATTTATCTTAAGGATAATCCGCTGCTGCGCGAGCCGCTGACGCTGGAGCACATCAAGCCTCGCCTGTTGGGACATTGGGGCACCAGTCCAGGACTGAGTTTTATGTACGTGCACTTTAGTCGGCTGATTAAAAAGTACGACCTTAACGCTATTTTTATGGCGGGGCCGGGGCACGGTGCGCCAGGAGTGCTTGCGCCTACTTATTTAGAGGGTACGTACTCGGAGGTTTATCCGGAGAAAAGCCAGGACGCAGAAGGACTGCGGAAGTTTTTCAAGCATTTCTCTTTTCCAGGGCACATTGGCAGTCACTGTACGCCAGAGCTACCCGGTTCGATTCATGAGGGCGGCGAGCTGGGCTACAGCCTTGCTCATGCATATGGTTCGGTGTTTGATAATCCTGATTTGATTACGCTAGTCGCGATTGGCGATGGTGAGGCGGAAACGGGGCCGCTGGCTACGTCGTGGCATTCGAATAAGTTTTTGAACCCGGCGCAGGATGGGGCGGTACTGCCGATTTTGCACCTGAACGGCTACAAGATTGCTAACCCAACGATTCTCTCTCGCATTTCGCATGAGGAATTGGAATGTCTGTTTAAGGGCTATGGTTACACGCCTTATTTTGTTGAGGGTAGCGACCCGCTGCCGATGCATCAAAAGATGGCGGCGGTAATGGAGGAATGCGTCAGTCAGATTCGCGCTATTCAAGCTCGCGCTCGCAGTGGAGATAGCGGTCGGGATGAGAATGGCAGGCTGGAGCGTCCGCGCTGGCCGATGATTGTGCTGCGATCGCCTAAAGGCTGGACGGGGCCTGAGTCGGTGGATGGGCATAAGGTGGCTGATTTTTGGCGATCGCACCAAGTACCTTTGTCAGGATTGAAAGAGAATCCTGAGCACATCCGGATGCTAGAAGACTGGATGCGCAGCTACCGGCCCGAGGAATTGTTTGACGAGAGCGGTCGGCTGATTGAGGAACTGAGAGCGCTGCCGCCTGAGGGCGATCGCCGCCTAAGTGCTAACCCGGTGGCAAACGGTGGCCGGTTACGCAAAGGGCTAAAGCTCCCTCATTTCCGTGACTATGCAGTGCCCATAGACGCACCGGGTAAAACCCAGGTAGAAAACACTCGGCTGATGGGTCGGTTGCTAAAAGACGTGATTGTCAATAATCCGACCAACTTCCGGTTGTTTGGCCCAGACGAAACGCTTTCTAATCGGCTAGGCGAAGTCTTTGAGGCGACTAACCGCGCTTGGATGGCCGACTATCTGCCTGAAGATGAGGACGGCGGCTATCTGTCGCAAACGGGCCGAGTGATGGAAATGCTGAGCGAACATACGCTGCAAGGCTGGTTAGAGGGTTATTTGCTGACGGGTCGGCACGGATTTTTCCATACCTACGAAGCCTTTGCTCACATCATTGACTCGATGTTTAACCAACATGCCAAGTGGCTAGAGGTGTGTAAAAATGAAGTGCCTTGGCGATCGCCCATTTCCTCACTAAACATTCTGCTCTCTTCTGTGGTGTGGCGACAAGACCACAACGGCTTTAGCCATCAAGACCCCGGTTTTATTGACCTAGTGACGAACAAAAGCCCGGATGTAACTCGCATTTATCTGCCACCCGATGCGAACTGCTTACTCTCCGTGGTCGATCACTGTTTGAACAGCACGGACTACATTAACGTAATTGTCTCTGATAAGCAGAAGCATCTGCAATATTTGACCATGGACGAGGCGGTGCGGCACTGTACGAAGGGCATTGGGATATGGGACTGGGCCAGTAACGATGACCAGGGTAAAGCGCCGGATAAGCCAGATGTGGTGATGGCCTGCTGTGGTGATATTCCTACAATGGAATCGCTGGCAGCGACGGCAATTTTGCGAGAAGAGTTTCCCGACCTGCGAGTTCGTTTCATTAACGTCGTGGATTTGTATAAGCTCATTCATCCAAAAGATCATCCGCACGGCCTCTCTGACAAAGACTTTGACACGCTCTTTACAACCGATCAGCCGGTCATTTTTAACTTCCACGGCTACCCCTGGCTCATTCATAAGCTGGTGTATAGCCGCTCGAATCAGAATCGGATTCATGTGCGGGGATACCAGGAGAAAGGTAATATCAATACGCCTTTGGAGCTAGCTATTAACAATGAAATTGATCGGTTTCATCTGGTGATTGAGGCGATTAATCGGGTGCCGAAATTAGGCTCGGCAGCGGCTTATGTAAAAGAGAGAATGGAGGATGAAATTATTGACAACGTGAACCATGCTCACCTGTATGGAGAAGATAAGTCGGAAATTACTAATTGGGTATGGCCTTATTAGCGATCGCCATTAGCAAGCTGTGTGAAGCATATGGGAGATAAAATACTGGTGCTGAACGCCGGGTCGAGCGGCCATAAGAGCGCCTTGTACGAGCTGGGCACGTCCGATTCGGCTGCACCTCTAAATCCGCTATGGCAGGCCCAAATTGACCGTCAGCAGTCGCCGCCGCTGCTGATTGCAGCAGGGTCGGGGCAGACGGTTAAGATAGATTTGCCTGAGCGCAATCGCTCTCAAGACATCGCCAAAATGCTAGAAACTCTCTATGAGGGAGAAACTGCTGTAATCTCGGGCGTAAGAGAGATCTCGGCGGTGGGTCATCGGGTGGTGCATGGCGGGCAAGATTATCGACAGAGCCTGTGGGTGGATGAAGCGGTGAAGCGGGCGATCGCTCGTCTAATCCCGCTTGCGCCCGCTCATAACCCCGCTAACTTAGAAGGCATTGAGCTAATCGAGCAGCAGTGGGGAGATATTCCTCAATACGCGGTCTTCGATACGGCCTTTCACAGCCAAATGCCAGAAGTTGCCGCACTCTATCCGGTTCCGAGAGATTGGATAAACTGGGGCATCCGTCGCTACGGTTTTCATGGGATTAGCCACCAGTATTGCGCTCATCGCGCCGCCGAGTTGTTGAATCAGCCGCTAGAAGATTTGCGCTTGGTAACCTGTCATCTAGGCAATGGTTGTTCTTTAGCCGCGATTAAATCAGGCTACAGCATTGATACCACAATGGGCTTTACGCCGATGGATGGTTTGATGATGGGCACGCGCTCGGGCAGCGTCGATCCGGGCATTTTGACTTATTTAATGCGAGAGAAAGGCTATGACCCTCAACAGTTAGACGAAATGTTGAACAAGCAGTCTGGACTGAAAGGAATTTCGGAGATTTCGGGTGATATGAGAGAGGTGATGCGGGCGATCGCCGATGGCAATTCCCAGGCCAAGCTCGCTTTCGAGATGTATATTCATTGCCTGCGCGCTGGCATTGCGGCGATGACGGCTAGCTTAGGTGGGCTTGATGTGCTGGTATTTTCGGGCGGAGCTGGTTCGCATACGGCGGCTTTGCGCGATCAAACCTGCGAGGGTTTATCTTTCTTGGGCGTTGATATTTCTAAAAAGAAGAATTCTGAGGTTGAAGAGAGCCAGGACAAAAACGTATCAGCCGAACAATCTAACGTTTCTGTGTTGGTTATTCACACACAGGAAGAATGGCAGATCGCCAGAGAGTATAAGCAGCTAGAAGCATCAAAGCGCTCTAGTTAAACAGAACCGTGAATCCTTCTTGAAAAAGTGCTTATTGTGAGTCAGGACTTCTGTGATATCCAGCCGTTTCATTACATTCATTGATATACAGTCAGTGAGGCTGTAGCCTTTATCCGGTCGCTGTGCATATAGCGCTGCACCTTCTAGAGCAGACTGGCGAGTTTGTGGTTGAACTTCTACATTGGGATCTTTCCTTATGCTCTGAGCAAAATTAGAGGCTCTAATGCGTAGCTGCTGCCCTGAGTTTGCGTAAAAGGTCAGGAACTCTGTAAGCACCTCGTCCGTGGTTACAAGCTTACAGGGCTGTAAATCTACGAGAGCCTGAATAACCGCGCTGTGCCACTCATCTCTTGGATTGACAAAAGCTATCCAGAAAAAGGTGTCTGCAAAGATCTTTCTCATGCTCGGTTATTTAGCTGTACTGCTTAGGTGTGCCGTAGATATAGTGGTCGTGCTCTAACGCACCGTCATGAGGCAACCGAGCTAGCCCCTCTTCTGATAAGTCCTTAGTAAAGTCACGTGCGAGCTGCAAAATGGATTGAATAGAGGAAGATGTGTCTGTCTTCTCAGGCAGATCTTCCAGAGTCTGGGCGCCTAGCGATGATCTACTGGATCTTATCTTACCGACAAGATGCGCAATAAGCTTGAGCTGCTCACTTTCTGAGAGATCTTCAGCCCGCTGAATGAGTTCAGATAGTTGCTGTGTCATAAGAGTTGCCATCTCGCTATCGAATAGTCTCATCATCATTATATCTGCGCGGATGGCCTCGGTCAGTCTTTTCAAACGTTGAGATAGCAAAGCCCGCTGTAGAGATGAAAAGCTATGTCCCAATCGCTAGGTGCGCGGCGATCTATGTCTAGATTGGGTTCTACGGGAGGGAGTATCTTGATGAATTCTAGCGCCCCCTTGCCGAAGCGGGTAAACTCGCTGTGCTGAGGGCTGTTGGTGGCGGCGCTGATCTTTGCGGTTAGCTGGTTCCACAGGATGCGGCTGTTGATTTCAGGTTGGGGGGTGATCTCAATGCCTTGCTGATATTTGTAGAGGCGATCGCACAGTCTCAACACAATCTGCCGTCTGGGTAAATGAAAATCCACTACCTGAGCGTAGTCCTGAATCTGTTCTTTATGCTTAGTTTTTCCCCAGGGGCCAAGATCAACAACCTGCTCAAATATAGGGAGCTGCCCGCTGACTCGCTGACTTATTTCAGCCCAGCTAAAGGCAATTTTGCCTAGCTGACCGTCGGCACTTTTGCAGATGACGGCAGGCTGTGGAAAGAGTGTCTCAAAGTAGCAAATCTGAAAGATTTGTAGCGACTTAATCTCGCTAATTTTGGCGCTGAGCGTAGGCACTTTTACCTGCTGAAGGGCTTTGCGGTAGTAGCTAATTTCTCCCCAGGAGCCTGTGCGGTGAAGCCGAAATCCGGCGTTAGGGACTTTGAGCCTAGCGGTGTAGGCATCGAGATTGAAGACTTTGGCGACGCCTTCGATGGTTTGCACTTGATGGGCTTCGGTGGGAGTGGCGATCGCTAAAATCGCCGGTTCATGACCCCCTTCTATCGTCCGAGCTTTCTCTAAATCTGATGTTTTCTGCCCCACCTGTCGTTCTTGAACCCGCTGTAAACCAGTGCGAGCCTGACTCATCACCTTGCTATTAGGTGTTTGTTTTAGCAGCTTTAAATAGTTCTTCTCTGCGGACTCTAACCGGTTGGTCTTTTCCTGTAGCTGTGCTGCATATAGTCTGAGCAGTGGATTGGTTGGCTCGGATAGCTGCCACTGCTTCAGCAGCCGGGTCACTTGCTGATAGTCGTAGGTTTCTAATGCGGCAACAATTAAGGCTTCCATAAAGATGCAAAACGATAGTCACCAATAGTTTTCCCATTTGCGTCTGCCTTGACTGCCAGCACATCGCTGATTTAAATATTCTGGAATTTTAGCTTGTCTTGGCTGTATATCTTGAGTTGGCGCGGTTGTCGGGGATTGCAAGGTCTGCGGGTTTTGTGTGCGATCGCATTGCCACAAGCGTCAAAAAGAGTTTGATAAGTAGAGCGAATTGAACATCTACTTTGTCGTTTGGATAGTCTGAAAGCCAGAATTCGGAGGTTTTAAGGCTAGAAGTGATCGCTAAATTCAACTATACGAACCTCCTGAGATAGGTGTAATTGCACCCTGAGGAACCTAAACGGCTTAATCATTCCGTCGCTATCACCACGCATAGAAATTTTTTGAAAGTATTCACGTTCCTTTCGAGTGGCTTGGCGAGCAGAGACAATCCGGATGTAGTCGTCTTCGCGTTAATAGTAAGCCCTAAGACAGCCGCCGCTGCGAGAACGCGGTAGTCTCGTAACGAACGGGTGTTGGGAGTAGCCTATGGATGTTTCTGTAATTGGTGCGAGCGGTGACTGCGGGCGGGAGATTGTTTCTCGGCTAGTGGCGCTAGGGGCGCTGATGCCGACAGAACGACTGCAACTGGTGGGACGTGAGAGCGGACGGAGCGCTCAGTTACTCTATGGACTGTGTAGCGATTTGAGCGATGCCTACGCCGAAAAAGCTCCCGTGCTAGATGTGGCGCTGACGCCAGCCGATATTGTCGCCGACGTGATTGTGATGGCAGCCGGGGCTACGGTGGGCGGCGAGGTGGTTTCGCGCGATAAGCTGGCGGCGACTAACTTGCCTATTTTTGAGACCTATGCTCGGGCGATCGCCCAACATGGCTATGGCCATGAGGTCATCATCATCGTCACTAACCCGGTAGAGCTGGCCGTCGAAGTCTTCAGCCGTCATTTGGGTCGCCATCGCGTGATTGGGGTGGGGGCCTATTCCGATTCGCTGCGCTTTCGCCGAGAAATTGCGGTCGATTTGGGGGTGCGACGGCAGCTTGTGCAGGGGTTTGTGGTGGGCGAGCACGGCGAGGGCATGGTGCCGCTTTGGAGCAGCGTAAAGATTCATGGGATGACGGCAGCCGAACTGCGCAGCGCTCGCAAACGGCTTCAGCGCGATCGCTCCATCAGCCAGTTCCCAGACGAAGTTGCCGACGAAAAACAGGTGGTTATGGGCTACCTCAATCAGGGGGATATCCGCCAAGCCTATAACTATGTCGAGAGCCTGCCGCCAGATTTACGAGTGGTGGTCAAGCCATTTGTCACTCATCTTTCGGGCGCAAAAACCATTGCGGCGACGGCCAATGTGACGATTGATTTCTTGCAAAATTTGCTAGAGGGTCGTGAGATGGTGGTGTCGGGGCAGGTGCAGCTAGATGGAGAGTTTTATGGATTGCGATCGCCCTTTGGCGTCCCGATTGTGGTGACCCCTTTTGGCTGGACTCAGGTGGTGCCCTTGCAGCTTTGGGCGGAAGAGGCTGACCTGTTGCAGTCGATGGCGATGCAGCTTAACCAACGGTTAAAAAGTGATTTGGAGCAGGGGCAAAGCGTATGATTCAACCGATAGATATCGCTCAGTGGGTGTTTGTGGTGAAAATTGCAGACAAACCCGGCACTTTGACGGCAGCAGCGGCGGTTTTTTCTAACCGGGGCATCTCCTTAGAAGGGATTTTGGGCAGTGGCATCGGCTCAACGGCGGTCGGAGACGGGCGGCTGGTCTTAAGCTTTCGCGCCACCGCCGACAAACAAGCCTTACTCTATCGAACGCTCGTCCGATTGCCGGACGTTTTTCACGTTGATGTCTATGCTCATAATGACCCGCAGCTTAGAGTTATTGCGATCGCCAAACTCGACTTAAACGCCAAAGTCCCTAAAGATGACGATGACTATTCGATTGAGACCCTAGCCCAAACAGCGCACGAGCGAGTTGTCATGCTCAACGGTTCCCCAGCCACTTTAGAAGGGATAATTGCGCAATTCCGTCAGCAAGATCAGCTCAGAGACATTGTGATGTCATATATTGCCGTTTGAAATCTCACCTGATATTAGAGCAGTCTGAGCTGTCGGACACTGTCTCCTACAGCTTCTAAATCGCCCTCAGACCCTATTTCTTCAGGTGCAACAATCGCCTTGTCTCCGTATGGATCTTCGTTGAGCAGACCTTGGGCAGCTTCTAGGATATCGGGAGCGATCGCGCTCAAATCCTCTCGATTATCCAAATAAGACTGCAATGCGCTCATAGGTGCGAGCGAACTATCTACGCCCAGCTCTGGCAATCTAGGACGCGAAAGCTGGCTGATTAGCTGCGGTTGAATAGTATAGCTATGCGCCTTCTCTAACGCTTCACCGATAAGATTATTATCGACAACTTCTACCTGATCGGCTCTTAGTTTATAGACTAATCTCACCACCATTTCGGAGAGATCTTTCTTTTGCACCGCCTTCAGCAAAGCTGCCTGAGGATCTTCTTTCTCAGTTAAATCTACTTCAATCGTTTTAAACACTCTAGCGGGTAAAGAACAGAACTCGGCAGTGGCTTTTCCCTTAGTCAAATCGAGCATAATATAGCCCTTTTCCTCTTTCTCTTCGCTAAAGTCCAGCCGTTCGATGCTGCCAGGGTAGATGGCTAAAGGCGACTCGCAGACCCGCTGATACTTATGCACATGGCCCAGCGCAATATAGTCAAAACACGCTCTCGCTAAAATCGCCATCGGCACCGTGAAGCCTTTGCCCACTGCCAAAAATCGCTCTGCGCCATAGCGAGCCGTATCGGTCATCACATGGGCGAGTAGTACCGTGGGAACCTCAGGATCGAGCTTTCGAATCTCTCCTTCTAAGGCAACGCGCAGCCGATCTAACAACAAGCTGCCGACTTCCCCCATAGAAAGCCCTTGGGTTTCAGGGCGGGTCAGCAGTGTAGAGCGAGTCAGCCAGGGCAGCGTAACGATCTGCACCGGGCCACTTTTAGTCTCTATCCGATGGGTAGTCAGCGTATCACCCACGATAAAGCCAGGAACTCCCAATGTTCGGTAAATACAAAGGCTTGCACCGCCTGCGCCTTGAGAATGCTGATCGTGGTTACCAACGAGCAGCACGGTTGGAATATCAGCGGTGACGAGACGACAGAACTCGCGGGCAAAGGCTTGCTGAATGTACGGAGGTGGTGTGGCGTCGGGGAAGGCATCGCCGCCGAAAAGAACAAGATCTACGTTTTGAGCGATCGCGCTATCCACACACCGCCTCAGCGCCCGAGTAAAATCCTCAAACCGCGTATTCAGCCCCGTCTCTGGGTTGATGTGCCCATAGCTGAAGCCGCTACCCATGTGAATATCTGACAGATGAAGAATTTTTACCATTAAGAACCTCTATGAAACCTCTGTCCTAAGCAGTTTGGATTTAGTGTATTAAATAAGCTGGTCTATCAACTGAGCAGCCTCGATACTAAAAAGGTTTGTGTAATGGTTCAAAAAATTGCTTTATTCAACGGCTTTGTTGCATAAATGGGTCGATAGGAAGCTGCGGAAGGTAGTGAGAAGCCGTTAAGTTGTAGTTACTACGACAAACAACGAAACCGATGACA
>QBMC01000087.1 GCA_003242035.1 Nodosilinea foveolarum | reverse complement strand
CTGATTACGAAATTCAAATGTCATCGTGACTCTCCTCTCGGAAATGACGCCTAGCCTGACAAGCTTAAAGCCTGATGGAATCAGATGAAAATGACAGTTATTGATGGGTCAGTCCTAAGGCGCTTGGGTAAATAGCTATTAATAGCGATAAGCAGCGATAGTAAACAAATGCTGCAAATATATTGTTGATAGCGAAAGATAGAACGGCGCAGGAAGTTGACATTAACTTTCTGTGCTTTTCTCTTATGACTTTCATCAGAAAGATTTATCTGTACGTTCCCCCGACAGCAACACATCAAGTTCCCTTTCTATTAACTTAAATAACAACTTTAGACCTGTTCCCTTCGCGCTCTCAAGTTGTTGTAGCGATAGGTTTATGATAAATAGCCATAAGCAGCCTGCAAGATTTTACCCAGACTGTGAGGAATCGAACTAAACCAATTTGCGTTTACTGGCATAGTGGCTAAAAGCTAATCTGACCATTATTTGGCTTTTCACCTTTCAAACAGAAAAACCTACGCTCGTCAGGTTTAGTTTTTTAGTTACGTACGACTAGGAACCCCTATGGCAGACACTTCCTCTAATTCCCGGTCGGGCTGGCAAGCCTGGCTTCGAGACGAACGCTTTTGGCAAATAGCGTTGCAGATCATTCTAATTGTAGTCGTGGGGGCCGTATTCTCTTTTCTATTTGGCAATCTCAGCCGCAATATGGAGCGGCAGGGTATTCAGTTCGGCTTTAGCTTTTTTCAAAATCCAGCGGGCTTCGGCATTCGAGAAGACCTGTTGGGCTACCAGCCTCAAGATTCTTACGCCAAGATTATTCAAACGGGCATTATCAACTCCTTGCGACTGGTGTTTGTCGGTGTCATTACGGCCACCATTGTCGGCGTTGCAGCGGGTGTGGCTAGCTTCTCTAACAACTGGTTGGTCTATAAACTAAGCCGGGCTTACGTCGGGCTAGTGCGAAACGTACCGCTTTTGCTTCAGCTTTTCCTCTGGTTTTACGCCGTCATTTTAGCGCTACCTAGCGAAAGACAATCGCCCATTATTTTCCCTAGCGCCGACCGAATCTGGCTGATTGCCTCCAACAAGCAAGTCAACCTAGTTGGACCTAATCTCCCCGATCCGGTGTGGGTGGGTCTGATGCTACTAGTCGTTACTTCACTACTGCTAGGCTTACTATGGCGCTCAGTCAACGCTTTTGTTCAAGGCCGCTTTGCCGCAGGCATCGCCGGTTGGGTTGCTCGGTTGGGCCATGCAGCCGCGATCGCTGGCGTCCTGTTCTTTAGCTACTTCTTACTCTTTAGCAATTCAGCCGAAGATCGCCTATTTTTTCAGGGCGCTCTGATCGCGCTATTTACCCATCCTGAAGGACTTTGGATTGTTGGCTTAATGGTCGCGGTGGTAGCGATTTCTGTGCTCTACCGGCAGCGGATGAAAGTCATGCTAGAGCGCGGTGCAGACGGCAAAGTGTTTGTCTATGCCATGGTTGCGATCGCCATAGTCATGCTCGCCATCATCCTCTTCGCCTTCAACTGGACAGCGCCCTCGCTTAGTGACATTGGGACGGCTGGCGGCGGTCTTAGAATGACGGGCAATTACGCTGCTGCCCTCATCGGACTCACCTTTTACACTGGCGCATTCATCGCCGAAATCGTGCGCGCCGGAATTCAGTCCGTCTCTAGGGGACAGTGGGAAGCTGCCAGATCGGTCGGCCTTAGCAACGGTCAGGCTATGCAGCTAGTCATTTTTCCCCAGTCACTGCGAGTGATTATTCCACCGCTAAATAGCGAATTTGCCAACCTAGCAAAAAACTCCAGTCTGGCCTTTGCCGTGGGTTATCCAGAGCTATACAACATCGCTAACACTACGCTTAACCAAACCGGTCGGCCCATTGAGGTCTTCTTGGTGATGATGGCCACCTATCTCACGCTGAACTTATTAATCTCTCTCAACATGAACCAGCTCAACAACGCCGTTCAATTTAAGGAGCGCTAAGAAAATGACCATCAGCTCTAGACCCGTCGAACGAGGCGCACCCCGAGTTCAAAAACCCGGTCCGGCAACCTGGGCGCGTAAAAATCTTTTTAATAGCTGGTTCAACGCCATCTTGACTGTTGTCATTGTCGGCGTTATTGGGGGCGCTTTACTGAGGCTGCTCACTTGGGCCTTCGGCGGTGCAGAATGGGCCGTTGTCACCGAAAACTTTGGTCAATACATGGCCGGACTGTATCCAGCCGCCTCCTATTGGCGACTTTGGACATGTCTAGCCATGATCGCCGCGCTAGCCGGTGTAAGTTGGGGCGTTTTAGCCCGCAATCAAAAACAGCTCTTTAGCCGCAATGTATTGATCGGGTTAGGCGCGGTCGCTCTCCTCTTTATCATCTGGCCCATGACCCAGCCCCACCTAGCCTGGATACTAGGCTCTATGGTTCTGCTCGTCGCGGGCGCAGCTCTCGGCAAAGCCTTCGGCCTTAAAGTAAACGGGGCCGCAACCTGGGTCTCAGGCATGTGGTTTCTCTCGTATCTAATTGCACTCTATCTATTTGGCGGCGGCCCCTTCTTTGGTAAAGCGCCGGTTGTTGGCCCCAGCATCTTCTACCGAGCCGTTACCTTTGGCCTACCCCTCTGGACCGGTTGGCAGTTAGCCAAACGCATTGATGTTCCGGGCATTCCCAAACTGCTAGGAGACATTATTCTGTTCATCGTAGGGTTCATCGTCCCCTTCCAGCTACTCAGATACATTCCTTACTGGCTGGGCTTAGACTTCGGCCTCAAAAGCATCTCTAGCAGTAGCTGGGGCGGACTCTCTCTCACCTTACTGCTTGCCATCAGCGGCATTGCGCTTTGCTTTCCAGCAGGCGTTCTCTTAGCTCTCGGCAGACGCAGCAAACTGCCTGTTGTTCGAGGTTTCTCAGTTGCTTATATCGAACTCATTCGCGGCGTCCCGCTCATCTCCATTCTGTTTATGGGACAGGTGCTCATCCCATTATTCTTGCCCGAAGGCGTACGCCCCGACCGAGTCGTCCGCGCGATTATCGGCCTGACTATCTTTAGCGCCGCTTACCTTGCCGAAAACGTCCGAGCAGGCTTGCAGTCTATTTCCCAAGGACAGACAGAGGCCGCCCAGTCTCTAGGTCTCAATAAGCCGCTAACGACAGCGCTGATCGTACTGCCACAAGCGCTAAAAATTGCAATTCCAGCCATTGTTGGTCAGTTCATTAGTCTTTTTCAAGACACTACGCTACTCGGCATCGTTGGACTCATTGAGCTATTGGGCATCACTCAGAGTTTGAGCGCCAACCCTAAATATTTAGGCGATTACGCCCAAGCCTATCTCTTCATCGCTACTATCTACTGGATCTTCTGCTACGCCATGAGCTACGGCAGTCAGCGTATCGAAGAATCGCTTAATACCGATCTCCGTTAGCGATCGCGTTCGTTAAACTAGTTAGCACCTAAACTAATGATCACCACAGTTCACCTTTCTCCCCCCTTTCTCCCGTCACGTCTAAAGGACTTTCATCATGACTCAGTCTGAAACTCAAGCCCCTCAAGTCCCTCACAATGCGGTTGGTACTGAGGCAGTCATTGTCGCTAAAGATGTCCACAAATGGTACGACAACGGATTCAACGTACTCAAAGGCGTCAGTCTCAACGTGTACAAAGGAGAAGTTGTTGTTGTTATGGGACCATCTGGCTCCGGCAAGTCCACTTTTATTCGCACCTTCAATGCGCTAGAACCCTATCAAGAAGGCAGCATAAAAATTGACGGGACGCTCATCGGCCACGACGTGAGAGACATCGAATCTGTACGCCGCGAAGTGGGCATGGTTTTTCAGTCATTTAATCTCTTCCCGCACCTCACCGTGCTGCAAAACGTCACCCTTGCGCCGCAGTGGGTACGCCGATGGCCCAAAGCCAAAGCCGAAGAAATAGCTATGCGCCTGCTAGACCGCGTTGGCATCGCCGAACAAGCCTACAAATTTCCAGGGCAGCTATCAGGCGGTCAGCAGCAGCGAGTAGCGATCGCCCGTTCCCTCGCCATGCAGCCCAAAGTAATGCTGTTCGACGAACCCACCTCCGCCCTCGACCCCGAAATGGTCCGCGAAGTATTAGACGTAATGCGTAACCTCGCCAAAGACGGCATGACCATGGTGTGCGTCACCCACGAAGTCGGCTTTGCCCGAGAAGTCGCCGATAGAGTAGTTCTGATGGACGGCGGCGTCCTCGTCGAAGAAAACACGCCCGAAGCCTTTTTTAACAACCCCGCAGAAGAGAGAACGAGGTCATTCTTATCGCAAATTCTGTAGAAAGACCAGCGCGAATGATGAGCCTCAACGATGAATTAAAGCGGTTCTTAATTCATCATTCATAACTCTCTTCACATAAACTTACCCGCCATCCCCAACACATCGCCCATATCCACATCGCCATCGCCATCACCATCTAAAAAAGCGGTGAGAATGGGATTATTATCGGTAGCGGGCGCTCCGCCTTTAGCATTGCCAGAACTCAAAAAGCGCATTACTAGCGGCAAAACCATTGGCAAAATGCCCTGTACCTGATTGGCATTCAGCCCAGACTTTTGAGTAACCGCAGACACCATTTCGGTAAGCTGACTGTTGTTAAATAACTTCGGAATAACAGAAGCTCCATTGGCTGAACCTTCTTCAAGTAAAGCTTGAGCAGCAGAGTCTCCTTGAGTCTGTCGCTTTTCCTTGAGCGAAGAGCGCACGAAGCCACCAATCACCGACATCGCCTGCTGCATATTATCGGAGCTAGCGTTGTTTTGCTGACTGATTTGCTTAGCCGAACCCAAAATCTCAGTCATTTGCTTAGCGCTAGCCTGACGTTTGGGGTCAGCGATCGCACTCATCACCTGATCAAAAAGTCCCATGGCAAATTGTCCTTACGAAGTGAACATGGAGGTTGAGATTAACCATTTCAGCATTGTATAGCAATCTGCTAGCCGCGTTCAGCACACTACGAGCTAGAACGCGAGCTATTTAACGCCAGGGTTTCAGCAATCGCATATACCTTTAAAAAGCGCCCGATGAGATAGCGAACAGCAGTATAATTCAAGCCATGTTCGATTTTACCTGTAAATATCTAGTTGAGAATTTCTCAACTGACTTCGCTACATGGCTTTTAGGCAAGCCCATCAAAATGACGCGGCTAGAACCTACCGAGCTATCGTTAGAACCGCTTCGCGCCGACTCTGTGATATTTCTACAAGCAGAGAATATTATTCTCCACCTAGAATTTCAAACCCGCGCCGACCCGAAGATGCCTTTTCGGATGCTAGATTATTGCGTTCGCCTTCACCGACAGTTTCCAGACAAAGAGCTGCGTCAGTTTGTCATCTACCTCAAGCCTAGCCGAGCAGCCAGCGTCTATCAAGATGTCTTTGAGCTGCCTCGCACCCGGCACGAGTTCGACGCTATTCGCCTGTGGGAGCAGCCCGCAGAGCAATTCCTATCGGATGCCGGTCTTCTACCTTTTGCGCCGTTGGCACAAGCAGAAAACAAGACTGTGGTTTTGCAAGAAGTCGCCACAAAGATTAATCAGATAGCCGATATCAAACTGCGAGGCAACCTGTCCACCTCAACAGGTATTCTGTCCGCGTTAGTATTAGATCAAACCCTTGTACGCACAATATTAGGAAGAAACATTATGCAGGATTCACCGCTATATCAAAGCATTTTGAGCGAAGGGCTAGTTGAAGGGTTAGAGAGAGGTCGGCAGCAAGGCCGCGAACTGGGACTAGAACAAGGACTAGAACAAGGCCGCGAACAAGGACTAGAACAAGGCCGCGAACAAGAACGACGCGAATTGCTCCTAGAGCTGCTAGCGATGAAGCTAGGGGAACTGCCTGAAGAGATCTCCAAGAGCGTTCAAACGCTTTCAAAGTCGCACCTTTCTGATTTGAAGTCGGCGCTTTTTAGCTTTGAGACGACAGCAAACTTGGCGCAGTGGATTCAAGCTCGACAGTAGGTTATGCGGCAGCGCTCAGTATTGATATTCGCGATCGCTCTCCTAGTCATTCTAGGCACTTTTCTCAGCGCCATTAGCTCCCTCGGACAGCTATACAGCGCTGCCTCAGCCCTATCGCCGCTACTCGCTCAGATGTTGGTTGGGCTGATTGTTCTGGCCCTATTAGGTGCACTTAGCGTCATTGGTTACTACGTGTGGCTGTTTCTAAGGCCGAAGCGAAAGCGGAGAACTATCGCACTACCCGAGCAGCCTGAGGAAGTTGCAGCCGTTAGCCTGCAAGCCGCTCAGCAGCAGATTGAGCAGGTAGAAGATGAGATCGCTAGGCAAGCATTGGCAGCGCGATCACAAGCGATCGCCCAAAGACTCACGCAGCAAACGGTCGAGATTGTAGTTTTTGGCTTAGGCTCAGCGGGTAAAACGGCCTTGGTGAATGCGCTGCTAGGTGAACTGGCCGCGCCCATAGCGCCGACTTTGGGCACCACTCAAGCGGCTCAAACTTATCGGGTAGCCGTCTCAGACTCAATTGGGCAGGTGCAAGAAATTCTAATTACAGACACGCCAGGATTGCTAGAAGCAGGAGAGCTAGGAGAAGAACGCGCCCGATCAGCAAAAGCGTTAGCCGCACAGTCCGATCTGTTGTTGTTTGTAATTGACAACGACTTGCACCGAGCGGAGTACGAGCCGCTGTCCATGTTGACGAGAATGGGTAAGCGATCGCTCCTAGTCTTTAATAAAAGCGATCGCTATCTCCCCGAAGAAAAAGAACAAATTTTGCGCAGACTCAGAGAACGCACCAAAGGATTGGTTGCCCCAGAAGATATAGTGGCGATCGCCGCTAGCCCAGACGCTGTAAAGCTTGATGATGGCACTTGGGTAAAGCCAGAGCCAGATATTAGCGCGGTTGTAGAGCGCATGATCGCTATTCTGCGCAGCGAAGGCACCGAACTAATCGCAACCAATCTGCTGTTGCAGTCCCAGCAAGTCAGCGAACAAGCAAAAGAACAGCTCAGTGTACAGAGACAGCAAAAAGCCGACGCCATTGTAGAACGCTACCAGTGGATAGGCGGTGGCGTAATCGCAGCAACGCCTCTGCCAGTAGTAGATATGCTTGCCGCCGCCGCAGTCAACGCCCAAATGGTCATAGAATTAGGCCGAGTCTATGACCTAACTGTCAGCATCGAAGAAGCTAAAGCCCTGGCCATATCGCTAACTAAAACCCTAACTGCTTTGAGCCTAGCCAAAGGAACCATGAAGCTACTCGCGGTCGGATTGCAGGCAAACATAGCCACCGCAGTCGCCAGTAAACTCCTGCAAGGCGTCAGCGCTGCCTACCTGACGAGAATTGCAGGCAAAAGCTTCATCAGTTATTTTCAGGCCAATCAGAATTGGGGCGACGATGGCATTCAAGCAGAAGTAGAGCGCCAGTATAAACTCAACCAGCGAGATGAATTTGTTAAGCAGTTTTTGCAAAACGCTATCAAACAGCTAACTTAAAAGCCAGAACTCAACAAAACACCCGTTATCTTAGGTTAGGCGGCCTCGCTTGACGAATCCTGCCGCCGATCTTCTATCAGCGCCGTATGCGTCCAAACTCCTTGCGCATCGTAGTAGCGAATTAGGCGCGTTCGTGAAACGTCTTCATCGGAGGTTCGCTCACCCTCTCCTTGCAACCAACCCACCTCTACTCGAAACGCTTCTCCCTTACAAATCGTCTGCGGGGCCAAACAGTACGCTCCGTTCGGCAAAGGCATCAACTGATACGGCAACGCACCTTGTAAAATTACCGGCTCATCAGCCTCCAAATTAGCCTCCTCACCAGACAAAGAAACGCTTTGCTCGCCTTCATCGAATCGCTCTCGACTCGTCAACGTCGAGTTCTTAAACTGCCATCCGCTGTTGCCCTTACTCAACGGGTTCATCGCAGCGTTTAAGACTTCTACCTGGCCTTTCCATTGGCCGAATAGTGATCGCACCATCAAAGCAGGCTGCTCAAACTGCGCATCCTCCTCCCGAGTTTCGCGAATCAACGTAACGTAATCTAGCCGACTAGTCCCTTCAGCCGTACTCTCATACATCACCACGAAACGAACTCTGCGATCACCCACTTTTATCGACATCTCCGCGCCGAATTGCTTAAAAGCCGTCCACTGCGATGCCCCCTGAGAAAACGCACCGCTCTCAAAAAAGTAGACGTAAGGCGCAGGCCCCGGCGCAGAAAACGTTCGCCGAACGGTATGGGTACTTTCCCCCGGTGGCGTACGCTTCAGCGTTAGCTGCATCTTTTCGTCCGGCTCAGTTTCTTCTAACGTCAGGACGCTAGGCGTATCTTTTACCTGCTTACCATCTGCAGAAAATTGAGTAAAAGAACCGTACCAAGTTCCAACATTCTGCCGAATACACTCCCACTGAGATTTCATCAATCCCTTCCGCCTATACAAACGCTCAAGCCTGTTCTACAGCCGCAGTTCTATTTTCCATAGCAGGACGCACCGACAAATAGATCAAAATGCCTAGCAGCGGCACTAACACTGCCGTCCAAAAGATCGCAGGATTTTGAAAATTACGTTTAGCCATATCATCAGCCAGCAGCGGCGCAAAAATAACGCAGAGCATACAAAAATCCAGGCTCATCACATGAATGAACTGGCCGGTTTTCCACTGATAGACGAAGTCGTGCCAGTTATCACTAAGATTGCCATTTAACAAACCATAGCCTAGCAGCGTCAACGCACCCAAAAGAAGCAAGCGGCCTGTCCAGGGTGACTCTAGCAAGGAGAGTAGTTTTGATTGAGGAGGCGTGAAAGTAGTATTGCGATCGCGCAACGCCATATAAGGCAAAATCGCAAACGCACCCACCCCAAACGAAGCCGCCACAAAGGGCCAAGCCGGAACCTTCTGACCCACCCCGTCAATCAAAACTAAGCAGGCGTAAATCATCGGCCAAACGCCCATCAAATTAAATAAGGCAACGATCAGCGGATTAATGCCCTCCCATTTACCCGTAGAGAGATTGACAATTAAATCGAACGTGTCTGGTTGCGTGGGGGGCGCAAGCGTAAACGCATAAACGCTAAATCCGAGCCAGATTAAAGCAAAGCCAATTTTTCTGATCACTAGTTTGAGGAAGAGGGTTAAGAAATAAAGAGGGTTAAGAAAACAAGATGCAGAATACGGTGTCAAAAAAAGACAGACGTACAACATAAAACAATAACGTTTACGCTGATTTTTGAAGTTTTTAGTGTCTATGTTACTAAGCCGCAGCATTGACACACGCCGTACCACCTACAGCCTATCGTAAGAGTCTGGCACTATCGTCAGGCTCTCATCGCTCACCTATCAAGCTCTTTCTAAAGATATGAAGCCAACTCATCCTATAGAAACAGCTTCCCTGCTAAATCGCCTTACCTGAGCTATTTAATTATTTTCCTAGTCAAGGTAATGTCCATAAAACGCTAGTAGAAGCGAGCTGCACTCGGATAAAGACGACATGAAATCAGAAGACTTTTTGCGGCTCTACGAACAGGGCTACAGAGATTTCAAAGGACTCAATTTATCAGGAATAGACCTTTCGGGCCAGATTCTTGTAGACGTAAATTTAGCCAATGCTAATCTTACCGGAGCCAATCTCAGTCGAGCTTTTTTAACCAAGGCAAACTTTGCGGGTGCAAGGCTCGACCAGGCCAATCTAAAATTTGCCAAAATGAGTGCTGGCAACTTCACGGCGGCCTCCATGGTAAAAGCCAATCTACAGGGCGCTTTCGGCGTAAATTCTAACTTTACCAAAGCTAGTTTGAGCGGCGCTCAGCTTTCCTATGTCAACTTCAGAGCCGCCAAGCTCATAGACGCTAATTTATCTGGCGCAAACCTCACGGGCGCAAACTTGCGAAACGCTGAGCTAACTCGAGCGAACTTTGCCTGGGCTAATCTGACCGGGGTGAGGATGGTGGGGAGCGCGATCGCGCTTGCCCGATTTCCAGGCGCAACCCTAGACAACGCCTTCCTCAATGGCCTCAACTTCAGCCGGATGCGGCTAGAGGGCGTCAGCTTCAAAGCCGCCAGACTCAAAGGCTCCCTCTTCAAGCAGGCCGACCTTACCGCCGCCAACTTTCAAGGCGCTAACCTACAAAACAGCGATTTTTCAGGCGCACAGCTAGTTGGCGCAGTCTTGGCCCAGGCCAACCTTTACAAAGCCCACTTTTTGGGCGCAAACCTTAGCCGAATCGACTCAACCGAAATTGACTGGGCCGACGCAGACTTAACCGACACCTGCCTTTTCAGCCAGCCGAATCATCGAGATCCAATCAAGATAGCTGACTCGCACAGGGCCAATCTACCCGCCAAAATAAACGTCTTCGAGCCAGCATCTGTTAGCGCTCGCAGGTTATAAAACCCTATGGATAACCCCGAATGGGTCGCCATTTTAACGACAGCTAGCTCAGAAGCTGAAGCCGAAAAGCTAGCCACTGCCTTAGTGGACTCTCGGCTAGCTGCCTGCATCACAATCACGCCGATCCGTTCCATCTATCGTTGGCAAGGTGAACTTTGTAAGGAGGCAGAATGGCAGCTCACGATTAAGACCCGGCTTGATGCTTTTGGGGCGATCGCTCAAAAAATCAAAGCCCTCCATAGCTACGAAGTCCCCGAGCTAATTGCTCTCCCGCTGATCGCAGGCTCGCCAGACTACCTAAACTGGATAGATCAACAGCTTCAACTGTCCCCCACTTAGCACTCACCAAGGACTGAGCGTAGTCGAAGTCCACTCACCACTAAAAAGGACTCGCCGCCAGCGTATCCGGGTCATACTGATAGCGGCTAGGTTTATCAGTAATGCCATACAGATTAAAAGAAATGGTCGGCTCATCCCCCAGCGGCGAAACCTGATGCACGGCATTACCGGTGAAGCCAATGATGTCACCCGGATCGAGTATCTGTTCTCCAGCCGGTGCGATCGCGGTCGGATCGTCATCTGCCTGTCGCCAAAAAGTATTTTTCTCCTGACCGCCCACCATCGCGACAATCCCCCAAGTAGCATGATTGTGAATTTTGGACTGGCTACCCGGCGCCCAGGCCACCATCTGCACCGTAATGGGATATTCATGCTCGCGGTAAAGGAAATTAACGCTCCAGCCGGTTTTTTCACTCGGCGGCTTATACTCCATTTGCAGCCAGTAAGAGCTAATCAGCAGCTTGCGAACCAGCGGAATAATCGCCTGAACCCTTTTAGCATCATCGGATTCCTGTGCCAGAATATCCTCCATCTCGGTGAGGAAACGGTACATGCGATAGGTATGTTCCGGCGGCTCAGTTTCAGCCGTGCCAAACTCAATGCAGGTGCCATCGTCGGTAACTAGCCAGTTTTTCATTCGTTTCGCTGGTAAGCAGTCAGAGTTGATTAAGATAACATTTAGGAGAACCGTATGTTTAAGCATTGGAGCGATCGCCACAAAACGGCGTCAGCTATCGGTTGCCCACCGCACTAGAGTGGGAAAAAGCCGCCAGAGGAACAGATGGACGCTATTTTCCCTGGGGTAACGAGTGGCAAAACGAGGCGACGAACTGGTCTAAGAATGGGCTTTATGGGACGAGTGCGATCGCTACCTACCCACTCAGCCAAGGCCCCTACGGAACTGAAGATATGGTAGGCAACGTTTTTGAATACACCAGCACTTTGGTCGAAAAAGCCACCGGATCTGAAGTTATCCTCAAAGGATGCGGTTGGGACGACTATCCAGGCTTTTGTAGAGCCGCCTACCAGCACGACCGTCCGGTAGACTCAAAACACATCTTGTTTGGATTCCGACTAGTTTTAGAACCATAAATCTATCGGCAACAAATCTTTAGCAACAGAACTCATGACTACTTATGAACGACTCTCCTAACGTTGAACCGATCCCATCACCAGACAAGCACGCTCAAATACTCTCAGAGCTACAGCGATTGATTGCCATCATTGATCAGCTTCGACATCCTGAAACAGGTTGCCCGTGGGATCTAAAGCAAACGCCTGAAACCTTAACGCCGTACGTCGTTGAAGAAGCTTACGAAGTGGTCGATGCCATCCATCACGGTAGTAAGCAGGACATGGCCGAAGAACTTGGCGATCTGTTGTTACAGGTTGTTCTTCAGGCCCAAATCTTCAAAGAACAAGGAGACTTTGATCTAGGAGATATTGCTAAAGGAATTGCCAACAAAATGGTGCGGCGCCATCCTCATGTGTTTAGTGATGCCGTCGCCGATACGCCAGAAGCTGTAAACGCCAACTGGGAAGAAATTAAGGCGCAAGAGAAAGCACAAAAAACGGGAACTTCAGAAACCGCTCTATCGCCCAAGCTAAAAAATTATGCTCAATCCATGCCACCCTTAGACGGTGCAATGAAAATCTCCCAAAAAGCGGCGAAGGCCGGATTTGAATGGGACAACATTGAGGAAGTTTGGGCCAAAGTAGACGAAGAAATCGCTGAGCTAAAGCAGGCGATCGCGCACGAGTCGAAAGCAGCCCAGGCAGGCGAACTCGGCGATGTTTTCTTCTCACTAATTCAAGTTGCTCGCTGGCACCAGCTCAATCCAGCAGAAGCACTCCAGGGAACTAGCCGTCGGTTTGTCCAAAGATTCGAACAGGTAGAAGCGCAGGCACAGCAACCGCTAAACGAGTACAGCGCCCAAGAACTTAATGCGTTTTGGAACCGGGCTAAGCAGCAAATTAAGCAGGACGAATCGGGCCGCTAGCGCTATTGCAAAATGGTCTGACCGGCGTCTTGCGGTTTGTTTAGTTTGCCGATGTCGGGCATCACCTTTATCTGTAGCGCGATCGCACTAATATTGTCATGCCCATTTACCTCATTCGCCAAAGCCACCAGCTCATTTAGCCCGCTCCCCAGCGCCTTTCTATCCTTCAGCAGTGGGTCAATATGGCTCTCTAAATAATCTTCCACCACATCGTTATCGCTTAACCCATCAGAGCACAGCAACAAAAGCGTATCCTCAACAAACTGTAAATAACTCACGCTAGGCTGCAAATGCTCAGAATCTCTAGGCCCCAACGCCTGAGTGAGCTGATAGGCGTCCGGACGAGCATAGGCAACTGCTTCAGGAATCCCTCGCTGCATTTCTCTTTGCCCTACCTCGTGGTCGGTCGTCACTTGCCGCAGCCCCGTGCGTCGATTGTGCTGATAAAGTCGGCTATCTCCCACATGCGCCACCACCGCTTCCGTTCCCTGAAGCAATACCAGCACCAGCGTCGTCCCCATTCGCTCATGACCAGCCCGTTCCTCCTTCTCATTCACATCGTAAATAGCCTGATTAGCCAGCTTTACAGCCGCGACCACCACCGACTCTTCCGGCAGAGGAGGATTTGGCTGCGAAGGACTCGGCGCGGGCCAATGTTCATCGAAGTAAGTCGCTAGCGTTTGCGCCGCCAGCGAACTCGCTACCTCGCCGCCAGCGTGACCGCCCATTCCGTCACACAGCACATACAGCCCGTGCGCCTGCACATACTGGCCGTCATTACCCGATTGCTTGTACAGCGAACTCGCAATTAGAAAACAGTCCTCATTATGGTCGCGCTGCTTGCCCACATCGGTTCTACCCGCTTCTATTAGCCCGCTCAACCGCATCGGCAAAAGCATGGTCACGTCGTCCTCTATGGACTCATCGTCAGTTAGCAAAGCCCTGTTCAAATCGTCTTCAGTATCCATCCCGTCAATCTCATCCACGCTATCTAAGGAATTATTTATAACAGCCGTCTCCGTTACCGCAAAGACATCAGGTACAGTTCTCGGCACACTCGGTGAGACATTAGGCATCATCGCCTCTGGCACATCCAATAATGCCTGACCAATTTCCGCTAGGTCATTACTTAAGGCTTCTAGCGTTTGAGCAGAGGAGACCGCCAGGATAATTTTACGGATCTGCCGGAGCAGCGGATTTGTCCCCCGGTGAGGCTGAGCTAACAAAGACTGCAAAAATCCTTTGAGATCCGAGAGCTGAGGCGGCTGACTGCTGGGCGCAATAAAACGCCGAATCCGCAGCGACTGATCGGTATTAATGCCTAAATTATCAGCCTGTATCAGGCTAGTGCGCCATTGCGGAATCGGTTCTAGCGCGGCCCACAGTTCAGTTAATGTGTAAATCCAATAAACGTATTGCAGCGGGTCTACTGCCGTAGAGATGGACGTTAGCAGCGGCGAAACAGCGGTGCTTTCAAGCGAAATTAAAATCGTGGTGTCGGCTTGCTCAAAGGCATCGTAAAGCGCAGGTGCCGCCTCAGCCAGAATCAAATAGGGGTAGGCGGCCGTCGGTAGGTCTGCTATTGCCTGAATCGTTGATAATGGGAGCGCAGAAGGTGAAGCCGCATAGAGCGAGGCGAGCTGTGATTGAAGGGGCGATCGCACTTCAGGCGTTTGGTCAGCAATTAAAGCACTTCCCTGACTCAGTACCGTCACGACCTGATATCGCTGTGCCGCATCTAGGGCCGTCGCAGGAGAGAGCGTGCGCTTGTCGGGCGGCATCAAACGCGCCCGCAGTCGCTGTACGTCTGGAGTTATCACTGGCTCTTCGGATGGCTCGTTCGAGCGGGTGTTCTCAGCCGGTAAAGGCTCGCCGCACTGTTGGCAAAACTTATGAACGCCGGGGTTTTTAAATTGGCAGTTAGGACAGGTAATCATGAATTTTAAAGCGGCGCTGTTGAAGAATTAAATCGATCAATCCTGCCTTTACTCTTACGCAAGAATTATGCCCGATTACGGGGATGGGGGCTGATTAAGTTAGATTTTACCTATCGGATGTGAAAACAGCTAGATCAGAACAGCTAGCTTTGGGGCAGCGATCGCACTTCATCCGCCGTCAACTCTCGCCATTCCCCTGGCTGCAATCCATCTAAAGTCAACGGACGAGCCTGAGGCAGCAGCAAAGCACTCCGCACCAGCCGCAACGTGGGAAACCCCACCGCCGCTGTCATCCGCCGCACTTGCCGATTTTTGCCCTCTGTCAACGTTAGCGCCAGCCACGCCGTCGGAATGTGCTGACGATAGCGAATAGGCGGATCTCTATGTGGCAAATCAGGCTCCGCTATTCGCTCCACAATCGCCGGACGCGTCCGATAGTCCTTAATCGTCACGCCGCTGCGAAGCTGAGCCAGACTCTGCGGCGTCGGCTCCCGCTCCACCTGCGCCCAGTACCGCCGACCATGCGCAAACTTAGGATGACTCAGCCGATGCTGCATAGGGCCATCATCCGTCAGCAGCAACAGGCCCTCACTATCGCGATCAAGCCGTCCCACCGCGTAGACATCGGGCACCGGGACAAATTCCTTTAGCGATCGCCGACCTTCAGCATCCGTAAATTGGCTCAGCACGTCGTAAGGCTTATAGAGCAGGAGGTAGCGGTAAGACACGGCAAAGAAACCCGTAAGTAATCTTATTAATTCTTGAACTCTATTGATAAACCGCCCTAAAGCCAAAATCAGTCGATATCCTAATTTACCACTGCTCTTTTCGCTGATAAGGCTATGGATAACCCTAAAAAGTACCGAATGGTTTGTACACTCACCTTTGGTGACATCTACAGTCAGATTATCGTTTGGCTAATTGTTTTATTCATCAGTTTGGCGGCAGCGCTGGGTCTGATGGGAGCCTCTCGTCCGATTTATGCCCTTGCCACAGTCGGTCTGATTTTAGTGCTGTCACTGCCGTTTTTGCTGTTTGCCTTCGTCACGACCCTGCTAAATCACATCGAGTTTAATGCGATCGACGTAGCTGCGGAGGCAGCAGCTAGCCTGAAGCCACAGCCGGGAGTGGGGAATATGGCAGGGCAGGCGACTTAGTTGAATGATGAATGCTGAGTGCTGAGTTGGCTCAGCTAAAGTTAGACGGTTATAAGCGGTTTGTGTAATGCCTTGAAAGGCAAATGTGCAGACCGCTTATTTGTTAGCTATTCAGCCGGTGGTGCAACAGGAGTAGATGGCTCAGGGGTTGCAGCATCGCCTTCAGCAGCAGGATCAGCCGCCGCTCCGGTCTCTCCGTTTGCTTCGGCCTTCTTCTGGTTAATTAACTTTTGCACGTTGTCTTTGTACTGAGTAGGTGCAGTTGCCAGCGCCTTTTCAAACAAAGGATCAGCCGCTGCGCTGTCGCCTTTCTCTAACAACACTAGCGCCTTGGCTAGCACGGGTCGAAAATCAGGCTGAGTGGGGTTCGCCGCTTCAGCCGCTTTGATCGTCTCGTCGTAAATCGCGATTGCCTGGTCGTAATCCTGTTGCGAAACGTATACCTGGCCCAACAGTAAATTCACCGACAGCTTATCCACACTGTTAGGCGCAAGCTGATTCGTCTGGTCGGCAGTGGCCAGCGTATCTTGCAGCAGTCCAGCCGCCGCTTCTGAGCGTTCTTGGCTAATCAGCAGGGCCACCAGTCCTTCCAGTGCCTGCATATCACCCGGTTTTTGGGTCAGGACGCTGCGATAAATCTGCGCTGCGCCTTCTAAATCGCCCAGCTGCTGCTTGGTTTGGGCGAGTGCTATTGCATACTGAGGCTCATTCGGATTCAGCTCAGACAACCGCGTCAAAGGCTCTACTGCACCCTCTAGATCCTTTAGCCCAATTTTGGCCTCAATCAACCCAATTAGCGCCGTCTGGTTATCTGGCTCTCGTGCCAAGACAGCCGTAAACCCATCAGCCTGATTTTGAAACTGAGCCGTCTGGTCTGCGGCGGTTGGGGCCTGACTATTCGCCGCCGTTTGCTCTTTGGCCCTGCCATTGAACATAAAAGCCAGCGGTACGGCTACAAACGCCGCCACAGCCAAAACCAGCACCCCTTTTACAAACCAGCTATCTCGTTTAAAGGCCACTGCGCACTCCCTTAGATCGTTTCATCTATCAAAATATCTTGCTCATATTGACACTCCCACGGCTAAAGCCAATGGGATTCTTAATTCAGCGAGAAGCCTTGCTCTTTTGCATCCATTGCTGGCAGTTTTCAAACCGGAAGCACCACTCGTTGAGCGAGCCTCTAGCCTGATTTACAAAAGCCCAGAGGGCAATCTCTCCAAAAGCGTTTACCTACCAATAGGCCGGTTTCGGCGTGCCCCGCCGTACCGATTGAGCTGAAAATATGAACTTGTCTGGGGGCGTCTCGCATGAGGAGACTAGGTTTTTAGAGAGGATTTTCCTTGCCCTCTGGACATTACTCCTTTCTAGCTGGTGATATTAGTCTTAATCTGCTAGCGGTTTTTCAGCCTGTGTCCGAATATCTCTATTTTACAGTACTGCCTATCAAATCGTCGTGAATCCTGATGACTATAGATTGTTTGCTATCACTCACCGCCTTATATCCCACACTTAAAAGAGGTGGGTTTTACGGCGACTTCTGTAACCCTTTGCTTTCGTTTATTGGCGGCGAGAGTGCCGCTTAAGCGAATAGAACCGTCCGAGGCGCTGTTTGCTGGACACCGCCCGATTTAGCTCATACCCGCTTCACAAATAGCCACCAGAGGCTTTACACAGAAAAAGTACGGATTTTGCAGGGCATGGGCGAACTATTAGATACTAGATAAACGCCAGAGTCCCTTGAGAAAGGCCGGAGAAAGGTCGGAATTTGTAGATTAAATCAATTTTTCTTGCGTCTTTGGCTTAGAAATGTTCCCTTTTCAACAAGAAGCGTGAACTCTCCGTTCTAAGGTCAATGCCCTAAGCTAGCCTTAAGCCATAGGCCCGAAAGGGTTCATAGCCAGCTACAGCACTGTCAAAGCACAGCGCACAGAAAAAGCGACTCATGCTATAAATCGAACTTGGCTCTGATGTTAGTCTAATAACAAACAGTTGGATTTAGTCAGTTGGACTTATTTCGACTGTTTGTGCGTCATTTTGCTGCGAGCTACGGCGGTTTTTAGCGATCGCCCACCCCCTCAGCAAAGCGACCAAGCGATAGGTCTTAAAGCAGCTTGCCAGGTCAATTGGCCACAGAGCTATCCCTATCTATCAGAGTCGCAGGTATAGTTTCAGGAGTTTGAAGAGTGATGAGTTCTGCCGCCAGCCGCCCCCCATTTTCTGCGAGTCAATCTCCCAGCCAGACCGCGACCGGGTTAGCTTCGACTAACTCCGCGTTTTCTAACGCAGAATTATCTAACGCAGCGTCACCTAATCTGGGCAGCGCTGCCCAATCATCTGCTCAGCCTGCCGACTCCCCAGGCGCACGTCCACCCAAGCGCCCACAGCTC
>QBMC01000086.1 GCA_003242035.1 Nodosilinea foveolarum | reverse complement strand
GGCTAATGCTCAAGCGGCTTGCAGCCTCTCTCTGAGATGTCAAACAGGCTCTATAGAAGAGGCCAACGATCCGGCACTACAAGCAGAGCGCGATCTATGGGATGTTGCAGTAGGCGATGGTTTAGATGCCCGATAGAAAACTTACCTACAAGCGAGGAGAAATATGGTGGGTTAACCTCAATCCTGTTGTAGGTAACGAAACCGGGAAAGAGCGTCCTTGTCTAATCTTGCAAAATGACGTAGGTAATAAAAACGGAGCAACTACGATAGTAGCGCCCTTGCTACCAGGGACGAAAACCTATCCGTATGTTGTCAGTATTTCGCCAACGCCGCAAAATGGCATGAAGGGCGATCGCTACGTAAATTTAGGACAGATTCGGGTTGTCGATGCTCGAAGAATTAAGAATCGGCAAGGGATGTTAGAGGACATCTACTGGGACAGTATTGAGCGAGCGGTGCTCATAGAACTAGGATTTAGCCCAGCGCTTAGAAGCTCTTAATTTTTCGTTCCTATTTCTAAAGCTCCAACGCTGATGTTCAGAAGTCAATGACTCACCTTATATTCTCAGAAAGCTACAGCTATCAAGCAGCCATAGCCTACTAGAACTATCGCTTTTTAGCCTAACGCTTTTTCAATTGCCGCCTTCAGTTCAGCGTCATCTGGCGCAGTCCGAGAGCCAAATCGCTCTACCGTCGTCCCGTCGCGGCCCACCAAAAACTTACCGAAGTTCCAGTCAATATCTGGCCCGTTATCGACTAAAAATTGATAGAGCGGACTGCGATTAGCACCATTGACATCTTGCTTTTCGAGTAGGGGAAAATCTACGTCGTACTTAGACTTCGTAAAGTCTTTGATCTGGTCGGGGCTACCGGGTTCTTGCTTACCAAACTGGTTGCAAGGGACGCCCACAATGGTTAGACCGCGATCGCCATACGCTTTCTCTAGCGCTACCAAACCACTGTACTGAGGCGTTAGCCCGCACTGGCTCGCCACGTTGACGAACAAAACGACCTTGCCTGCGATCGCCTCATTAGCCAACGGATTACCCTCAAGGGTTGTCAAATTATTAGGAAGTGGCATGGTGTTTAGTCTGTGTGTAACAACGTCTGTCATTATCCACTATTGTTGGTGGCGATCGCTATGGTGCCAAAATCGGTTCTGCCGAAGCCCAGTTTACTGAGTTCGAGTTCAGATTCTCGCCCCTCCTCTCCTATCTCAACGAGAAAACGTTATCTCATTGCCACTAATTCGTATGCTGTAACCCCCAAAACAATCTTTACCTAACAGCGGGGTTTCCTGATTCGACGCAACTGCCACATACACATCCGTAATCACAGTTCCACCGATTGCTACCGAGCGCAATCGGGCAAGGGGCAGTTCCATCGGCGTACCATCTGCCAAATAAATATACCGGTAGCTCACCAGCTCCAAGTTCAGTTGCTGTGCCATTTTCTGCGTAATAATTGAATGACTCGCATTCCGGTCAATCACAATATCGAAAGTAGCAATCCCATCCATCAAAACTTCAACAACCGGCAAGTGGCGATCAAAAGACTTAATCGGAACAGAAGATCCTGATTTTCGAGCAGAAGCTGTTGCCTGCTGACTTCGCAACTGTCGCACCGCTTCCACCACTTGCTGATGCTCCGCCCACTTGCCATTGTTTAGCCACAAAGTCGCGGCCTTCTGATAATCCTCAATTGCGCCTGTTTTCTCTCCCATCGCCTGCTGCACCTCAGCTCGATGCTGATATAGTTCAGCATTTTCCGGCTCTACCGCCAGCGCATTCGCATAGTCCTTAAACGCCGACTCCAGATCTTCAATTGACCGATAAGCCGCCGCCCGCTGCGCAAAAAATCTGGACTCTGGGCCAACCATTTCAATCAAAACAGAGAGATCTTCAACCGCGCCAGCACCATCCGACAGCGCTAGTCTCATACTCGCTCGATGAAGTCGAACTGTTGTATCTTCAGGTGCTAGACGAGTCGCCCGAGCAAAATCTTCTACTGCCTGCTGCGCCTTTCCTATGTGCGCATAAGCCAGACCCCGCAAGCACATCGCTTCTACATTTTCAGCTTCGCAAGCCAACAGCCAGTCAGCATCTTTTAGCACAGCTCGATACTGCTTCTGACCGTATTTTTGCCACAGCAATTTTAAGAAAGCGGCGGGCGTTGCCGAAACCTGTGCAGTCGTATCCTGGTCGGAGGAGATCGCTCTCTGCTGCCCTACTGACAAAAGCGGGAGCGATCGCAATCCCTTAATCCGCCCCAAACAAAGCGCCGCATTCTCCTTATCCTTTGCCTCGATATAGCAGCGAGCCGCCTGTTTGTAAGCCGCGATCGCTCCCACCCCATCACCCAACGAACCCAACGCCTTCCCCAACAGCCGATGTCCACCCGCCAAACCAGGATCTAGCGCGATCGCCTTTCGAGCATCCCCCACCGCCCCTTCAGCCTTGCCCAAACCCAACCACACCAACGCCCGAGCCAAATACAGCTCGACTGTGGGGGCGAGCTTGATGGCTTTTGCATAGTCAGCGATCGCGCCCTCCAAATCGTTCAACCGTCGTCGCAATCGCGCCCGCTGCACATAAGCCTCCACAAAATCAGGCCGCAACGAAATAACCTCTGCCAACAGCGGCAACGCCTCAAAAGGTCGCCCTAGCTCAATAAGAGTCAACGCCTCCTGAAACTGACTCGACGCTAATTCACCAGATTCAACCGCCATACGCTTTACACACAAACGCCATTTTCACAGTCTACAAAATCTACCCGCCCATTCCGCAATCAGCTCAACTAAACACAATCCTTTGGCTATTTATCCGGACAAATCCCGTAAAACATTCCTTAAGGTTATTCCACGTCAGGCGAAAGTCGGCATAGTATGAGCAGGCAAATCTCCCGCTCATTAAACCGCTAACCAAACACTGCAAACGCCGGTCTTCAACGTTATTTCAGTAGCCCTCATCATGAGCAGTCCCAAGCCCGCAATTAGGTCCTATTCTGGGGCTGAGCGCCAAACGGCTGAACCCTTTCTCAGTAGGATAGACTCCAATAAAGGACGCTCTACGCCCAGTCTAGGAAAAGTTTACTGGGCACCGGCTCGCTCGCTTTGGTTCACGCTGATGTACGGCGGGGCCTTGCTCGGTGGCTATGCGACTTTTCGCTGGGATGCCCTGGCACTTTGCCTATTTACCAGCGCGATCGCCCTTTGTGTAGGCTACTCCGTCGGCATTCACCGCCGTCTCATTCACAACAGCTTCCAGTGCCACGCCTGGGTAGAAGCTGTTCTAGTTTATATCGGCGTTCTCGTCGGCGTCGGTGGCCCCTTTACCCTCATCGAAAGGCACGACAGTCGCGAGTGGGCGCAGTCTCAGCCCCGCTGCCACGACTACTTTACCAGCCGCCGCAATCCCTTCATTAACTGGCTATGGACAATACACTGCGCCATTCAGCTACACTATCCTCCCATCGTCCAGTACGAACCGCGCCTAATCAACAACAAGTTCTACCAGTGGTTAGAACAAACCTGGATGTTTCAACAGTTACCGCTGGCGATCGCCTGCTATTACGGCGGTGGCTGGAGCTGGGTTTTCTGGGGCATCTACGTTCGCATTAGCCTTTGTGCCACGCTGATCTGGCTCACGGATTACCTCGCCTGTCGGGTTGGCGATCGCCCCCTCTATACCAAAGGCAAAGCCGTTCAGCGCGGCAATATTCCACTGCTTAGCCTGCTAACTATGGGTGAAAGCTGGCAGAACAATCATCAAAATACTAGCTATTCTGCTCGGTTTGATGGGCGATCGCGGCTCGACCTCGGCTGGTGGCTGATCAAAGCCCTTAGCAAAGTCGGTCTAGTTTGGAATATCTCTAGGCTCCAAACAAAAGCGCCATTGCCAGCTAGCCGATCTGCCGTTGAAGGAGTGAACCCGTGAGAGCCAATCTCTCACAGCTCTCAAGCCTCGCCAAATACCGTAGTCATAAAAATTACGCTTGACTCGGCCAAATAGGTTAAGTACAAACAACCTCGAAAAGATCTATTTTTTCGCGGCTTCAATCTGTCGGACTGCCGTCATTGCTGAATAGCTCACGCCAGCGGTGCCCTCACCAGGATGAGTACTATCGCCTACTAACCATAAATTTTTAACCGGCGTTCTCGTCGCAAATCCAAACGGCCCAAACGTCGGTACGCTTTGCCCAATACCGCCGACAATGCCCTGTGTGCGCCCGGTAAACGTCTCAAAGCTTCTTGGGGTTGCCGCTTCCCTATAAACAATATACTCAGGCCGCAAGTCAAAATAGTCTTTTAGTCGAGAGAGCGCCGCTTGCGTGTAGCGTTCCTTCATCGCTCTGTAGCCCTCCTCGTCGCAGTCGTACCAGGGCTGTACCGCTGTAAAAGAAGACGCAATAATCGTCAGTTTCCCATTGGGGGCGCGTCCATCTCCCGCCCGACTCACCGAAACAAAGAGAGAATTATTCTCTGCAATCGGCCCGTCGTAATCGTACATAAACTGTAGGTGAGGCGGACAGTTCTTCGGCACCGCAGACTGTTCTACACCTAAATAAATCACAAAAGCACCTGAGGAAGGCGGTAGTTTTTCAACTCGCTTCTCGTAGCCTTGCATCTTACTGTTTTTTGCTAGTCGAACCAGATTTTGCACCGTTACATTTGCAACAACTTGTTCGCAGTCTTCTTCCCAAGACTCTCCCTTTAAAGGCGTGACGCTTACCCGCGTCGGCCTACCCTTTTCAATCTCAATAGCACTCACTCGATGCCGCATATGCAGCTCGCCGCCGTCTCTTTCTAAGGAGGCTACTAGGCGATCGCTCAAAACCTGCATACTTCCCTTCAGATGATACAGCCCATGCGGAGCCTGCGAGACCCCCAGCGCAGTCGCCGCATACAGTACCGCCGTCTTGTCCGCTGTCGTCTGCGAGTACAGCTTTAGCTGCATATCCAAAAACGTTCGTAGTCGCCGATTCTCGTATAGGTCATAGCCCCGCAGAATGTCTCCTACGGTCGAGAACGTAAACGGCACCGTCAGCAGTGTGTCGGGTCGTAGGGCGATCGCCATCTGCCAAACATCCCAAAGACTACGCGGCGGCAAAACCGGATCGCGCTGCTGAAACCGCCAGCTATAGTCAAACAGCGACTGCATGAAATTCCAAAAAGGCGCACTTCCCGGAAACTGCCGCTCTCGCTCCGCTTTCCACCGCACCGGATCGCGCCACACGTTAATTGGCTCGCGCTCCCCCGGCAAAAAAACCGCACAGGCCGGATCGCACTCACTCGCACTCGGCAGCTCAATCCCTAATTCTTCAAATATCTGCTGATGAATCCCACCGGGTTCTAGCCCCGCCACCTGCGTCGCTCCCACGTCAAACGTAAAGCCCCGCCGCTTAAACGTAGACGCACAGCCCCCCGGCACAATTGCCTGGTCAAACACCTTTACTTGGTAGCCACGATGCGCCAACAGCGCCGCCGCCGTCAGCCCCCCAATCCCAGCGCCCACCACCACTACCTTTTGCGCCGTATTATCCATCAGCCGTTACATTTCTTAAACTCTCTATTGAGTCTAGCGCTTGGGCCAATCCTTGTCCGCGCCAGCAGTCTGAAGATCTATGCACAAATTCATCTCAACGCGACTCAATTTCCACCGTCAGGTATATATCCTTAGCTTTCGCCAATCCATAAGCTAGAAAAGCAAAATAGCGAACAGGAATCCAAACATGGCAGATCCCAACAACATTCCTCAAGAGTCACAGCAGCTCGCCGAAGACTTGAACAGTCCAGACGAAGATACCAAAAATAAGGCCAATGCAGACATGGCCAAAACCAACTTCGACGCAGAATACGAGGAAGCTCAAAAAAACAGCAGCGGCTCCGGCAGCCAGTCTAGCGACCCTAATCCCGTCAGCCGCAAAGCAGGCTCCAAAGGCACGGCTGGCAGCGACAGCTTTACGAGTGGCAAGGCAGGCCGAAGCCAAGAAGCCGGTAAAATAGACGACATCGACAGCCCCGGCGACAGCGATCCAGACGATTATCTTGATATGGCTAGAGAAGTCACTAAAGGCAAAGGCGAATCATAGCTAATAAATAGCCCTGGGTTTGGCGTGACTAAACCCAGGGCTATTTTGTCAGAGACCCGCATCAAAAACGCTCAAGATCTCTTATAGATAGTCGCGTTTACTGATCGCCCTTTTCCAAGTTGAAGATAAACGGTATGGTGCTCGCACTATCGCCACCCGAGACCAGGACACGAGGCATTTGTGCGCCCCCAGATTTCCAGGCTTCAATCGCTTCTTTTTGCAGCACCATTTTACCGCCCTGTGCCTTTAGCGTCTCAGCAATCAATCGCTGCGCTTCGGCTCTACCTTTTGCCCGGTTAATTTCAGCTTGCGCCTCTTGCTCCGCCTCTTGCGCCACATACACGGCTCGCTGCGCCCGCTGCTCGGCAATCTGCTTTTCTTCTACCGCCCGCGAAAACTCCGGCGAAAACGCCAGGTCGATCACGCTGGTATCGAGTACATCAATGCCATACTTCTCTAGCCGCAGCGCCAGCGCATCGTCAAAGTCGGTCTTGAGTAGCGATCGCTGAGTAATCGCCTGTTCAACCGTCCGCCGAGCCGCTGCCACCTTAAACGACTCCTGAGTCTGCGGCGCAATAATCTTCGACACAATATTAGACAGCGACCCCTGCGTCCGGCGAATATCCACCATTTGCAGCGGATCTAGCCGAAAGTTGATTGCAAACCGGGCTTTTAAATCCTGTAAGTCTTTGGTCGAACTTTCGGCGGGCACCTCAAACTTCTGCACCGTAATGTCGTACACGTCCACAAAAGACACAAACGGCGGCTTAAAATGAATCCCCTCTAGCAAAACGCCATTCTGCGCTTTTCCCAATACGCTGAGTACACCTGCTTGCCCCGGATTGATAATCACGAAGCTGCTGGCCAGCACAATTGCCACTACGGTCGCGATCGCCGCAATGATCACCGGCTGACTATTTCCTTTACTCGCACTCAAAGCAAAACCCTCTTATATATATATAGACGTTTTTTCAAATCAATCAGCCGCTAAGAAAGCACATGCCTGCTTAACGGCTTTCCGACTCTTTTCTCAATTTACTGATCAATCAGTCAGTAGGTAGGCCCCACAGTTCGCCGTTCCCGGCCACCACTTCGCCAATCTCGTAAGCGGCAATGCCCGCCTGCTCAAAGCGCGATCGCCCAGCTTCAACTTGATTGGCAGGCACGATTACCGCAAAGCCAATACCCATGTTAAAGGTATTGAACATATCCGACAGCGCAACTTCCCCCGCCGAGCGCAGCCACCCAAACACCGGCAGCACTGGCCAGCTCTGTGCATTCAGTCGAATCGCCTGCCCTTCGGCCAAACAGCGCGGCAAATTCTCCGGCAATCCGCCACCCGTCACGTGAGCCATGCCGTGAATTTCCAAGCCAGAGGCCAGCGCCGCTAGCACCGGTTTTACGTAGAGCTGAGTCGGCGTCAGCAGCGCCTCGCCCAAGGACTCACCGTTTAGATCCTCGGGCTTTTCCGCCCAACTATAGCCAGTCGCTCGGCCCGCTTCTCTTGCATCTCGCTTCGCCTCGGCCACAATCTTGCGCACCAGGCTAAAGCCATTGCTATGTACGCCGCTACTTGCTAATCCGATCAGGCGATCACCCACCCGAACCTGCGAGCCATCCAGCATCTGCGCCTTCTCCACAATCCCCACGCAAAAACCCGCCAAATCGTACTCTCCCGGCGCATAAAATCCTGGCATCTCCGCCGTCTCTCCCCCCAAAAGAGAGCAACCCGAAGTCTTACAGCCGCTCGCCACCCCCGACACCACCTGCGCCAACTGCTCAGGCGCAAGCTTACCCGTCGCCAAATAATCCAGAAAAAACAGCGGCTCCGCGCCCATCGTCAGCACGTCATTCACGCACATCGCCACCAAATCAATCCCCACCGTATCGTGCCGATCCAGTGCCTGAGCCAGCTTCAGCTTTGTCCCTACCCCGTCTGTACCCGACACTAGCACCGGACGCTGGTAGCCACTCGGCAGCTCAAAACAACCGCCAAACCCACCCAAAGTCCCTAACACCTCCGGGCGACGCGTCCCATTCACCATGTCTCGAATCTTATCGACGAACGCACGACCTGCCTCAACGTCCACTCCAGCTTCTCGGTAATCCATAGCCAACCCAGCTCTTAAAAGTTATTAGCCTGCCTATCCTCCCAAATAGTTGGGGCGGTGACAAAAATTAAAGCTAATTTAAAAGCCCTACGTCAGCATTAAAGCCAAGCAGTATTTCGTTTACACATCCCCCCTTAGAGATATAAAGTGCATTCAAATCAAAAATACTTCAAAAATTAGGACTGCCTTTAGCTAGAAACTGACTCTTTCAAAAGGCGAATCAAGCCTAATTTAATGCGTAAAGTTGCATAGTTTTTTTTGGACTATGCAGCTAGACACTGGTAAAAACAGCTCTGATTGATTAGTTATCCGAAACAGAGCTTCAAGAATATATAAGTAACATAGGCTACTGATGTGACAGTCAATTAACCGGCAAGCCCTTTACATTTCCTCACTTCACGATTTTTATGAAGCGTTCATGAAGAAGAAATCCTCGACTTTGTCCGAAAATACCCTGAACTTCACGCAAATTTGTTCGTGTAAATTAGCGGTGTTCGTTCATGTAATCGCTATTGAGGTTTGAAGCGCTGCTCACTGAAGCACTCAGTTCAAACAGCCAGTCACTAAAACGTCTGGTCTGAGTCGCCGAGAAGTAGCCCTGTTATGTCTGTGCTTTTTAACGGTTCCAACAAATACAGTTTCGCGAGTAGTCTTGTAGCAGCCCTTCTGCTCTCCGGCGCTGGCATCACCCTCACTGGGGCTAGTGCTATTGACTCTGTTGAAGCTAAAGGAAAAGAAGCTCTTATTGCCGATGCTTCTTCCCAAGCAAAGCCCACGCAACTGATCGACGCGCTAGCCTCTAACGGCTCAGAAGGCACGTCAACGACGCATCCGCTCAGCGCTGAACAAAGCGAAGATATTCTCGTTTTGCCGCACGCCATTGACGGCAGACAAGCCGCCACCCTCTACGTCAAAGACATTCCCGTCTTGACCTTTATCGGCACCGAAGTCGATAGCCTCTCCAATGCTAGTAATGGCGTTGCGATCGCCTCTATCAGCCCCACTGCCTCACTAGAGGCGCAGGCCACTACCCCAGGCGATATTCTCAACGCAGAGGCAGAGGGCGACCCCGTCCTTCGAGCGACTGCCCTGGGCAAGCAGCTCAATTTGGAAGCCGCTGACGCTGAATCCATCTCGGTTCGTTGGACCGAAGAAACAGCAGGATTTACCGTTACGATAGGCGACCAAGATCTGATCGCGCTAGACAGTCGGACTATTTTAGCCGACACTACACACGATGCAGCCACAGATGCCATTCAGGTTACCAATCGGCTAAGACGACTCCTTGGCGGCGCAGCGCCGATTTCTGAAATCCAGGGAATGCCCGAACCCGAACCCGTGGTTGAAGCTGCTCCGGTTCAGCAATTGGCGATCGCCTCTACCACCGTAGGGAGCGCTTCCTGGTACGGCCCTGGCTTCGATGGCAGACTCAGCGCCAGCGGCGAAGTCTTCAACCAGTACGCGCTCACAGCGGCCCATCGCACATTGCCCTTCGGCACTCGCGTTTTGGTCACCAACGTGAACACTGGCCAGCAAGTCACCGTTCGCATTAACGACCGAGGCCCTTTCTCGGGCAATCGCATCATTGACCTTTCAGCCGGTGCTGCCGAGCAAATCGGATTAGTTAGCGCAGGCGTCGGCACCGTTCAGCTAGACGTGCTGTACTAGCTCATCAGACAGCTAAATTAGAAATTTAACTAGGTTTTCCGTGTGGAGAGCCTTTTTTTATGAGCGGTTGTGTAGTCTTTTCCCCTATCGCCCAAAGCAGAGCCGATTCATCAACAGATCAGGCGGCTTTTAATTTAGGCTAGAAATATAGAAACAACCGGAGAAGTTTGTGCAGCTATTCAATACCGCCATTGAGTTGCAGCATTATCTGAGTCAGCATTCAGCAGCCCATAAAGCAATTGGATTAGTGCCTACCATGGGTGCGCTCCATGCAGGCCATCTCAGCCTGATCGCCAAAGCTTGTCAAACCACCGACATTGTTATCGTCAGCATCTTTGTCAATCCGCTTCAGTTTGGCCCCCACGAAGACTTCGATCAGTATCCTAGACCGCAGCAGGCAGACCAGGATCTTTGCCAGACGGCAGGGGTCGATGCGCTCTTTATGCCATCTGCATTAGAACTCTACGGCACCCCAAAGCCAGACGCGTCTGCGATCGCTCAGGTTTTACCCCCAACCAATATGACGGAGGTGCTTTGCGGGCGATCGCGCCCCACCCACTTCCAGGGCGTCGCCACCGTCGTTACCAAATTGCTCAACATCGTTCGCCCCACCCACACCTTCTTCGGCCAAAAAGACGCCCAGCAAGTCGCCATTATCAAGCGCGTAGCCCAAGATCTACACCTGCCTGGACAGATTGTTGTCTGCCCCATCATTCGCGAACCCGACGGCCTCGCCCTCAGCTCTCGCAATCGCTACTTATCTAAAAAGTCACGTCAAAAAGCAACAGTGCTCGCGCGCAGTCTTCAAGCCGCAGAAACCGCCTTCGCTCAAGGAGAACGTTCTGCTGCTGTTTTGGTTCAAACCGCCAAAGCCGTTTTGAGCACAGAACCCACCATCGCACTAGACTATCTAGCATTAGTTCATCCTGATACACTAAAACCTTTGCAAACCGTAGACCCGCAGGGAATGATGGCGATCGCAGCGAACATAACCAACTCAGAAACCGCTGACCAAACCCAAACCCGACTCATCGACAATGTTGTGCTGCAAGTTTCCGAGCCAGCATCTTCATCATCGCGACAACCCATCATCGCCATCGACGGTCCGGCTGGAGCCGGTAAGTCCACCGTAGCTCGCCAGGTTGCCCACAAGCTAGGACTCCTCTACTTAGACACCGGAGCCATGTACCGCGCCCTCACCTGGTTTGTTTTACAGCAGGGAATTGATCCCACCAGCGCGGCCAAGGTCGAACAGCAGCTTGCCAACTGCAATATCAAGCTAATTGCCAACTCGGTCGGCGATACGCCTTTACCGCCAACCGTGCAGGTCAACGGCCAGGATGTCACCGCCGCCATTCGAACCGAAACGGTCACTCAGCAAGTCTCGACTATCGCCGCGCAAGCCGCCGTGCGATCGCATTTAGTCGCTCAGCAGCAAGCCTACGGGACAGCATCCGGCGGGGTTGTCGCCGACGGTCGAGACATCGGCACCCATGTCTTCCCAGAAGCAGAACTTAAAATCTACCTCACTGCCTCCGTCCAAGAACGAGCCGCCCGCCGCTACCGCGATCTAAAAGCCGCAGACAAAATCGCCGATTCAGCCACCGATTTGCCTACGCTAGACGAGCTAGCCCACTCTATTTCAGAGCGCGATCGCCAAGACAGCACCCGCACTGTCTCCCCCCTACAAAAAGCCGCCGACGCCATCGAAATCAACACTGACCACCTCACAGCCAGCCAAGTCATCCAAAAGATATCTAGCCTCTATCACCAGATCGTCTCTTAGCAGCCTCCCCACCTGCCGCACCCGCATGACCTCGCCCCCCTTCGACCTTCAAGATCAAAAAGAAGCCCAGCGCCGCAAACTCCTCAAAGCCAGACAAGCTATCCCCACCCGCATCCGTCAGGCGAAATCGAACAGCATCTGTCAGCATTTACAAAACTGGCAACCCTTCGCGCGATCGCGTCTTACGCTCGCCTACCACAGCTTCCGCAGCGAACCCGATCTCAGCCCCCTCTTCAGGCAGCGCCGAGTCTGGGGATTTCCCCGCTGCGAAGGCAAAGCCCTCAAGTGGCACCGCTGGTTCCCCGCCTCACCCTGGACATTTCACACTGGCACCCACGGCCTCACCGAACCCGATCCCGCCTCACCCGCAGTAGAACCTTACCAGGTGGATCTCATTCTCGTTCCTTGCCTAGCCTGCGACATTAGCGGCTCCCGTCTAGGCTACGGCAGTGGTTTCTACGACCGCATGTTGGCCGATCCCCTCTGGGCCAAAAAAACCACCATAGGGATCGTTTTTAAGTTCGCCCGCCTGCCCCAAATTCCCAAAGCAGATTGGGACATTCCGCTCAGCGGTATTTGCACCGAAAGCGGTTTATTTCTGTCTAATCCCAAAGCTTAATTCCACCCATAAGACCGAGCACATTGGGCACGACTGTCACATTCTCCGGTAGCTCCACCTCAATATGCGACACTTCACCGCCGCCTAAATACAAGCGGTCGTAGTTATACACCCGCGATAGCAGCGCGATCGCTTTCAGCAGCCGATTATTCCAAACGCGATCGCCCACCGTCTTCAGTGCCGCTCGTCCCAACTGCTCCTCAAACGTCTCTCCTTTACGAAAACGCGCATGGCCTAGCTCCAAATTGGGCACGAGCTGACCATTCACAAACAGCGCACCCCCAAAGCCTGTTCCCAGCGTCGCCACCAGCTCTACCCCCTTCCCAGAGATAGCGCCCAAGCCCTGAATATCCGCGTCGTTAGCCACCCGTACCGGCTTGCCCACCATCGCAGAAATGCCCTCAGCCAAATCGTAGCCCACCCAGTCCGAGTGCAAATTCACCGCCGTCAGCACCACTCCCCGACGCACCACGCCAGGAAAGCCCACCGATACCCGGTTAAACCCCGGTTGCTGGCTTGTTAGCTTCTCAATTACGTTCATCACTGCTGTAGCCGTGGCAGGCTTAGGCGTTTTGATTCGAGCGCGATCGCCCAAAGGCTCACCCACTGCATTCAGCAACAGCGCTTTCACGCCGCTCCCCCCAATATCTATTGCCAACGTTTTTAGTCCCGCTGACGATTCACTTGCTGAAGCCGCCTGCTTCTGCTCAGAAATTATCCCTTCCGAAGTTTCAGACGCTTGATCGCGCGCCAAACGCTCCGGAGGCTCAACGCCTTGACCTACCAAATTAGTCTCCATTTTCTTGCCAAACCCTTCACTACCAAACGACCAAAATTGGCCGCCTATAAACCCTAGTTCCAATGTATAGGTCGGCCTACAGCCCTTCACAAATATCAATCAAAACTGTCGTCTAACTCACTACTTATTCGCCTGAGTATCCTCTGTAATTTTACGTTTTCGATTCGAAAGATCAAATCCCTCAAAGCGATAAATCTCCTCGAAGACCCTGGCCCATCCCGCTGTCACCGACGCCAAAATTTGTGATCCCTTATCAGCGCTAGCCACCGTTGCATCTCCCACCGCGCCGCTCTCGCTCAAGTCATCCATCGTCCAAGAAACCGGCAGTCGTCCTTCCAAACTCAGCAGGCTATCTGGCGAAAATAGTACCGGCAGCTCCCGCACGGCTCGAACCATCTCTACCTGCTCCGGCATCAATGCCAACATTACGCTCGTCTCCACATCCCCCGCATGAATGCCCTGCTCATACTCAGTCGTCCCCACAATCGCCTCCACATCATGTGGCGCTCCCCAAACAAACATCGGAAACACCAGCAAATCTATAAACTGATGACGCAAATCGCGAGCCACTAGCTCCAGCACCTGAGGCTGTCCGCCGTGCCCATTCACCAGCACCAGCTTGCGAAATCCCGCTCGATACAGACTCTGCGCCATCTCCATCAGCACGGCTCTCAGCGTTTCTGCCGAGAGCGAGATAGTCCCTGGAAAACCCTCATGCTCGTTCGATTTACCGTAGTACAAAGGCGGCAGCGCGTAGGCAGGCACCGCCGCATCCAGCAGATGTAGGGCCTGACCTACCACCGCCGTAGAAATAGCCGCATCTACGATGAGAGGCAAATGTGGCCCATGCTGCTCTATCGCACCCACGGGCTGAATCATTAGCGTATTTGCTTTGTCTGGCAGCGCCTCTACTTGGGGCCACGAAAGGTAAGGGAAAAATCGTTCGGCAGGGATATAGCTATGCATGTAAAAACGCCGTGAGAATCTGTCAAAATACAATCCACGAAAGCAACCCGTAAAAGCGGTCCGTAAAACTACAGTAGAGCAGTCACTAAGCTGTCCCTTCTGCGGCTATGACAGCCCCGCCGAGAACTACTATAAAGTTGCCAAGGGTCATAAAGGATACTGACAACAGATAAAACCCGCAGCAAATACCTATTTACGACTTTAGGTTAATTGATTAAATTAAATACATTGCCTTATCTTTCGTATACCAATGCCCGTTCCCACAGTAGCTGCTTAAACTTTCATTGCTCTGCCCATAGATTCATCAAAACGTCTCATTAGAAGACCTTTTGAATGGGTAATATGCAGACATAAGGCCCCCTTTGGCCTTAGAAGCTTTCTTACGTTTCTGACTATTCGCCGTCTTCGTCTTATATGAAAAACACCGCCAGCTTACTCGGCCTCTTAAAATACTGCTCTGCGGGCGCAATGGCTCTGACTCTACCGGCGATCGCCATAGGGCTAATTGGCCCCACCGCAAAGCCCGCCGCCGCTAATCCGCAAGACGGTCTCAAAGACGGCCGTCAAGACAGTCTTCAAGACAGTTTCCAAGACAGCCCCAAAATGGTGCTAGACGAAGCTTGGCAGTTGGTCTATCAGGAATATGTAGACGCAGACTTTAACCGAGTCGATTGGCTAGGCGTTCGCCAAACCCTTCTTAGCGGCGAATACACCTCTCGCGATGCCGCCTACAGCGAACTGCGCAAAGTGCTGCGCCGTTTAGAAGATCCCTACACCCGCTTTCTCAACCCAGCTCAATACGCTGCCCTTACCGAGCAAACCTCCGGAGAAGTCTCGGGCGTCGGCATTCGCTTCGAAGAACAGGCACAAGGACTCGTCGTTACCAGTGTGCTTAAAGGTTCTCCCGCCCAAGCCGCCGGGGTCAAAGTCGGCGACGTTGTTTTGATGCTCGACGGTCGCTCTAGTCGAAATCTCAACCTCGAAACCGCCTCACAGCTCATCCGAGGCGAAAGTGGCAGCCAGATCACGCTCACGGTCCGTCGCACAGATAACAGCGAAGAGTCGCTTATACTTACCCGCGCGGTCGTTTCTGTTCCGACCGTTACCGCCGAGCTTCAGCAGCAAAACAACACCGCCGTCGGCTACATTCGCCTCGACGAGTTTAGCGCTCACGCCGCCGAGCAAATGAGCGCCGCCATCGACGAGCTAACCGAGCAAGGAGCTGAAGCGTTCGTTCTAGACTTGCGCAATAATCCGGGCGGGTTGCTGCAAGCTAGCATCGACATTAGCCGGATGTGGCTACCGAGAGGCAGCATCGTCCGCACCGTAGACCGCGACGGCAAAAGCGACGACATTTCTGCCAATCGCACTGCCATCACAGACTTACCCTTAGCGGTGCTCGTGAACGGGCAGTCTGCTAGCTCCAGCGAAATTGTGACCGGCGCACTCGGCGACAACGACCGAGCCGTGATTGTCGGCAATCCGACCTTCGGCAAAGCCCTGGTACAAAGCCTGCATGGCCTTTCCGATGGCTCTGGTCTCGCCGTCACCGTAGCGCATTACTACACCCCTGATGGCACCGACATCAGCAGCCGAGGCATCACGCCCGACATCAACGTCACCCTCACCGAGCAGCAGCTTCAAAATCTCAACGCTAACCCTGCAGTTCGCGGCACCAGCGTCGATCCCCAATTTGTCAGCGCCGTCGAAGCGATTCAGCCCGAAGTGGTTGCCCGCAGACAAAACGCAGACACCACCATCGCATCGCCGAGCGCTCTACCAAAAACCCCGAGCCAACTGGGTCGCCTAAACCCTTAATCGCACAACATTCCAAACAACGTAATACGCCGTTTCGCCACCGTCAAAAACTCAGCGGAACGGCGTTTTAATTCATCACTCATCACTCGTCATTCAGCACTCACCTCACCTTCGTGCCGAGAAAACACGTATATCCGCTGAGTCTCCAGTTCCTGACAAATCTGCTTGGGTGTAATCGCACCGTTACCCCCAGCAGATAGCGGAAACACCTGGCGATCCAATCGGACTTTTAGCTGTGTGAACGGATCGCCACCAGAAGAAACTAAAAACTCCATCTGATCAATATCCTTCCAGTCGATCAGTTCATCTAGTAAAGCTGTGATCGCCCCGACGTAAGGATGCGCACAGTCCTTATACCAGTGGGCATCTGCCACATCCGGCTGATCGAAGCCTAAGTGGGCAATCAGCGACATCTGGCCAAACACCGCTACCGCCACCGAGCGAGCTTCTTCTTGCAGCAGCAAGCCATGTCTGTGGGTCAGTTCGCGTAGCCGCTCTAATCTTTCGTAGCGGGCCTCTACCGTATCGCCGTTAGGCGTCTCCGGCACCCAGTGAATAGCCACCGTCACCAGATAGGTTTGCAGAAGCATATGGCCTAGCTTTTGCGCCTTAGTCGCCAAATAATTAGCGTTGTAGCTCGTCGCTTCAATCAGCAGCGGCACCCGGTCAACCATCTCCAGACCATAGCCCTTGAGTCCAGCAATCTTACGCGGATTGTTCGTAATTAGCCGAAACTGTCCCACGCCCAAATCCGTTAAAATCTGAGCGCCCATGCCGTAATTGCGCTGATCGACCGGCAGACCCAGCCGCTCATTCGCCTCTACGGTATCCAAACCCATATCCTGCAAAGAATACGCCTTTAGCTTATTTACCAGACCGATCCCCCGGCCCTCCTGCCGCAAATATACCACCACGCCTTTGCCCGCATTCTCAATCATTTTCAGCGTGGCCTGAAGCTGCATCCGACAGTCGCAGCGCAGCGAACCCAGCGCATCGCCGGTTAAACATTCAGAATGCATCCGCACCATAATCGGCTCGTCTTTAAAGGTCTCCAGATCGCCTTTAACCAATGCCACATGCTCTGAGCCGTCTAGCTGATTGCGATAGGCATATATTTTGAAGTCGCCGAACTTAGTCGGCATATTGGCGATCGCCTCTCGCTGCACAAACCGCTCGTGCTTTAGCCGATAGCGAATCAAATCGGCAATGCTAATGAGCTTCAGCCCATGCATCCTCGCATAAGTCACCAACTCTGGCAGCCGCGCCATCGATCCATCGGGGTTAGAAATCTCACAGATTACGCCCGCTGGATATAGCCCTGCTAGCCTAGCCAAATCAACCCCGGCCTCAGTGTGGCCTGCCCGCTTCAGGACGCCGCCGTCTCTAGCCCGTAACGGAAAAATATGCCCAGGCCGACGTAAATCTTGGGACGTCGCCTTCGCATTAATCGCCACCTGAATCGTTTTCGCCCGATCCCCAGCCGAAATCCCGGTTGTTACCCCCCAGCTCGTCGCCGCGTCAATGCTTACGGTAAACGCCGTCTGCTCGTTTTCATCCTCAAACGGGCTGGCCGTCACCATCAAAGGCAAATCTAGCGCATCAAGGCGATCGCCCATCATTGCCAGACAGATTAGGCCCCTGGCCTCAACCGCCATAAAATTAATCGCATCTGGCGTCGCAAACTGGGCCGCGCAAATTACATCGCCCTCATTCTCGCGATTCTCATCATCTACCACCACAATCGAGCGCCCCGCAGCCAGATCTTGCAGCGCGTCTTCTATCGAATCAAACTTAAACGTCAGCTCTTCTGTCGGGGATTCAACCAATCCCACTTCATAGGTGCGATCGCCACTAGAGATCGCATCGTTAGCATCAACCACAGGTGTTCCTTACAAATCTAAGCCTCTCGATTGTATCGGCCCAGACTACGCTTCGCTTGTTCGACTCGGCAAAAAACTATTCAGCAGGCGATTCTACGGCGGGTGGCTTCGACCAAATCACCTTCTTTTGGTTGGGATAGCCCATTCCACTCTGCTCTTGCATGATGCGCGAGGTTTGGGCCGGATCAAAGTTACGATCAAATTCCCGACGCAGTTCAGAGTTCTTACGCTCGGCGACCGTAACCGACTCCTCCAAACTGGCCAGCCGGGTCTGCTGCGACTGATAGTAGGGCACCAGCTTAGCAATCGTCGTGGTCGCGACAATGGTTAGCAGCAAGTTGATAGTTAGCTTGACGGAAGATTCCAGCGCGATCGCCCGTCTTGCCCCCGCGTAGGGAACCCGTTTAGGCTGATAAGGACTGCGCCCGCTACGTCCGCTAGGTAGAGTCGTTATCGGCAGCTTTATCCGGGACTGTTTGGGCGATCGCTGACCAGATACCGGCTGAGGGTCAGGTAAAGACTGTTCGGAAGCAGAAGCGGAGCGCTGGGCAGCATTCATAAAGCGAAAATTAAGCGAAAATTACCAAAATAGCGAGCTGATTGCGGTCGAAGCGGAAGCAAACAGCATCTGAAAAGTTACGACTCACAAAATACTCGCACAGATTGCGGTTTTTTTCATAGTGATGAACAGCCTTTCTCAGGGCAAACGCATACTCTAAAAGGCAGGATACTCAATAGGTAGCGTTTTGTTAG
>QBMC01000085.1 GCA_003242035.1 Nodosilinea foveolarum | reverse complement strand
TGGAACAACAATTTCCTCATTCAAGTGCTACTCGATTGAGTATGCGTTTGCCCTGCAGAACCGTATAGAGGGCTAGAGCGGATGACCCCTGCCAAGTTAAGATGGCAGGGGTCATCGCTCGGGGATGTTTTTCTGTAGCGGTTGGCACTCAGTTTAGAGCGGACTCAAGCTCCGATTTTTTGTGTAATGAAGCATACGCTGTCTGTACTGGTTGAAGATGAATCGGGCGTTTTGACCCGAATTGCCGGTTTGTTTGCCCGTCGGGGCTTCAATATTGAGAGCTTGGCGGTGGGGCCAGCCGAGCAGCCGGGGATCTCGCGGATTACGATGGTGGTGCCGGGTGATGATCGGGTGATTGAACAGTTGGCGAAGCAGCTCTATAAGCTGATCAACGTGCTGACGGTGAACGACATTACAGAAACGCCGAGCGTTGAGCGGGAGCTGATGCTGCTGAAGGTAAGCGCGGATGGTGCGAACCGGTCTGAGGTGGTAGGGCTAGCGCAGATATTTCGCGCCCGAGTGGTAGATGTCTCTGAAGATTTTTTAACGCTTGAGGTAGTTGGCGATCCGGGGAAACTGGTGGCGATTGAGCAGGTGCTAAAGCCGTTTGGCATTAAAGAGATTGCTCGGACGGGAAAGATTGCGCTGACTCGGGAGTCTGGCGTGAACACGGAGTATCTGAAGTCTTTGGAGAGCAAGGTTTAGACGAGCTAACGGCATCATGCCGCATCTCCCACACTTTGAGCAGAATTAAATACTCGTAAAAGGCTTGCAGGACGCACCAGGTAAATCCGGCGCGACCATCTAAAATGCCGCCCAGGAAAAAATACATGTAAATGAAGCGAACAACTGGACGACCGGGAATGCGTAGAGACAGATCTTTGAGGGCGTGACGGCGTTCTACTTCGGACTTTCTGCTGAAGAGATCTTGCCAGCGGACGGTGCCTTCTAAAAGCTGCCTTACGGTTTCTCGGGCTTCGTCGGTAGAATAGCGATTGTGCTTTTCTATCCAGTGGCTGAAGCCTTTGCCGCAGGTGTAGTGAGGATAGGTTTCGGTTAGGAAGCCGTGCGAACCCTGAATAACTTCGCGTTCGGTGTGGCCGTAATCGTCGAACCAGACGTTTTGTTTATCTAGCAGGCGGAGCTGATAGCGAGGATACTGAGTGCTGTGTTTGATCCAGCGGTTCATAAACATGACGCGCTCGGCGGCGTAGTAGCCTACATGCTGTCCAGAGCGAACGGCGGCGGTGCATTCGGCAAAGAGCTGTGGCGTCATGCGTTCGTCGGCTTCTAAGATGTAGGCCCAGCGGTATTTGGCTTCTACGTTTTGGAGCATCCAGGTGCGCTGTTTGCCGTGGCTTTCGAAGGCGTGTTGGACGATGCGAACTTGGGGATATTGGCGGGCAATTTCTAGGGTGCGATCGCTGCTCAACGAATCAACCAAAATGACATCATCACACAGAGCAGCAGACTCAAGGCAAGCGGCAATGTCTAACTCTTCATTGTGAGTCAAGATAAAGATAGAGAACATAGCGCTTGAAAATACCCTTTGGCAATAGTGCAATATGCATTGTTATATTGCCCAGTCAGCCAATTTGAGTTCAATCTTGGATGAACTTGGAATGAGGGTGAAAGCGATGTGAGGGTTGTTTCCTGATCGCCCGTCTAAAGGACTAGCTGCGTTGCTTCTTTGGATTCAAAGTCGTAGCAGCCGATGGCTTCTTCGGAAAAGGCTTCGGTAGGACGAACAGAGCACTTAAGCCGGTAGTCTGAGGTGGAGAAGGCGCAGCGGCTGCAAGGAATTTGATAAACTTTGCGCAGGTTGGCGATGCTGCGGCGCACGGTGGTGATGAAACTAAGGGTGATCGCGCTAACTAGGCTCCAGGCAACCATGGCGCAGATAACGGGAATTGCAGGCTGTATCCAGATAATAAAAGTTGCTAAGGCGGTAAAGAAGGCTTCAATACAACGGTCGGCGAGGGCGTAAGGCAATGTAGGTAGCTCCGGCAGCGAAGTTTCAGAGGCGAGTGCCTAGATCCTGGGTTCTGGGTTCAACTGAAGCGATAGGCACTTTACAGAAGTGCAAGATTATTCAAAAACGCTTACGTAGATGCTATGAATTTTAGTCCTGGGTCATTGATCTATTCTTCCTCTTCTAGACTGTTTTGCTTTCTCAGCTTTTGTGAGATATCGGCGTGCATCAGTGCAATATTAGGATCGCGCTGGATGACTTGGAAGTAATGTTCTCCTAGCGGCGTAAGCGAATCTTTATTTGGCTTGAGCATAAGACGAGCTTTTTCGAGCAGGATGGCGGCGCTTTCGGGTTCTACTTTGTCTTTTTTGCGAAGATCGAGGAGTTCGTCTATTTGCACAATAAATTGAGAGATTGGGCGCAGCCAGCTAAAGGCGTCGTCGTCAATGACGAGCCGGAAGAATTCGCCGCTGTTGGCGATAGGGCCGTTAGCCTGTTCGTAGACGATGCGCTCTGAGTTTAGAAGGGCTTTGTGCAGCCGTAGCAGCTCGGGGCGAATTTCTTGCAGGCGGGCCACGGTAAGATCGGGGGAATCTGAGGAGGGGTTAATGCTCATGGGAACGAAGATGTCAGCTTGATCACACTAGCATTTTGGCTGTGCCTGAAAAATTAATCGCTCCATCCAATCCGCTACCATAAAGACATGTTCTACACGTTTTTAGCGTGGCAGTCGATGTTTCCATTCATCAACCCAAAAACTGACTTTGCCTTTAAGAAAATCTTTGGTTCGCCACAGAACAAAGACATTTTGATCAGCTTTTTAAACGCGATGCTCTATGAAGGCGCAGCAACTATTCAAGATCTTACATTGCTCGATCCTTATCAAGCACCGCCGGTTAAGGGGATCAAGGAATCGTTTTTAGATGTAAAAGCTACGCTGTCTACCGGCAAAACCGTCATTATCGAGATGCAGGTACTGAACGTACTGGGCTTCAAAAAGCGTGTGCTCTACAACGCAGCTAAAGCTTTGTCTACTCAGCTTACGGCTGGCGATGACTATAACCTGCTGAATCCGGTCATTGCCCTAACTATTACTGATTTTGAAATGTTCGAGCAGAGCGACAAGGTCGTTTCTCGCTATCGGCTAAAGGAAAAAGATGAGCTAACTGACTACAGCGATGACATTGAGCTGGTTTTTGCTGAACTGCCGAAGTTTCAAAAAAACGTTGACGAATTAGAATCGCTTACTGATAAGTGGCTGTACTTTCTTAAAGAAGCTAACCACCTAGAAGCGATTCCAGACCGATTGAGCCAAGAGCCTGCGATTCAGAATGCTTTTGAAGTGGCTCGCCAAAGTCTTTTGACCAGGGACGAAATGGAAACTTTAGATAGGCAGGCTATGTTTATTAACGATAGCCGGAACGCTGTATTGCTGGGGATTGAGCAAGGAATTGAGCAGGGGATTGAGCAAGGAATTGAGCAGGGTGAACGGAAAGCACAGATTGCGATCGCGCGTTCTCTACTTACCGATCTGCCTGTAGAGAAAATCAGCGAGAAGACGGGACTTAGCATTCGCGAGATAGAGCGGCTGCGAGCGGCGGAGTAAAACACTGCGTAAAAATGGCTTGGATTCTGATCAACGGCTTTTGGGCGGTAAGCTTTTAGAGCTGTTGTGGAAAATCGTGGATGAAAGTGAACGGGGTGGAGATTGCGGAAAAGACGATTGAGGTCGGCGCTTTGAGATGGTTTTATCGGGAGAGCGTGCCGAAAAATGAGTCGCGCCGGCCGCCGGTAGTCTTATTGCACGGGTTGGTGTCGCAGGGCTATAGCTGGCGAGGGGTGATGGCACCGCTGGCAGAAGCGGGCTTTCGGGCGATCGCCCCCGATTGGATCGGCCATGGCTATTCGTCTAAACCCGATAAAAAAGAGTTTGACTATCAGCCAGCGACTTTTGTGAAAGCGCTGTCGGCGCTGGTAGAGGCGCTAGAAATTGAGCGGTTTTCTTTGGGCGTGCAGGGATTCTTAGGCTCGGTTGGACTGCTGTATGCGGCTCAGCATCCAGAGAAAATTGAGCGGCTAATTATCTTGAACACGCCTTTGACGAGTGAGGCGAAGCTGCCGTTTAAGATCTCGCAGATGGGAATTCCGCTGGTGGGCGATATGCTGACGCAAGATCCCATTTTGGTGGATCGAACGCTGGAGGGCGGTGGGCCTTATGAGGTAAGCGATGCTGATTTGGAGGTGTATCGCAAGCCGTTTTTAAAGAGTTCGGATGCGGGGCGATCGCTGCTAGCAACGGTAAAGCAGCTAGACGTAAAAGGCGTTACCGCTGAGATTGATCGCGCTTTTCAAGATTGGGAGGTGCCGACGCTGATTGCTTGGGGGGTGGCGGATAAGTGGCTGCCGATGAGCCTAGCAGAAAACTTTGCGAAGCGGCTGAAGGACGTGGATGTGGTGAAACTAGAAGAAACGGGTCACTACGCTCAAGAAGACTGGGCAGAGAAAGTAGGCGATGCCGTGGTGCCGTTTTTAAGGCGGGCCAATTTGTAGCGAGCCGCTAGGTCCATGGATGACAAGCTAAAAATCTACGCCACGCTTGAGTTCTACGCCGCGCTCTGCGTAGTGCTTGTGACAAAAGACTTCGGAGTGGGCGCTGGCTAGCTGAAAGTAGGCGGGCTGGTTTTTGCAGCGTCCGGTGATAATAACTTCGGTGCCTTTGGGCTTGCGCAGCAGGGTTTGGATGATGGGCTGCTCGGGGATGAGTTCTAAATCGACGGTGGGATTTAGCTCGTCGAGGATGATGGTTTTGTAGAGTCCGGAGGCGATCGCGGTGCTAGCAATTTCCCAGCCGCGTTCGGCTTCTACATAGTCGATGAGCTGCTGCTGGCCGCGCCAGACAATCGCGTCACGGCCACAGCGCTGGTGGTCTACCAGGTGAGGGTAGCTTTTGCGCAGGGCAGCGATCGCAGCGTCTTCTGTGTAGCCTTTGCCACCTTTTAGCCATTGGATCACCATCACCCGGTGAGACTTATCTTGACTGATGCCCTTACCGATGGCCTGCAACGCCTTACCGAGGGCGCTGGTAGATTTGCCTTTGCCGTCGCCGGTATAGATTTCAATCCCCTCAATGCCAATTTCGGCGGCAGCCTGATGGATTTGGGGCTTCATCTCTGAGTGCAAGTCGGCAATTTCAATCAGTTCTGGCGGTGCGCCGCGCCCGGTGGCGATGACTTCTAAGGAGTCGGGTTTGTTTTTTAGCGACTTGATGACGTCTGAAATGGAGAGTAAATCGAGATCGAGTACGGGGTTAATTTCGTCTAGGACGACGACGGAGTAGAGACCTGAGGCGATCGCGCCCTTAGCAATATCCCAACCCCGCTGAGCTTCTTGCCGGTCAAATTGGGTAATTTCTTCGGGGCCGAAAAACTCGGCTCGTCCGGTGCGCACCTGGTCTATGAGATGGGGAAAGCCTCGCTGTAGGGCTTCTATCGCGGCATCTTCGTCGTAGGTGCGGCCAGGGCCTTTGAGAAAGCGCAGCAGCAACACTCGACTTTCGGCCACCTGATGAATGCCCAGACCAATAGAGCGCAGCACCACGCCTAAGGCCACCTGAGATTTGCCTTTACCTTCGCCATCGTAAACGTGGATTTGGCCGGTGAGTCGTTCTGAGGTGTTTTGGGCGGTACGGATACCAATGGCTCTGGGCATGGTTTCGAAAAGGTAGATATCCCTACTGTAGCGCTGCGCTTACGAAACTAAGCAGTGAAACTACACGACTTATTTATCTACCCATCCTGATTTAGTTCTTAAGTTCATAGTATTTTGATTGAGAGTAATGTTTTTGAGCTAGAACAGTGACAAACCCGTATTAATACGGACTTACCGCTGTATCAGTATCCTAAAATGAACTTTCCCTCTCGTCCTCAGAACCTGGCTTCCCCCAAGACTGATAGCGGTTCTAATAGTCCAGCTAAGACCCCTGAGGCAGTCGGTGAGACGGCTAGCCAAGTGCAGAGCGCTGATCGCCGCAGAAGTGAGTTGCGCAAAAAGTGGATGCTTCAAGATCTGCGCTACATCGGGCTGGTGTTTTTAGTGACGCGGTTAGCACTGGTCTTAATTGGCCTCGTTGCTCAGTCTGTGTTTCCGCCTGATCCGATTGGTAAGCCAGCGGTGCTCTCTCAATACCCGTGGCTGGATATGTGGGGCGTTTGGGATTCTTACTGGTATATGGATATTATTCAAAATGGTTATTCTACGGTCGGTCGGCTGCCGGAATTTCCAGCGCAGACCAATCTGCCCTTTTTTCCGCTCTATCCCCTTTTAACGCGGCTGGTCGGCTCTGTAATGGGCGGCAACTATTTTGTGGCTGGGCTGCTGATTTCTAATGTCTGTTTGCTGCTTTCTTGTTATTTTTTGTACCTGCTGGTGAGGCTAGAGCGGGGTCGGAAGATGGCTCGCCGTACGGTAAAATATCTGCTTTTATTTCCGGTTTCGTTTGTGCTGTCGGGACTGTTTACCGAAGCGCTCTATCTTTGTTTGGCCCTGCTTTGCTTTTATCTGGCGAGGCGTCGGCGGTGGTGGCTGGCCGGGGTGTGCGGTGCGGCTTTGTCGGCGACTCGGACACTGGGCGTGCTAATGGTGCTGCCGCTGGCGTTTGAATATATGCGGAGTATTCGTTTTCGGCCTAGGGCTATCCGCTGGAATAGCTTGTTTGTACTGCTCGTGCCGTTGGGGTTAGTTGCGTTCTCGGTTTATAACTATCAGCTAACGGGCGATTTTCTTTTCTTTAAGACAAATCAGGCGGCTTGGGATCGTGAGGTGGTGAATCCGGCGCTGTCCTTGTGGCGGGCGATTGCTCAGGCGGGGAGTGGGCAAAGCGTTAAACAGCTTTTGGAGATTTGCTTTTTTCTGGCGGCTCTAGGCGTGCTGATGCGCTTTTATCGCGCCCTTGGATTCTCTTACTGGCTGTTTGGAATGTACTCTCTTTTGATTCCGCTAGCGGCTGGAATTGCTTCTATGCCTAGATATACGGTCTCTATTTTCCCGCTGTTTATTGGCTTGGCATTGATGACGCGGCAGCAATGGAGCGATCGCGCCATCACCGCTACGTTCTGTGTTTTGCAGGCTGGGTTGATGATGCTGTGGTGTACTGGGCAGGGGCTGATAATTTAGGGCTGGTAATTTGAAGGTCTGACGATGTAGTTTCCGAGCATTTACGTAGCCGAAACGACCCATCAAACGATACCCTATGCGAGGTATAGATAAAATTTGATGCAGTTCTGTTACGCTCATGGACTACGAACCGATATTGCCGCTGCGAATGATCGCGTTCCAGATTCTGTTTTTGCTGGTGGCGATCGCGGTGGAGTCGAGTATTTTGCGGCTGCGGCTGCGCTTTGGCTTTCAGACGAGCGTGCAGTATACGCTGGCGATTAATTTGGCGGCAATCGTGGTGGGCTGGGTGGCGTTTTTGGTGATAGAGCCGCTGTCGCCACTGGAGATTAAGTCGCAGATTATTAGCTATATTTTGTTCGACCGGCTATCGCTGAATAATTGGAATGCGCCAATTGGGGCGACGATTTGCGCGATTGGGGTGGCCTCTTTTTTAGTGACGTTTTTTGTCAAGCTAAAGGGGCTGGAGATAATTATGCGGGCCGATGGGGTATGGAAGCTAGACGAGGAGGACAATCGACCGGCTAAGCGAGTTTCTAGGGATGAGCGCTATGCCAGAGCTAGGCAGGGTAGGTCGGATACTCAGCAGGCGCTATCTGAATTTATGGATGCGGTGATTCAGGCGAATGCGGCTAGCTTCAGCGCTATTACTCTGCTGCTGCTGCTGCGGTATTGGGTGACTCGGGAGGTAGCCTGATGTCGGATTTTTTTGATGACTTGCAGAAGCAGGCAAGATCGCTGCTGTGGCCAAGCCAGTTTTTTGCTTGGCAAACGCTGCTGCTGTTGAGCTTGTTTTCGCTGCTGATAGCGGCGCTTTTAGAGGCTCCAGATGACTCGCTTGCCGTTAATACGCTAACGACGCTGAGCTGGATATTTCTTACCTGTGCCGTTTGGTGGGCGCTCTCTAAAAACGAGAACGAGATTAAGGTAGCGGACTATTCTATTAGTGCCTGGGTGACGGGGGCGGTGCTTAGCACCTTTTTGTTTGTGGCTAGAGAGGAACCGCACTGGCGCTGGGGGATTTGCTCTTGGCCGCTGCTTTCGACCACGATTAAGGCATTGCCTCATTTTGTCACTTGGGAGTTGGAACCGCACTGGCCGAAGAAGAAAGACCGGCCAATGTTGGTGATGACGCTGCTGATTAACTTGATTTTGACGAGCTGGATTGTCTTTTATTTTCGGGTGCAAGATTGGGTGGAGAACTATCCGAGCTTGTTGGCGAATGATTTTAGCAACAGCGCGTTTGTGACTGATTTTAGAGGGAATGATCCTGAGCAGCGACCGGAGACTCAGGGGGGGCGTTTGTTGGATAGTACAGCAGATGCTATTTACAATGAGCTGAACAATCAGCCCTGGTATCAGACTGAGCGCTGGCTTTATACCCGGCAAGACCGGCTGGAGGCGATTTCGCAGGATATGGTTAAAACGTTTTCTGCGCCGGAGGAGCAAGTGTTTTGGCGGATGCAGGTGCCGGATTTGAAGCGTCTGTCGGATGAGGGCTATTTGTTGACGCTACGCGCTAACTGGGTGGGGCCGGTTGCGGGCGCTCAGCAGCTACAGTTAGAGAAAACCTGCAAAATTTTGCCGGTTGATAAAGTGCGGCCGGTGCCGGTGAAAAAAGATGAGGAGCCGCCGGTTTCTAAATCTACGGAGGTGCGGTGCGAGGAGAAGTCACCCGAAGCGCGGTGGAACGAGATTAAAAAGAAGGTGAGAAGCGATGAGTGATGAGTGATGAGTGCTAAACCGCACGGGATTGTTTTTATTTTTTGCTTTATTTATTTTTGATTATGGGTGCTGATAATGGTTGCTTTCTTTAGAATTTGGACGATTGCTCGGAATGTGTTTTTGGAGGTGGTGCGCGATCGCATCCTTTACGTAATTGGGGTGTTTGCGGTGGTGATGGTAATGGCGATCGCGCTGCTGCCTGAAGTTTCGGCGGGTACAGAAGATAAGCTCATTCTCGATACGGGACTGGCGGCGATTAATGTTCTCTCTTTGTTTGTGGTGGTGTTTGTTGGCACGGGACTAATTAACAAAGAGATTGAGAAGAAGACGGTGCTGGTGCTGATTGCTAAGCCGGTGAGTCGGCTAGAGTTTATCCTGGGTAAGCACTTGGGCTTGAGCCTAGTGATGGCATTGCTGATTAGCGCTTTGACGGTGGTGATGTTAGGAATGCTTTCGTTTAGCGGCGTCCCTTATCAGCTCAATCTGATGCTGTTGGCGGTGCTGTTTATGTTTTTGGAGATGGTGCTGCTGATTGCGGCGGCGATGATGTTTGGCGTAATTACGAGCACGGTGCTAGCAACGTTGATGACGCTGGCGATTTTTGCAGTGGGCCATGAGACGCGCAATATTCTGGCGCTCGATAAGATTGCTGAGAGTGAGAATTTTCGTCGGGTGGCAGAGGGTTTGTTTTTGGTGCTGCCCGATCTAGAGCGGCTGAATTTGAAGAATGAGATTGCGAATGGTTTTGTTGCGCCGCCGAGCGGGGGCGGTTTGGTGGAGAACGCGGCGTATGGTCTGATTTATACGGCGCTGCTGCTGACGGTGACGGTGACGGTGTTTGAGCGGCGTCAGTTTTAATCGCTGACTGTCGAGTGGTCATTAGAAGCGCTAGAGTGAAGGCTGAAATTACCTGACGTTTTTGTCTTCACTTGTTTTTCTATGTCTGATGTTGTATCTAATCACGGGCTGACTAAACTGGCCCAGCTTCAAGCTATTTTTCGCGAGATGGATCGCGCGCTGATTGCTTATTCGGGTGGGATTGATAGCACTTTGGTGGCAAAGGTGGCGGTGGATGTGTTGGGTGATCGCGCCATAGCGGTCACGGCAAATTCTCCCTCGCTGATGCCAGAAGATTTTGAGGATGCGCGATCGCAGGCAGCAGAGATTGGGATTGCGCATTTGGTGGTGGCGACTCATGAAATGGACAATGAGCAGTACACGTCTAACCCGGTGAACCGCTGCTATTTTTGTAAGAGCGAATTGCACGACACGCTGAAGCCGATGGCGGTGGAGATGGGTTTTCCGTATGTGGTGGATGGGGTGAATGCGGATGATTTGTTGGATTATCGGCCTGGGATTGCGGCGGCGAAAGAGCGAGGGGTGCGATCGCCCTTAGCAGAAGTGGGCGTTAGCAAGCTAGAAGTGCGCGAGCTGGCGAAGCAACTAGGACTGCCCTGGTGGGATAAGCCTTCGCAGCCTTGCTTGAGTTCTCGCTTTCCGTATGGCGAGCTAATTACGACTGAGAAGCTGCATCGGGTGGGGCGAGCGGAGCGCTATATGCGTGACTTGGGCTATCAGAATTTGCGGGTGCGCTCGGATGGGGAGACAGCGCGGATTGAGCTGATGCCTGAAGAGATTGCTGGCTTTGTTAGCAAAGTGGATTTGCCAACTCTAGTAGAAGCTTTCCGAGGGTTTGGCTTCCAGTATGTGACTTTAGACTTAGAAGGTTATAAAAGTGGGAAGCTGAACCGAGCCTTAAGCGAGGTCGATAATTAATGTGCCTACAAAATGTTTTACCTTTGCGGGTAGATCAAACGACCTCTTGAGGGTCTCAGCTATATGCACCTAATCTCGGTACGCAACCTTCGCCAAGATGCCGCACAGTTTCCCGATGCGACTTAGGCAATAGAAGCGTGGTATGCCATTGTTAAAAAAGCAAGCTGGGATAATCTAGAGGAAGTCAGGAAGATCTATCGTGATGCTGAAGCGGTTGGAAACTTCACGGTCTTCAATATCAAAGGCAACAAATACCGTCTCATTGTTGGAATAGACTATACAAACCGCACTGTCTTCTACAAGTATTTGCTAACTCACGCTGATTACGACAAGGATAGGTGGAAAAATGACCCTTACTATTAATCCGAAAGTTTATAGCGAATTGCTTGTAGAAGCGACTCCAAAAGTCATTGAAACGGAAGCGGAATACGAACGAGCTTTAGCCATTGTAGAGAAGCTGGTGTTTAAGCAAGATCGTACGCCAGAGGAGACTGCCATATACAGGCTATTTACGACTTTGGTTGAAGCTTACGAAGCTGAGAATTACCTGATGCAAGCGCCATTACCTCATGAGGTTTTGCTCCACATCCTATCGTCGAGCGGTACTCAGCAGTCAGAGCTGGTAGGCGTTTTAGGTTCTGACCGTACCGTGTCAGAAATTATCAACGGCGAACGGGCGATAGATAGAACTCAGGCCAAAATTTTAGGCGAACTGTTTAAAGTCTCTCCCAGTCTTTTCATTCCTTACGAGAGTGCTTGAGCGTAGCGGCACCAAGCTTCCGTTGCTTTGAGCCTGATCTGCCCTTATTCAGTCGCTGAGTCAATTATATTGAGCAAGTCCATAGCGCTCCTTCCTAATTGATGTCACGTATTTTTATTTCCTATCGTCGTCGCGATTCGCCCTGGGAGTCGGGACGGATTTACGACTATCTTAAAGAGCGTTTTGGCCGCGACTTTATTTTTAAGGACGTTGATGATATTGATATGGGCGATGATTTTCGTCAGGCTATCAATGCGGCGGTGGGGCAGTGCCAGGTTCTGCTGGCGGTGATAGGTAAGGACTGGCTAACGGCGAAGGATGCGGTGGGTAATCGGCGGTTGGATAATCCGGCGGATTGGGTGCGGCTGGAGATTGAGGCGGCGCTGAAGCGAGATGTTCGGGTGATTCCGGTGTTGCTGGATAGGGTGGAGATGCCTTGGGAGAGCCATTTGCCGGAGTCGTTGAAGCCTTTGGTTTATCGCAATGCTGCACGGGTGCGACAAGATCCTGATTTTGATAGAGATATGGATCGGGTGGTGGGGGTGATTCGTCGGCATTTGGACACGTTGACGAAGGTGGAAGAGCCGCTTCAGGAGGCTGCGCTTACTTTTGAGTTTGATGTGGTGACGATTAGTGGGGTTGAGAAGGATAGCGCTGGTAAGGGTGAAATAAAAACAAGAAGTCGGCGGGGGAAGGCGGAATATAGACGGGAGAAGCTGTCGGGTAGTGTCAGTTTAGATCTGGTGCGAATTCCGCAGGGCGAAGGGATGATGGGTTCTGAGGAGGATGATCGTGAGCAACCTGTACATGCGGTGAAGATAGCTGAGTTTTGGATGGGGAAGTATCCGGTAACGCAGGCTCAGTGGAAAGCGGTGGCTGCTCTGCCTAAAGTTCAGCGAGATCTTGATAGCGATCCTTCTTTGCTTAAAGGTGACGATCGCCCGGTGGAATTTGTTAGTTGGTACAATGCCGTAGAGTTTTGTCAGCGCCTTTCTCAGCAGACTAGACAGGCGTATCGTCTGCCGAGTGAGGCTGAGTGGGAATATGCCTGCCGAGCGGGGACAAAGACGCCCTTTCATTTTGGCGAAACGCTGGATTCATCATTAGCTAACTATCACGCAGAAATCACTTACGGTGAAGGAGTGAAGGGAGAATGCCGAGAGCAAACCACAAACGTTGGCTTATTTTCTGCTAACGCGTTTGGTCTTTACGACATGCATGGCGGCGTCTGGGAGTGGTGTGCGGATTGTTGGCATGATAGCTATCGGGATGCTCCTACTGATGGGAGTGTATGGCTAGCAAATAATTCTACGGATGGGCGGATTGTACGTGGTGGCTCCTGGTTCAACAATCCGAGGAACTGCCGCTCTGCGTTCCGCGACGACGGAACGCCTGACGACTGCAGCTACGCCGTCGGTTTTCGCGTGAGTCGTTCCGCCCCCAGGACTTAATATCCCTTTGCTCTTTTGCACTCTTGCTCTTTTCCTCTTACGCGCGTAGCGCGATCAATTTTTTTATCAGGGATGGCTTTGCCTCAGCAGCGGTCTTCATAGGCTGTTTTCAAAGAAGCTAGCCGGATAGAGCTTTACAGTTTTATCTACAGTCATAATCGACAACTTGTATTGCAAAGCCTGCGCAACTAGCAGTCTGTCAAAGGGGTCTTTGTGCAGCGGTGGTAAGCTAGCTAGCTGAGCAATGCTACCTTCTTCAATCCTCAAGCTAGAAATTTTGTGGCGATCGCGCTGCTTGGGTAAATATAAATCTGGTGATTCTGGTAGGGGCAGCTTGCCGAGTTGATACTTGATGGTGGCTTCCCAAACCGAAGCGACGCTCAGATATACAACGTTATCGGGGTTGCGAATGGCTGCTTTGAATTCGTCTGGTAAATGGTTGTTGCCGCTGATAAACCAGAGAAAATATGCGTGTCTAAAAGAACCTTCATGTTCCTTCGAAGGTCTTTAAGATATCTTCTAGCAGAGGCTCATCGAAATCATCGGGCACTACAAACTCGCCAGCGCACAATCCCGCTGGTCTTAGTGATTTACCATTGGAGGCAATTGGTCTGAGTTCGGCTATTGGTTCGTCGGACTGAATAATAACAAAGGTTTCTCCAGATTTAGCCTGACGTAGATACTTTAGCGGATTGCTTTGCATTTCTTCGATGGTTACTTTCAGCATTACCAACGTTTCCTAGATAAAAGCTTAGGGATAGCTCGATTGTAGCTTGCTACCTGCGATCGCCCACCCCATCAAAATGACCTCTGTTCAAGAGAATCGCTTTCTCATTGACCGCAATTTAGATGTCTGTTTGCAAGATTGCATCAATAGAAACTGCTCCAGAGGGGTTGATTGAGTCTTCGGGAGGGTCGTTCAAGCTTCCAAGAGGGCCATTTGTTGATTTAGGGGCGGCGTTCGTCGATTTAGTCGGGCCATTTGTTGATTCGGGGGAAGCATTCGTCAATTTGATCGGGTTGTTGGTTGGTTCAAGGGGGTTGTTTACTGGTTCAATCGGGTCGTTGGTTGGTTCAGTTGGGTCTTTGTAGCTTTCGGAAGGGTTGGTTGTTGATTGGAAGGGGCCGTTTAAGCTTTCGGATGGGACGGTGCTTGTTTTAAGCCGGTCATGGGTTGATGACGTTGCGATTTGCTTTGATTTTGATCTTGAGGAGTTGTTTCGCGGCGCGATCGCTCTCCCACCCCTAACCGTACAATCAATATCATCTCAATGGCTAATGGCGCTAACTACACCGTGTAGTATAGTTTTCTCTATATACTCAAGGTTTCTGCTATGACGCCAGCGCTCCCAATACCTCCAGACGGTGAAGCGTTCGATGATTCGGCGGTGAATAGTCAGACTAAAAAGAGCATCAAGCCTAAGCTGAAAATATTGATTCCGCTGGCTGTGCTGTTGGTGGCGGCGGGGTTTGGTTTGCGCTATTGGCTAACTCGCCCGGACGATAGTGTGATTGCGCTGAGCGGGCGAATTGAGAGCTATGAGAGTGACCTGGGCGCAAAGGTGGGCGGTAAGGTGAAGCTGGTGGCGGTGCGAGAGGGCGATCGCGTTGCTTTAGACTCGGCTCCGGAGACGGCGCTGGCGGCTAAGGTAACGGCGATTGATACGGCGGCTTCTTTTACGCCGGAGAATATTTATTTTCAAGATGATCGGGTGACTCAGGTGTTTGGGCTGAAGCTGGCGGTGGAGAATCCTGATGGCTTTGCAAAGCCGGGGATGCCTGCGGATGGTCAAATTTTGCTGGAAGATGAGGGGGCTGTGGAGTGACGGTTTCTGTTGTTCGGAAAGAAGCGGTTGAGGTATCTACGGGGCAAGTAGGAGAGATTGCGATCGCTCTTCAAAATCTTCGAAAATAATACGGCAAAGTAGAGGCGCTAAAGGGCATTGATTTCTCTGTGAAGCGAGGGGAAATCTTTGGCTTGATTGGGCCGGATGGGGCGGGAAAGACTACAACCTTTATCATTCTAGCGGGGGTGATGGAAGCGATTTCTGGAGAGGTTGTTGTGTTGGGTAAGCAGCCACGCGCAGCGCGGTTGGATTTGGGCTACGTGACGCAGAAGTTCTCGCTTTATGCTGATTTGAGTATTGGTGAGAATATGCGGTACAGCGCGGGGCTGCGGCAGGTGCCGGAGGATGTGTTTGAGGCGCGATCGCAACAACTCCTTAAGCGCGTAGATCTGCATCGCTTTACCGACCGACTAACGGGGCAGCTTTCGGGCGGGATGAAGCAAAAGCTGGCGCTGTGCTGTGCGCTGGTGGCTCAGCCGAAGGTTTTACTGTTGGATGAGCCGACGACGGAGGTAGACCCGGTTTCTCGGCGAGAGTTTTGGGATTTGTTGGCGACGGTGGCGGCGGAAGGGGTGACGGTGGTGGCGGCGACGCCTTATTTGGATGAGGCTGAGCGCTGTAGTCGGATTGCGCTGATTTACGAAGGAGAGCTTCAGCAGATTGGGACGCTGGATGAACTGCGCGATAGTTTGGGACTGAGTCGAATTGAGGTGCGGGCCGGGGAGCTGCTGAAGGCGGAGGCGGTGCTGAGTGAGAGCGGCGAGCAGATTAAGGATATTCAGACGTTTGGCGATCGCTTAGACGTAATGGTGACCGATGCTGACCAAGGGCAACAACAGATTCGCCGCGTTTTAGAACAGAATAATATTGCGCTCAAAGATATGCGTCCGGATGAGGCGACTTTGGAGAATGTGTTTGTCAATCAGTTTCGGCGCGATCGCCTGACGGTGGCCCTGGCTTTTTTCCTCCCGCTGGCCATTCTCCTAATCTACGGCTACGCTATTTGATTAGAATCAAAGAACATTCCGATTAGTATTCAAGATTTGGACAATAGCTATCTGAGCCGCACTTATGTAGAACGGCTGTTTGCGACAAATCAGTTCAAGCCTGCGCCTTTGTTGAATAACGATCCGACGGCGGCTATAGATAGAGGGACGGCAAAGGCAGCGATTATTATTCCACCAAATTTTGAGCGAGAGATTAAGTCTCGTAAGCCGGTGACTATTCAGGCGTTGGTAGATGGTACAGACGTGAACAATGCGCGAATTATTCAGGCTAGTTTGCGGGCAACGACTCAGTTTTTTGTTCGCAGTGTTGATCTGATTCCGGCTTCGGTGGTGGAGCCGATTAATACTAATGTGCGCCTGTGGTTCAATCCGGGGCGGAAGGAATCTTTGTACATTGTGCCGGGTATTTTCGGCGTTGTTCTTTGGGTTTTCCCTTCGATGCTGTCGGGTATTGCGCTGGTAAAAGAGAAGGAAGAGGGGACGGTGGCTCAGGTGTATGCTTCGGATTTGAGTTCGATAGAATGGCTGCTGGGTAAGGAGCTGGCTTATTTGGCGGTGGGTTTGGATGAGGCGTTGATTGTGATGACGGTGGCGACGTTGCTCTTTGGGTTGCGCTTTCGGGGCGATCCAACAACTTTGTTGCTAGGGACAGTGGTTTATCTGGCGGCTAGCGTGGCGTTTGGGCTGTTGGTAGGGGCGAGGGCGGCAAATCAGACGGCGGCGGTGCAGGGGACGGCGATCGCTGGTTTTTTAACGGCACTCTTACTCTCAGGTTTTATCTATCGAATTGAGAACATTCCGTTTCCGCTTTCTCTGATTTCTAAAATTATCCCGGCTCGCTATTTTATTGAGATTACTCGGGATGCGTTTGTGAGAGGGACGGGCTGGGTGGGCGTTTGGTATGCGCCGCTGATGATTGCGTTGGTGGGACTTTTCTTCTTTCGGACGGCGGCTAAAGTGCTGAGTCGGATGCAGTTTTTGGATTGATTGATTGCTATGGGTTCTTTTCTCGATTCTCGGCTTTGGCCGCTCATTCTCAAGGAAATTCGCCAGATTCTTAAGAACAAACAGATTATCTTTTTGCTGATTTTTCCGCCGACAGTTCAGCTTTTAGTGTTTGGGCTAGCGCTAAACCCAGATGTTTCTAATATCAGCTTGGGCGTTGCCGACTATAGCAACAGTCCCAACAGCCGCGAGCTGGTCTCTACGATTGTGGCTAACGACACCTTTGAAATTGCGTCTTATCTGCCAAGCGCTGCGGATATAGGCCAACAGGTACGCACGGGCCGGATCTCTACCGGGTTGGTGATTCCGCCTGACTTTGAACAACAGATTGCTACGAAAGAGCCTGCTGAGGTACAGGTATTGATCGATGGCGTAGATGCTAATACGGCGGGGATTTCTAGCGGCTATATTAAACAAATTATTAGACAGTATGGGCGATCGCTCAGCCAATCTGACAGGGTTCAGCCGGTGCAGACTACGGTGAATTTTCTCTATAATCCTGGCTTGCTGAGTAGCTGGTTTTTTGTGCCGGGTGTAATTGGCGTGGTGCTGACGCTGACGGGTTCGCTGGTGTCTTCTTCTACGGTGATCAGAGAGAAAGATGTGGGGACGCTAGAGCAGCTTTTGATGACACCTGCTGTGGGTTGGGAGATTTTGACGGCGAAGATTGCGCCGCTGTTTGTTTTGCTAATGGGAGATGTTTTGCTGGCTTCGGCGATCGCCCGCCTCGTCTTCAATCTACCTTTTCGCAGCAACTACTTTCTATTCCTAGCGGCTTTGGGCATCTATGTGTTTGTCTGCATCGGCATCGGCATTATCTTAGCGACCATCTCTAAAAAACAGCAGCAGGTGATTTTAACTTCGTTATCTACAGGCGGAAGGCTATGAATTGCCCACAGATCTATTATCTATCTAAAAAGCCTTGGCTAGCCTCGCGGCTCGTCTATTCTATTTCCTTTGATGGATTCTGAAGGGAGGTAGAAAGCGTATTAATAATTAGGAGCTGTTAACAAATAACTTCATGCTTACTAGCTAAACTAGAGATAGCGCTAGGAAGGCTGAATCAAATGAAGTTGCGAGCAATCCACACCTGCGACTGTGCCGCCTGCCAATCAGGTGAGGCAAAAACACAGTTGCACCATAGCCAACTCAATTTATTGATGAGTCGCTTAGACGAGCGCCAACGGCGATGGCTAGCAGCGGTTGAATCCAATCGCATTGGACGTGGCGGCACGGGACAGCTCCGCACGATAACGGGCCTAGATATTAATACGATTCGTCGAGGTCGTCAGGAGCTAGCCGCTGCGTTTACCTCAAACCCAGTGGGCCGCATCAGAGAAGCCGGTGGTGGTCGCAAGCGGATTGAAAAAAAGTAGAGGGCATCGCCGAAACGCTGCAATCAGTCGTTGAGAACGATACCGCTGGCAACCCCTGTGGGCCACAAAAGTGGGTACGCCAGAGTCTGCGTCATATTCAATCAACGCTGGCAGGGGTTGGAGTGCTGATAAGTCATGTGAGTATTCGACGATTATTGAAGCAAAAGAAATATTCGCTCAAAGCCAATCGTAAGTCAGTTGCGAGCACTCAGCATCCGCAGCGTGATCAGCAGTTTCGTTATATCCGTCGCATCAAGACACGATTTATTTGTGCGGGTCATCCAGTCATCAGCGTTGATACCAAGAAGAAAGAACTGATTGGCAACTTCAAGAATGCTGGACAGAGATGGTGTCAATTACCAGAGCCGGTGAATGACCACGATTTTCCCTGTCAGGCGATAGCAAAAGCGGTGCCCTATGGGATTTATGACTTGGTTCACAATCAGGGCTACGTCTATGTCGGAACTAGCGGCGACACGCCTGACTTTGCCGTTGAAGCGATTA
>QBMC01000084.1 GCA_003242035.1 Nodosilinea foveolarum | reverse complement strand
AGACAAGACCCCGCCGCCCAACCCATTAACCGCGTTCAAAAAATCAATCAGCTAGAGGCCAACGTGGGAGACGCCGGATCGAGCTGGGGGACGGGCGGCATGAGCACCAAAATAGAAGCCGCCCGCATTGCCACTGCTGCCGGAGTTCACACCGTTATTACCCAAGGGCAGACGCCAGAGAACATATTCAGAGTACTTGCAGGCGAAGCCGTTGGCACTTTGTTTGAGGCTCAGGCCAATCCCAGCACTGCTCGCAAACGCTGGATCGCTGGGAACCTTATTCCTGCTGGACGACTCTATTTGGATCAAGGGGCTACTGAGGCGATTCGGAGCGCCGGTAAGTCTTTGTTACCCGCAGGCATTACCGAGGTCGAAGGAGAGTTTATCGCCCAAGACGCCGTTTTGCTCTGCGATGCCAGCGGACAAGAAATTGCTCGCGGCCTGGTTAACTATAGCGACGCAGACCTACGCAAAATCTACGGCCATCGCTCCAGCGACATCACCCAATTACTCGGGTACGAAGGCGCAGAAACCATCGTTCATAGAGACAATATGGTCATCAGCGTTCAATAATCTTCAAAGTAAGCTTCATCACACAGAGGTCGGCTCCACTGCCCTAAACTGCATTAACACAACGTTCAGCCCTTCGTTTTTTAGCGACTTACTATGGCGACCCCTTCCCACTCCACTCAACCTACTGTTCTCATTACGGGGGGTGCTGGATATATCGGTTCTCACGCTGTCCTCGCCCTAGAAACCGCAGGTTATCAGACGGTCATTCTAGACAATCTAGAATACGGTCACAAAGAACTGGCCGCGCAGCATCTCAAAGCTGAGATCATTGTTGGCGACACCACTAATCGCTCGCTGCTAGACGAAATATTTAGCAGCCACGACATTGCCGCTGTCCTACACTTTGCCGCCTATATTGCCGTTGGAGAATCCGTCAGCGAACCTGCCAAATACTATCGCAACAACGTATACGGCACGCTTAACCTGCTAGAAGCTATGGTCGCGCACGATGTGAAAAAGCTCGTCTTTTCTTCCACCTGCGCTATCTATGGGCCACCCAAAACCGTTCCCATTCCCGAAGACCATCCGCAGAATCCAATTAGCCCCTACGCCACTAGTAAGCTGATGGTGGAGAAGATGCTGCTAGATTTTCAGGTTGCCTATGGCTTGCAGTCTGTTTGCTTTCGCTACTTCAACGCAGCGGGCGCAGATCCCGAAGGCCGATTGGGTGAAGACCACAATCCAGAAACGCATCTCATTCCGCTCGTGCTCTTTACCGCTTTGGGTAAGCGCGAATCGCTCTCTATTTACGGCAGCGATTACGAAACCAGGGACGGCACCTGCATCCGTGACTATATTCACGTTTCAGATCTAGCCGATGCGCATGTAAAAGGGCTGGAATATTTGTTAGCGGGCGGCGAGACTTCGTTTTTTAACCTGGGAAATGGCAGCGGGTTTACGGTTAAGGAAGTGATTGAGACGGCTCGTCGGATTACGGGGAAAAAGATTGAGGTGGTTTTGTGCGATCGCCGCCCCGGAGATCCCCCAAGTTTGGTCGGCACTAGCGATCGCGCCAAATCTATTCTGGGCTGGCAACCTCAATATCCCGACATCGCAACAATCATCACCCACGCTTGGCAATGGCACCAAAAGCGCCACGGCTAATATCCATAAAAAAGGGCACTCCGCGAGGAATACCCTTTTAAAGTCATGCTAATTTTAAGCTCAGTATCGTCGGAGCTAACTTAAAGCCATCCTTACGAAGCTGCCGCAACGCCAATGGGACAGGACACGTTTGTACCGCCCAATCCGCAATAGCCACCGGGATTTTTCGCCAGGTACTGCTGGTGATACTCTTCAGCGTAATAGAACTCAGGCGCAGACAAAACCTCCGTCGTAATGTCCCCATAGCCCGACTCGTTCAACGGCTTCTGGTACATTTCCTTAGACTGCTGAGCCGCCTTCATCTGCGCCTCAGAATAGGTGTAAATGCCCGAGCGATACTGCGTTCCAGCGTCATTGCCCTGCTGCATTCCTTGCGTCGGATTGTGGCTCTCCCAAAACACCTTCAGCAGTTCCTCATAGCTCACCTGCTTCGGATCGTAAGCCACCAGCACTACCTCGTTGTGTCCGGTCATTCCAGAACAGACTTCTCGGTACGTAGGATTAAGCGTAGAACCCGCCGCATAGCCTACAGCCGTACTATAGACGCCATCAATCTGCCAGAACTTACGCTCCGCGCCCCAGAAGCAGCCCAGGCCAAACATTGCCAGCTCCGTACCTGCCGGAAAATCCTGAAGCTTATTGCCGTTTACGTAGTGCTTCTCGGGCACCGACATTTCCTTATCGCGGCCCGGTAGCGCGTCTGCTGCCGTTGGAACGGTGTCTTTCTTACCCATGCCTAGTCCAAAAAATGCCATTGCTATTAATTCCTCTAATCGTTCTAGATATCACGAGATTTCTCGCGAACATCCTGCTTTAGTCCCTTTATTTTAGCGACCATCAGAGGATTTATCCCCGTCCAAAAAGGTATGGATGCCCTCACCCTCCCAAGCATTTCTAAAACTGCCAATGGGAATTGTTAAGCAAATGTTTCATGTTTACAGGCCAAACAGCGTCAAAATAAATACAAGTACAGTCGCTAACTTTCACTGCCTTATCTATGGATCGCTTTAGAGTCGAAGTCATTTCTCAACATCCCAACCCTCAGCAGACCATCTATGCCGCCATGCATCAGGACTATGCCGAGGCGTTCGTTTGGGATCAGCGAAATGAGTGGCCCTCAGAAGAAAAAGCAGGCGAACTCATCATCCGCAACCTACTAAAAGGTGGCAGAGGTCATTTTGGCCCGCTAGAGCATCCGCAAATTGTGCTGAACTGCGGCTTCTTTCCCCACTCCACCATGCAGCAAATCCGAACGCATCGCGTGGGATTGAGCTTTGACGTGCAATGTTTATCAGGTGATACTGAAATTACGTTTGTTCACGCTTCTGGAGGACTCAAAAAATACAGAATCTCCGAACTTTACGACCTTTGGGAAAATGGCGAGAAAGCTGTTCGGGAGCGTAAAGTAAAGGGCAGAAACGGGGAACCTCGTGGTTTATATCGTCGAGACTGCAAAAAGCGTCTGAGAAAAATGAAGCTGCGCGTTTTGAACGAAGACACGGGCTTTTTTGAGACTAGCGCTTTGAAGTCGGTCATGTGCAGCGGTAAGCAGCCTGTGTACCGCCTGACGCTAGCAGATGGAAAGACGCTGGACTGCACCGCCAACCACCGTCTATTTACAGCTAAGGGCTGGCAAAGAATGGGGGAAGCCGTAGGATTAGTCGCAGATGCTGACTACACGGCTTTAGCCATGAGCAGACGCTGCCAAGTCATGTGCAATGGCACTGTCCTGTCGGTTGCTTTGTATGCCCAAAAAGCATGGCTGACAGCGCAGGCTCAGAAAGGATTACATGCCAACGCGATCGCGCAGCTCTGTGACGCATCGCCTGATGTCATTCGCTACTGGGCAAAAAAGCATTCACTTAGCTTGCCGTCTGGCCATCATCAATGGTCGAAAACAGTTGTAGGCAGTGGCATATACCGAGAGCAAAGATGGTTAGAAAGCCAGCTTTCCAACGGAAAAAACGTTGCTCAAATGGCTAAGGCCGCAAGCTGCTCTATTGAAACGATTAAAAAATGGGTCTACCACTACAACTTATCGCTCAATAAGAGATCTCCAGGCACCCAAAACCCTTGGAATAAAGGCTTCAAAGGTTACAACCTAGACTCAACGCCAGAATCGCGTGAAACGCGCCGAGAAAACGCTGCCAAGTATACGCAGCGGGGTGAAGACTCCGTATTTTGGAAAGGCGGCGTTTCTACTGATCGGACATTAATTGGTGCATGGACTCGCCAAACTGCACCTCAAGTCCACAAGCAGTTTGATTACATCTGTCAGCACTGCGGCGAAAGGGGTGGCGCACTTCACGCCCATCATTTGGTGCCCGTATTTGCTGATATTAATCTCGCTTATGAGTTCAAAAACTTGGTTTCGGTTTGCAAAAGTTGCCATACCAAAATTCATAGTCAAAACTTGGAATTAGAATTCGCCAAAAATTTTCAGCCCATTACTGAACCTGCACAATGGAAAGAGAAACCAGTCCCTGCTGGACGGAAGCTTGCCGCCCATGCAGTTGAAATTATCAAAGTTGAATTTTTAGGATTTCAGACAACGTACGATTTAGAAGTGGAAGAACCCTGGCACAATTTTGTTGCGAACGGATTAGTGGTTCACAACTCCTTTCGGTACACAGGCTCACGTATCCTCGATGTAGTCAACGGTAAAACTGATGTAGAAGACGTTTTTTACCTGCGTCCGGTGGGGGCTTATAGCGATCGCCAAGGCAAAAAATACGACTACACCGAAGCCCTGCGGCAAGAAGATCTCGACTGGTGCCGTCAGGGCTGTGCGCATTACAAAACCCGCATTGACCAAGGCTTCTCAGAAGAACACGCTCGCGGTCTCATCCCGTTTGACGTTCGTCAGCACTGGGTGCTTTCGGCCAATGCCCGCTCGCTGATGCATTTGCTAGATTTGCGCTGGAAAGCCGACGCGCAGCTAGAAGCCCAAAAGCTCTGCGAAGCCATCTGGCCTCACTTTCAAGCTTGGGTGCCCGCTGTCGCTGACTGGTACGAAACCACCCGACTAAAAAAAGCCCGTCTATCTCCTTAAATAGCTTCAACGCATCTGCAAAACTGAAACAGGCTGTAGCCGTCTCTTACAAAAATATTAACTCCCCTATAAGTTTTTCTGATGATGCGGGCAAGAACTACGCGAATCCTAAAAAAACAGATCCAGAGCAGCCTTCGATTCAGGGATCTTTCCCCAATCACCTGCTAGAGAAAATGGCTCTGGGGACGGTACTTCTGGCATCTAGCTAAAGGCATAGAAAGATTACACCGTCTTGAATGCAGCTATTTTACCAACCGTGTAACCACAGGCTAGTGAGCAGAAGCTAGGTAGCAAAGAGAGTAAAGGATTTGCTTTGAGTATAGCCAGTTCTATCGCACCCGTGCTAATACTGTAGAAACGCAGCCACTTCAAAAAGTTGCTGCCCTGTGGAACTATAGGTGGTAGATTCCTGTCTTAAAAGCTACAATCTATGAGGTTCTAGAGAAGATAGTTGAACATTACTTGATTAATTGGGTAAGCTATCCTCAGTAGATTTCACTAGAGTGCTAGCAAGCTTTACTACTTTGTTTGCTAACTGTTCTCGTGAGCTAACGATTATTTCAGTAGCTCAGCAAATACCCAGAGGCAACTCGCTCTCGAAAAATGCTTTTGTCATTCTTAGTATGGAAAGGAATCAACATAAGTAGCGCTTAGCTTTTTGCCACTTGCCGTCTGATCGCACTAGCCTTTTGGCTCTTTGTGTCTATCAGCAACCCTTCTTTTTGGTTAGCTCATAGACAAAACAATTATTACGATTCATGACACGCAAGTTTAGGAGAGAGTGATTAGGTAGACAGCGACTAGTCGATATTTGACTAAAATATTTAACTAGTTGGAGCAGCTAACTCACCTTCAGATTATTCATTAAAGGGTGTTTATCAAACACGACAGCGATGGCTTATATCTGAAGCCGTTGATCGAGTTGAAAAGCGGTCAACTTTCAACGACGTTTGCCTCACCAGCAAGCATCTACATTCTAATATCTGTATTGCAATAGGTTTCTCTGATAGTGGCTGACTAAGGCATTAGTCGACGCTATCAGAGAAGCGTTGCTGAATATGGATTTCACATTAAAGTCACACTCGATATTGAAGGAGCCAGGAACGCGGCATGACCCAAGCTAAGGACACTCTTGAGATGGTAGATCCCACCGGTGCAGTTGGCACTATAGACCCAGCACCTAAACAGTTGGTAAAAATCGATCTCACCGGAGAAGACATCGCTACCCAGACAAAAAAGAGTACAACCCGAACTAGGAAGGGGACTGCGACCAAAACAAAAACGGCTGCTCAAAAAAAGGCCGCTGCCGCTAAAGCGACTAAGGCTGAAAAGGCTAAAGAGACCAAAGCTGAGAAAGATAAAGAGACTAAGGCTGCTAAGGCTAAAACGACCCGTCGCCGGACGGCTCAAACTAAGAAGAAGCACTACACCGAAGATTCTATTCGACTGTATTTGCAGGAGATTGGCCGCATTCGCCTGCTGCGCGCAGAAGAAGAAATTGAGCTGGCTCGTAAGATCGCAGATTTGCTAGAGCTGGAGAGAATTTACGACGAAATTGACGATCAGCTAGAGAATGAGCCTACAGATACCGACTGGGCAAATGCGGTTGATATGCCGCTACCTGCTTTTCAACGGCGTTTGCATTTAGGCCGCAGAGCCAAAGACAAGATGGTTCAGTCCAACCTGCGGTTGGTGGTCTCGATTGCTAAGAAGTACATGAATCGCGGTCTCTCTTTTCAGGATCTAATTCAAGAAGGCAGCTTGGGACTGATTCGCGCCGCCGAAAAGTTTGACCATGAGAAGGGTTACAAGTTCTCTACTTATGCAACTTGGTGGATTCGTCAGGCTATTACGCGAGCGATCGCCGATCAATCGCGCACTATCCGTCTACCGGTGCATCTGTACGAAACTATCTCTCGGATTAAGAAAACTACTAAGCTGCTCTCTCAAGAGCTGGGCCGCAAACCTACCGAGGAAGAAATTGCGACTCGCATGGAAATGACCATCGAGAAGCTACGCTTTATCGCTAAGTCTGCGCAGCTCCCTATCTCCTTGGAGACGCCTATTGGTAAAGAAGAAGATTCTCGCCTGGGCGACTTTATTGAGTCCGATGGCGAAACGCCAGAAGATGAGGTTTCTAAGAGCCTGCTGCGTGAAGATCTAGAAAGTGTGTTGAGTACGCTTAGCCCCCGCGAACGCGATGTGCTGCGTCTGCGCTATGGCCTAGACGACGGTCGGATGAAAACGCTAGAGGAAATCGGCCAGATTTTCAACGTGACTCGCGAGCGTATTCGTCAAATTGAGGCGAAAGCGCTGCGTAAGCTACGTCATCCTAATCGCAACAGCGTACTTAAAGAGTACATTCGATAAATTGACTTTCATTTGCGTAGAGGCGATTGTAAGCGATCACTTCTACAAAAAAAGACAGTCCTACTCTCTGTGGGGCTGTCTTTTTTCGTCCGGCTCGCTGTCTGTCTTTTGGATATTTACGCTCTGATACGAGTGAGAAAAAAGTACGACCCGTGGACAAATCACAGCGGAATTGGTACAGTTGTTCTCACTAATACTTAATTGCTACTCCACTAATTGCGATGGAACCATTAACTCAAGCCCAGCAAGAACTATACGACTGGCTAGTAGTCCATATCAAAGAAAATCATCACTCTCCTTCTATTCGAGAAATGATGAGAGCGATGAAGCTAAAGTCTCCTGCGCCAATTCAAAGCCGCTTAGATCACTTGCGCACCAAGGGCTACATTAGTTGGACAGAAGGTAAAGCGCGAACTATTCGCCTGTTGCAAGAGTTTCAAGGTGTGCCTATTTTTGGCGCGATCGCAGCAGGCTGTATGGTTGAAGCATTTACCGATGCCACAGAGCATTTAGACTTGGCGGCGCTCTCTTTTAAGACCGGCGACTTTGCGCTTAGGGTTAGGGGTGACTCTATGATTGAAGCGCTGATTGACGATGGTGACTTGGTGATTATGAGAAAAGTAGAGGAGCCTTCGCGTATTCGCAATGGCACTATCGTCGCCGCGCGAGTAGAGAGCACTACCACGCTAAAGTACTACCACCGCAAAAACGATACCGTTACGCTTAAGCCTGCTAATCCTCGCTTTGAGCCAATGAAGTACCCGGCTGAAGACGTTCATATTGACGGCAGGCTAGTTGGCGTATGGCGCAATCAGGATGTGAAATAACGCTACTTTGTTGAAAGGTGTCTGAAACGACGGGATGGGCAAACAGCGGTATAAACTTGTGAGGAAATGCCGTTGATCAATTGCTGGCAATGACTCCACAAAGCAGCGCCGCCAGTCGGCCTACGACCATTCCAAATTATTCATCAAGCAAAACGAGTCGCCCCTTTTTTATCGGGCTGTTCGCCATAGCGCTAGTGCTGCTGAGTGCAGGCATTGGCGCTTTTTGGTATCTGGTGGCAACTGGCCCGCTTTCGGTGCTTTCTAGCGGCGATCGCCCTATTGCCATCGCGACTGCTTTTGTCCCCGCCGATGCGCCCTTTACCTTTTCGCTGCTGACCAACCCGGACAATTTGGTGGCGCAGCAGCAGGCTTTGCCCGATGCCGATTCGCAGGCGGTGCTCGAAGCCGCCCGACAAATCGAGCAGGGCTTCTTTGAAAACACCCTGCTAGACTACGACCGAGATATTCGGCCCTGGGTGGGGGATGAAGTCACGATTGCCTGCACAGCGTCAGACCTGGATTTTGACGAGATGAATGGTCAGCAGCCAGGGTATCTGCTGGCGCTGGAGATTGCGCCGGGGCGATCACAGCAGGCCAAAGAAAGCCTACAGATATTTTGGCAAAGACAAAGTCTGAAGGGAAATAGTCCTCAGAGCGAACAGCTCAATGGGGTTCGGATGCTGAGTGCTTCAACGACTCATTCAGAAGTGGCTATGGGATCAGCTAGTGCCTTAGTGGGCAATCAGTTTGTGCTCTTTGCTAACGACGCTCAAGTCATTCGACGGAGCCTTCGTGCGACTGAAACAGCCACCAACCTTGCTCAAAGCAGAGCCTATCGAACAGCCATAGAAAAGCTGCCATCAAAAAGACTGGGGTTGGCGTACCTAAGTACATCGACTTTTAATGAATTTGAACCGAAACCGTCCGCGCTGTCTGACTTTGCCACCGTCAGCTTAGACCTCACGCGTACAGGCATTGCGGCCACCGCTCAGTTGCCCGAAAAGATGGCTAACCAAAGCGTGCTTGATAGAGGTACGTCTAGCAGTCACTCGACTCAGTTAGCAAAGGCACCGACAGCGCTGCTCAAGTTTATTCCTGCTGATAGTGCGATCGCCTTCACCGGTCATAATCTCAGCCAGCTAGAACCCGCCATTGCAGCTAGCGGACTCCCTGTAACGCTGCCTGATTTTCTCAAGCTGTCGCTGCCTGATAGCCATGCAGAAAGTTCTACGCAGACTGTTCAGTCTCCCTGGCAATGGGCGAAAGGAGACTATGCGATCGCGCAAACACGCTCTGGTAAATCTGACTGGATACTGGTGGTTGAAAGAACAGCCGACGGCGTTGTGCAAATGGATGAATTCGCCCAATCGAAAGGATATAACGCTGCGCTTTTGAATCTGGGAGAGCAATCGGCGATCGCCTGGACAAAACTCAAAACTCGCGATCAGCGATACCCATCTGGCAATACGTTAGAAACCGAAATATTGGGATTACACTTAAGACCCAACGCGCCACCTAGCGACGACTTGCAAAATAGCTACGAGATTTTTGCTAGCTCTGTAGCGGCCATGGACGAGGCCCTGGGTGCATCCGCTAACTCACTGCTGAACGATGCCAGGTTGGTTCAATCGACGGTGGAAGCTTCCAGCAACCCAGAAGGTTTTTTGTATATAAATGGCGCTGCGATCGCGCCTATTCTCGCTCAGCGTCCCGACTTAAGAGATGTAGACTCAGCGCTGCGTCCGATCACTCGTCAAATAGATAGCCTCACGGCCAGCAAATCAGACAATATTCTTAATCTGTTTATTCGATTTAAGCAGAGCCAATCTAAGTAGAGCCGCCCATGAGCCTTTCCCCAATCTGGCCCATCGTTACTGCCTGGGGCGAAGGCCAGCCGCCTTCATCTCAAGACCATCAGAAACTTATAGACTGGGAGCTGAAGCATTCTGATCGGGCCTCTGCCTGGAAAATTGATGCAGAGAACGTTCGCGCCATTCTCGCAAATCGCGCTCTGGTTCTACAATCTCTGCACCAATCTCTACACGACAGCAAAGTAACGCTGCCGCTGCCCGACTCCTGGCAATCCCATACCGAGCTGCTGTGGACTTTTTGGCTACCGTTTGCTCAACAGCTAAACGCGCAGCAAAAAGCTTTGGGCCGACCGCTGATTCAAGGGATTTTAGGCGGACAGGGCACGGGTAAAACCACGCTGACCCAGGGACTGAGCGTGATTTTGAGCCTAATGGGTCAGTCCACAGCTCAACTGTCGCTAGATGACCTTTATTTTTCTTATGGCGATCGCCTAAAGCTTCAGCAATCCGATCCGCGCTTCCTCTGGCGAGGTCCCCCCGGCACCCACGATATTGAACTGGGCGTTCGTACGCTCAACGCCATCAAAACCGCTGCGCCTGGTAGCAAAGTAAGCCTGCCTCAGTTTGATAAATCCTTACATCAGGGACAGGGCGATCGCACCTCTCCGACGCTCCAGCCTGCTCCGAGCATCTTTTTTTTCGAAGGCTGGTTCGTCGGGGCGACGCCGCTCGACGATGCGCTCTTTGCCGACCTCAGAATAGCGTTACCCTCCCCGATAGAAACGCCAGAGGATCGGCAGTTCGCCCGCGATATGAACCGTCAACTTCAACAGTATCAGCCGCTTTGGGCTATGCTGGACAGTCTGGTTGTGCTGCTGCAAGAAGACTATCGACTCTCTTACGACTGGCGATTACAGGCCGAACAGCAGATGCGAGCAGCCGGTAAAGCGGGTCTTTCGGATGAGAAAATTGCTAGCTTTGTCACTTACTTTTGGAAGGCACTGCACCCAGAGCTATTCATTTCGCCCCTGGCAGACTCGACTGCCAAAGCCCCTAGCGGCAGGCGTAAAGCAAGATTGGTGGTAAAAGTTGGACAGGGGCACACCCTAAGAGCGCTCTATTCTCCCTGAGAGAGGGCAACATAGTCTGTATACGTAGCAAGTCTTAGCGCTTACAACCTCAGCAGTCCTGCGTAACCAAGTACAATGAACATCAGCCGATTCAGTATGCAAACGAGTATGGATACCGCCATTCAAGTGCTAGTGCCCTCTGGCATTTTAGATAGCACCCAAGCAGCCGAAGTCCGCACTCAGGTGAGCGAGGCGTTAGCAACCGGTGCTAGAACGCTACTTATTGATCTTAAAGACATTACGTTTATTGATAGCTCTGGGCTAGGAACGCTGATCTCAGTGCTGAAAAAAGTGCGATCACAAGACTGTGAAATGGTTGTTTGCTCAGCCAGTCCGCAGGTAAAAATGCTGTTCGAACTGACCAGTATGGATCAGGTATTTCAGGTATACGAAAACAGAGCGGCCTTTGACGCAGCGCTTTAGTTGAGGTGGCTTGGAAAAGCAGAAAAAAGGCGAATAGAAAGCAAGGTGACTAGCCAGTATGCGGACTTATCCGACGCTGGCCAGTCACCTTGTTTGCCGTCGTTTTAGAAGGGAATATCGTCATATTCTGCTGCCGCCGCTGCGGGCGCTGCCGGGGCTGCGGGAGCCGCTGCTGCCGAAGGCGTAGAGGCCGGGGCGCTGTTGCCGCCAACAAACGTACCCGCTGGCATCGGCGTCGGATCGGCCATGCTCGCCGACTGTAGCTCGTTAATCAGGGTCACGCGCTGTACCGTTATTTCCGCCCGCTTTTCTTTAAATCCTTCGGGGCGCTCCAGGGTGTTCATGCCCAGGCGACCTTCTAGCAGGACGCGCTCGCCTACTTTGTAGCGCTCCTGAATCTCTTGGGCCAGGTTTCCCCAACCAATCACTTTCATTTGTCCGACGGCATCGCCTTCGCGCAGCCCTGGAAACTTCACCACAAACTCAGCAATCGGGGTCTGATTATCGGCGGTGTAACGGAGCTGGGGAGCCTCTACAATTTCGGCCATCAAGATGCAGTTGTTCATATAATCGGTTCCTTAATTCCCTGCTCTGCTTCAATAAATTTCTGTACTTTTTCTCGGTAGTCCCGAAGCTGCTGATCGACCCAAGCTCTATTTTCGCCATCGGCAAAAATATGCACTAACGGATCGCTGGCATCCGGCAAAACCAGTACCCAACTGCGCCGAGTCGGATCTATTATTTTAACGCCATCTATCAACTCTGTGCGCTCTTTGGGATGGGTTTCTACAAGATAGCGCATCAATGCCCCCTTCACAGACCAAGGGCAGCGTAAGGTTTGCACTCGGTGCGCCGTGCGCGGTAGCTCGTCCCATATCTGGCCGAGCGATCGCTCCTGAATCAGCAGCATCTCAATCAGCTTGGCAATACAAAACATGGCATCGAACCCTGGATGCATCTGCGGGAAAATAAAGCCCATATCGCCACTGCCGCCCAGCACAACGTTGGCATGTTGGCAGCAGCCTTCCATCAGCGCCGTCGGGTTGGCCTGGGTGCGAATGACGCGCCCATCGTGACGCCGAGCTAGCTCTTCGACTGCGCCCGAAGCATGGACTGGCACGACGACCGTACCTCTAGGATGCGCGGTTAACACCATGTGTACCATCAGCGCCGTCAGCGTCTCGCCGCGAATGAGAGAGCCGACTTCATCGACGAGAATCATTTGCTCACCATTGGCTAAAACCTGTACGCCAAAGGTGGCTTGCAGCGCCTGTACGACCTGGCCCAATTGCCGTAGCAAAACCTCCCGTTCAGCGAGGGAAAGCACCTTTGGGTTCAAGCTCGCGTTGAGTACGACGGCGTCGCAGCCAAACTTGCCTAGTAGTTGAGGCAGCACCGCACCCGAGACGGCGTAGGCGTAGTCAATCACGATTTTAGATTTACTATTGCGAATCGACTCAATGTTTAGATGCTTTTCGAATGCAGTGGTGTAGATATCAATCACGCGGCTTGGATAGGCTACTGAGCCAATTTCATGAATTTGCGATCGCCGCATATCCTCTTTAAAGAAAGCACCCTCAATCTTTTTCTCTTTGCGCTTGGCAATATCAATGCCTTGCGCGTCAAAAAACTCAATCAGTACCTGATCAGAAAATTGGGGATGCACCCGCACATGAATACCGCCAGAAACATCCAGCGTCGTCACGACGTTTCTAGCGACTGGAATCGCGATCGCCTCTAAGTTTTGGATATTGACGCCCACCGACATTAGCCCCGCAATCAGCGACCGGGTCACCATGCGCGAAATTCGTCTTTGATCGCGCGATACCGCTACCGTTGCCCCAGGACTAAGGGTAGAGCCATAGGCTGCTCCTAGCTTCACGGCTAGCTCTGGGGTGATATCTACATTGGCCTGTCCCGCCACGCCGCGCTGACCAAACAAATGGCGTTTAGCGGTCTGCCCCCAGATCAGATTAATGTTCAGCGTTGCGCCAGGTTCTACCTGTTTACTGGGCCATACCCTCACGCTGGGGCTAATGTGTGCTTCGTCCCCCACCGTAGAAAGTGCGCCGATAATGGCTCCTTCCATGACCTGCGCTCGATGTCCAATACGAACTCCTCGGGCGATCGCACAACCCCGCAGCATGGCCTCATCGCCAACCACGGCCCCGTTCCAAATAATCGGACGATTCAAATGAGCATCGTTACCCACCGTGACGTTATCGCCTATGACGGTTCCAGGTTCTAGGAGCGATCGCGCCCCAATCCGACAGTTATCACCCACAATCACCGGCGGCTGTAGCCGAGCCGTCGGGTCAATAAAGGTATTTTGACCGACGTATACCTCTGTGGTCTTTTCGGGGTAGGCATAGTCGAGATGCACTTTGCCCTGTAAAGCGTCGTACTGCGCCTCTCGGTAGGCATCCAAATGACCCACATCGCACCAGTAGCCATCCGCAACGTAGCCGTACATCGGCTCACCTTTATCGAGGAGCCTGGGAAACAAGTCGTTCGAAAAGTCCTGCTCGCAGTCAGGCGGCAGATACTCTAAAACCTCCGGCTCTAAAATGTAGGTGCCCGTATTGACCGTATCTGAAAAGATTTCACTAGTAGAGGGCTTTTCTAAAAAGCGAGAAATCCGTCCGTCTTCTGCCGTAATTACGACGCCAAACTCAGCCGGATTGGGCACCCGAGTCAGAACAATAGTGGCCTTAGCTCCTTTCTCTCGATGAAAGTCGATGGCCTTTTGCAAATCAAAATCGGTAACGCTATCGCCGCTAATCACTAGGAAAGTATCGTCTAGCAGCTCTGCGACGTTTTTAACACAGCCCGCCGTGCCTAGCGGCTGATCTTCTTCTACGGCGTAAGTTATCGTGACGCCAAAGCCACTGCCATCTTGAAAATAATCGCGCATGACATCGGGCAGATAAAACAGCGTCGCGATAATTTCCGTGATGCCGTGACGCTTCAGCAGATTGATGATGTGTTCTGCAATAGGCCGATTAAGGACTGGCACCATTGGCTTGGGCAGATCGCAGGTGAGTGGCCTTAGCCGCGTCCCCGAACCGCCCGCCATCAAAACTGCGCGCATAGTAGCCTCCCATCAAAACATCACTTAGAAGCGTCTTGGCCTCACTTCATCTGCCCAACTTCATTCTAAAGGGGTCAAAATGCCTATTTGCCTACGGCCTTTACATGTCTGCATACTTTCTTTTGAAACAGAACTTTTCAAAAAGAAACGAATCAACCAACATATAGAGCTGAAAATCCATAGAATAGAAGGCCAATACCCCATCAATTGCTAATCGCGCTCAGGAGATGTCAATGGGAACTTTGATAGGTCTTATTTTTCTTGCCTTCTATGGTGTAGGTGCCTGGAAGTTTTGGACAGGGTTTAACCGTACCGATTTCAGCACTGGCAAAGCCTACTTAACGTTGCTATGGCCGGTACTTATGATTAGTAACCCGTCTTACCGTCGCAACTTTAATAAAGCACTCAAAGGAAAATAGAGCAGGACGCTCCTGATAAAATAAAGCTATATAAGGACATAAACCGCATGGCTGCTTCCGCCCAGTCCCCGCTAGGAGACGTGCTTCAGGCTAAATCTGTCTCCTGGCTACCTGCTATCAGCGCAGTTGGCCAGCGGTTTGAGAAAGAATATCAGGGAAAATCCTTTGAGCTTCCAGAAGAAGTTGAAGCGATGCCGGTGTTTCGCGACTGGGCGGCGGGTTCACTCACCGCTCGAATTTCGTCGCCTTTTTGGGAGATTGCCAAACCTAAGAAAAATCAGCATTGCTTAGATATTGGCTGCGGCTTTAGTTTCCTAGTATATGAATGGAAAGCATGGCAAGCTTTGTTTCACGGTCAAGATGTCAGCGAGTTTGCCGTCAAAACGGTTCACCAAAGAGGCCCTCAGCTAGACTCCAAGCTGTTCAAGGGGATTAAAAAAGGCCCTGCTCATCTGCTGGACTATCCGCCTGCTAGCTTTGATTTGATCTTTGCGACGGGCTTTAGCTGCTATTATCCCACGGACTATTGGCAAGCCGTGATGGAAGCGGCTAAGCCACTGCTAAAGCCAGGTGGATTTTTTGTGTTTGATGTGATTGATCCAGAGAACGAGCTGGCTGAGAACTGGGCGATTTTGGAAACTTACCTGGGCGCAGATGTCTTTTTAGAGCCGCTTTCTAGCTGGCGATCGCTCATCAAAACCGTCGGCGCAAAAGTCGTCAAACAGCAGGAAGGTGAGCTGTTTCATTTGTATAAGGTCTGCTGGAGCTAGGGAGTGATGAGTGATTAGTGATGAATGATGAGTGATGAGTGTGGGAATTTGCTGGCTGATTGGGGGGACTAGCGATAGTGCGGCGATCGCCCGACAGCTTAGCGCGTTAGCGATTCCCTATATCGTGACGGTCACGACGCCTTCTGCTCAAACGCTATATCCTGCGAATGCCCAAGTTTGGGTGGGTAAATTATCGCCGTCGCTCGCTGAAGATTTTGTCCGTCGTTATCGAGTGGGCTGCATTGCTGATGCTTCGCATCCGTTTGCTAGCGAAATTTCTGGCTGTGCGATCGCCCTCTCCCAAAAACACCTAATTCCCTATCTGCGCTACGAACGTCCTACGCTTGCTAATGCGTCAGATCTAAAACAGAACAGCTTAGCCGCCTCTCATGCAGAACACACTCTTATAAGCGTTGATTCCATTGATTCTTTAGTCGATAGTCCTTTGCTAGAGAATCAGCGCGTTTTGTTTACGATTGGTTATCGCCATTTAGAGAAGTTTGCGAGCTTGCGCCCTGCGTCAAAACTTTATGCGCGTATACTGCCTTCTTTGGAGGCGATCGCGGGCGCGATGGCAGCCGGATTTAGCGCTAAAGAAATCGTGGCGCTAAGACCTCCTATTTCACTCGCGCTAGAAATTGCCCTGTGGGAGCAGTGGAATATTTCCTGCGTGGTTGCTAAGGCTTCCGGCCAGCTCGTGACGCCAGGGACGCCTTCATCTGTGCGTAGTCGAGAAATAGACCAGGAGACAGACCAAACGACAGACGCTTGCAGTGGAGAACAGATTAAAAGGCAAGCGGCTCACACGCTGGGTATACGTCTAATTTTGATTGACCGACCGGCAATTATCTATCCCTATAAAACAGAGGATTTGGAAGAGATTGTCGATTTTTGTCAAGAAAACTCGATCTAAACTCATACAATCATCGAACGTCTCTCTAAATCTCTTTAAATTAGACAGAGATGACAAAATATCCTCTGTTTGAATCATCTATGTCTCAATGACTACCTCATCCCTCACCGATAGCGCCTTGACTATGAACCGAGAAGTGCTATCGTTATGGCTACTTTTAGGTCTTTAGACCCGATATTTAGACAATTCTAATTATCAATGTTGATCTACTGAACTAAACTCGCCTGTGTTGACGACAGTCACCGCTGACGATTCGACAATGCTCTGTCGCGATCGCAAACGATGAGTTATAAGTGCTGAGTGATGAGCGCTAAGTCATGAGTCGCCAATACACTCATTCGTCACCGATTACTCACAGCACCTTCGCTTTTTTGCCTTCTTCCCCCACCTTATGCAATCCAGGTCTGCCCAGCCCCTAAATTCGCCGTCTGAAGGCCCCGGTCGAGCCGTAGCGCCAGGAATCGCCGCGTCTAGTTCGCCCCTGCCCGATGCGATTAGACCTGACCCTCTGCCGTCCGGCTCACCGCCTGGACACAAAATGGCCGGGGTGAACAATACCTCTGTGTACGCGCTCAAAGAGCTGGTCTCTAGATTGCAAAGAGAGCAATTCAAAATTCAGGATTTGCTTAGCTCATTAGGATTTGCGCTTCGCAGCCTCAACAACCTCAACCAATTTTTAGAACTTATTCCGATGATGGCCAGCCGCGTTACCGATGCGTCTGGTGGCGCATTGGTGATGTGCCAACCCAACGGAGAACTGCGCCTAGAGCATCTACACTGCTTGGGAACGGCTGACTGTGGCGACGTTCGCATGGCCCTAGAAATGGCCACCCGGCAGGTGACCGCCTCTTTGATGGCTGCCAACAAAGTAGAAGGCGAACCCGCTGCGCTCACTAATGCCGCGATGGTTTCGCTAGATCGTCAGACCTGTAGATATCTTGGCCCTGGCTTCCAAATTTTTGGCACAGCCATTATTGTGCAAAATGTGGAGCGTGGCAGGCTGTACGTATTTAGCGAGGAAGGCGACTATACCTGGAGCGAAACTCGACAAAAATTAGTGCGGCTAGTGGCCGACCAAACGGCAGTTGCCGTAGAAAACAATGAGCTAACCCGCGAGCTACGCCATAAAGAAAGACTAGATCGAGAGCTAGAACTGGGCGCGGAGATTCAGGCTCAGCTCTTGCCCAGACAGTGCCCCACTATAGAAGGGGTAGATTTGGCGGCTCGCTGTAAGACCGCGACTCAAGTAGGCGGCGATTACTACGACTTTATTCCGACTTCCTACGAGCAGCTCAGAAATCCAGATTCTCCCGCCTCGCAAGAGCAGCCCTGGAACTTTGCCATTGGCGATGTGATGGGCAAAGGTGTTCCGGCTGGCCTAATGATGACGATGCTGCGAGGGATGCTGCGCGCAGAAGTGCTAAACGACCATTCTCCGGGCGAACTGTTACAGCACCTGAACTGGGTGATGCGCACCGACTTAGAAAGCTCTAACCGCTTTGTGACGCTGTTTTGCGCCCAGTACGATCCGCGTACGCAGGTATTGTCTTATGGCAACGCAGCCCACAACCCGCCTTTACTTTGGCAAGCGGCTACTAGCAAAGTCACTCGGCTCGATGCAGACGGAATGCTGCTAGGGCTGGATATGGACACCCACTATCAAGAAAATCAGCTACAGCTACAGCCGGGTGACACGGTGATTTACTACACCGATGGCTTTACGGAAGCGGCGGGCAACAGCGGCCAGCGCTTCGATGAAGATAAGCTGATTGAGTCTTTTAACTGGGCCTGCCGCAACCTTTCTAGCGCCCAAGAGATTTTGGACTATTTGTTTAAGACGCTCCAGCGCTTTGTTGGCACCGATAGAGCCGCCGAAGACGACACGACGTTAGTGGTCATGCGGGTTACGCAGCCAGCCGAATTTCAGCAGCTTTCCTGTCAAATTTTGTAGTCTATAGAATTCCGCAGATATATCTACAAACCTTGATGTTCTGTTGGATGCCGATCTGACGGCGGGTACTTTAGGCGAGCAATTGTCTACAAAGGCAGTATTCAGCAGCCGTCTTAAAACTATGGAACCTATCTGAAGGGGTGACACAACGCTCGAAGGCTATGTGGCATATAGGTTTTGCCTTC
>QBMC01000083.1 GCA_003242035.1 Nodosilinea foveolarum | reverse complement strand
TTGAGGCTAGCGTGATTGCACCATTTATCCTCTTAAAAAAACCTGAATCCTTACGCATGGACTACGAAGTCTTTCTACTCACGCGCATCAAAGAGACCTACGACGAGCTAAAGCACAATGGAGAAGACCCCAACAAAAACAACACTGCCAGCGTCATTATAGGACTAGAACAAGCCGGACAGCTCATCACCAGCGCGGCTTTGTTAGTGATTATTGTCACTAGCGCGTTTGCCTTTACGAGTCTGATCTTTGTTAAAGCGCTAGGGTTGGGTATTGCGATCGCCATTGCCATAGACACCACCCTCATCCGCATCATTCTCGTCCCTGCCAGCATGAAGCTGATGGGCAAGTGGAACTGGTGGACGCCTCAAATAAAACATAGCAAAGCATAACGCGATCGCTCAATCAGTAGCCCTTGACACAAATTGTTCTGGCACAGTCTCCGGAACCAAGCCCATCGCCAGTGATTCTGATCGTATACAGGATGCCCCATCCCTTTCAATTCGAAGTAAATCCGCTCACCTGATGAGAGTCGCTATGAAACGTCTAATCACTAGCTTGCTAACCATCGCCAGCCTCACCGCCACATTGAGTATCGGTCTCACCCAACGCGCCTCGGCCATACCGCAAAGAGGCTGGGTCTCTACCACCGTCGAAGGCGGCGTCGCCAATCTGCGATCCGGGCCTTCGACGGGCACCCAAACTCAGGCGACTGCCGCTAACGGTAGCCCTTTCAGCATCGTCCGCGAACAAAAAGATAGCGCCGGTTACATCTGGTATCAGGTAAATCTAACGTCATCAGTCACGCCCGCCTCAGACGTTTGGCTACGCTCAGATCTAGTTAGCCTAGTTGCCCCGATTGCCGCGCAGCCCCAGATTAGCTGCGATAGTGCGATCGCCCAAACAGAAAGCAAAATCCGCAGCGTCTACAACACCCAAATCAGCGCTCGCACTCTCAACGACCACGGCTACACGGGTAACGCTCCGAGCGGTCGCCCCGACAGCTTCCGCTTTGTGCTAGCCAACGAAGGAGCCAAAAGCGTTCTGGCCTCCCCAGTGCTCATGAACCAGCTCTCCGCCCAGCTCATCGAAAGCTGCCCAACCGTCGGCCTAGTCGCATTTTCTACCGCGAGTGATCTCACCAACAACGCAGCTTACGGCTACATGCCTGGACGCATCGTTCGCCCCTTCGACTGCAAAACCAGCAATGTCTCAGTCGGTCCAGCTTGGGGCGAGAAAGTTTGCTTCTAATGGGTTGAGTGGCTAGGTGAATCAGTGCAATTAAACTTAGGTTATGCTGAGCGCGCTAACGCCAAAGTTCGCTAATGGCTCTTAGCGCTGCTGGCAGCACCCGTCGCCGGGATTCTCTCGCAATAATTCCTAGCATTGTCCTCGAAGGATTGCCGCTTCTAATTACCGTCAACGCATTTTGAGTGATCGCCCGCGTCCTAGAATTACGATTCAACAGCTCAGTCAACATCGGCACAGCCGGAGATGCCTGATTGCCCATTTGTCCCAAAGCCGCAACCGCTAAAGCTTGAATATCCGCATCTCCAGAAGCCGCTGCCTTCATCAATGTGGGCAGCACCAGCTCAGAATCGCCCGTCAGTGTCCAAAGCGCATCTGCCGCGTATAGCTGAGTTAATGCCTGATTGCTATTCAGCGCCGCTTGGAGTGCAGGCACCGACGAAGCCTCAACGGTAAATGCAGCGCCCGTCGCCGCTAAATCCCTTTCAGCAGGACCCACCCCAGGGCTGTCCATACTGGCACTTTCCAGGCCGACTAAAACCTCAGCTCCAGGACTTTTCTCTACAACGGCCTCTAATTCCTCCACTGCCTCACTCTCAGCCGTCGCCAAAATATCCGCCACCCCATCCGCGTCTAAAGCCTCACTTAGCGTCAGCATTGCGGCCTCACTCTCAGCGGCATCCACCGTATACTCGACACTCACTGGCTCGATACTGACCGGCTCATTACCTACCGACTCATCACTCACCGAATCATCACTCACCGAATCTACCACCGCCGCGTCATCTACCGCCGCGCCGGACGCTTCAGCCTGTTCCAACAATCTGTCGAGCGCTGATACTTGTGAAAAAGCAGGCTTTGCCCCCGCCATCAAACTTGCAGTAAGCACCCCAAAAACCAACATTGCCTTAACCGAGTTGTTCCGACCAGTCATAAACAAAACCTGACGTATCTAAAGAATGATTGTTCCCATACGATACCCATCTAAACTAGCGGAAGAGAAAGGAACGCGGTCAGTTAATTATGTGGAATCTGCTCAGCCAAACCAAGGCTAAAAAACGCCGATTCAAAGTGGTTTTAATGGCAACGCTATTGACTGCAATGCTAATCTTTCCAGCCGTTGCGCAAGACGCAGCCCTCGAAGAATCGCTGTCCCTAGCCCAACCAGTTGCTGAATCGGCAGAAAATGCGATCACCACCCCTTCCGACGGTCTCTATTTCGCCGATATCCTCGTCAGAGGCCAAACCGTCTTCCAAATCGGCAGTCTCAACAATCTTTCCGCCAGCCAAAGAGCCGCCATCATCAACCGCCGCATTGCCAGCCTGCTAGATCGCACCGATGGCCAAGTAGCGGTAACGGCTGAACCCCTATATGATCAAGAACTGATCACCGTACAGGCCAACGGGCGGATACTGATGACCGTAACCGAGCAGGACGCCCAAGATTCTGGTTTATCCCTTCAGGGTTTAGCCGAAGACTGGGCCACCCGGCTAGAAAAAAGTTTTGACAAGCCACCGATTGCTATCGACGTTGTCCAACGGTTAAACAGCACCGTCCGCCAGTTAGGAAAAGACGCCGTTGGCAGCATTCCCGCTCTAATTGGCGTACTCGTCGTTATTTTGTTTACCTGGATAGTCGCTAAAATTGTGCGTTACAGCGGGTTTAGATGGGCGCAAAGAACAGAAGGCGATCGCAGCACCGAAATTCTGGTTGGACGGCTCTGCTACGGCGGCGTTTGGGTGGCAGGTGCAGTCATTGCCCTTGGCGTTTGGGGTATCGACTTTGCCACCATGCTAGGCGCACTCGGTCTTACCAGCGTCGCCATTGGTTTTAGCCTAAAAGATGTTTTGAGCAACTATATCTCAGGCGTCATCCTACTCTCAGCTCGCCCTTTTCACATCGGCGATCAGGTGGTCATCAACGGCTTCGAAGGCACCATTACCCAAGTTCAGCTCCGCTCCACCACGCTCAAAACCTACGATGGTCGCATGGTCTACATTCCCAACCAAGAAGTTTTTCAGGCTAGCATCACCAACAACACCGCTTCCCAACATCTGCGTAGCTCCGTCTTTGTCGGCATAGACTACGACGCCGATATTGTCGAAGCCCGCGAAGTTATTGTCCAGGCCGTCTCCACCCACAATCGCGTTCAGTCAACGCCAATCCCTGAAGTTCTCGTTCACGAGCTAGCGGCCAGCACTGTCAATTTAGAAATTCGCTTCTGGGTAGACTCGCGCCGCGCTGGATTCTTAGAAACCACTTCAATCGTGGCCCAAAGTGTAAAAGAAGCTTTACAAGAAAACAACATTGAGATGCCCACAGAAATTTATACCCTGTTGTTGAAAGACGTTCCCGAAGTGCTAAAAGACAACAACGGGAAACTAGCCCTCAACTCAGAGAACTCAAGTCAAACAGGTACGCTCAGCGAAGCCTAAAGGCGTATTGCCTGCTCGTATCGGCTATTCACAACGTCCCAGTTAACGGTATTCCACCAGGCATCTAAATAATCGCCCCGTTTGTTTTGGTAGTTGAGGTAGTAGGCGTGTTCCCAAACGTCGTTGCCAAGAAGGGGTTGGCTACCAGCGCTGATAGGACTGTCCTGGTTGGCTGTAGCAGTAATTTCTAGCTCGCCTGCGGGATTAATTACTAGCCAAGCCCAGCCGCTGCCAAACTGATTTTTACCAGCGGTGTTGAAAGCGGTTTGAAAGGTGGCAAAGTCGCCGAACTGGGTGTCTATTGCTTGAGCGCTCGCCCCACTCGGAACGCTCTGCCCGTCAGGTGTCATTGTCTCCCAAAACATTGTGTGATTAGCATGGCCACCGCCGTTATTTTGAACGGCGGTACGAATGGCTTCTGGGATAGTCTCTAAGTCTTGCAGTAGGGTTTCTACCGTTTTTCCCTGTAGTTCTGGATAGTCGGCGATCGCATCGTTCAGGTTTTTGACGTAGCTAGCATGGTGCTTATCGTGGTGCAGCATCATGGTTTGTTCGTCTATATAAGGTTCTAGGGCGTCGTAGTCGTAGGCCAGCGGGGGAAGGACAAATTCACCAGAGGGATCCGGAGCCGTAAAAGCAGAGGCTAGAAGCGGTGAGGTCTCTCCGGCTGTGAGGTTTGTTGCTGTGCTGACAATTGAGCTGCGCGAGATGCCTAGTACTAGGGCGACGGACAGAATAACGGCAAACGTAAGCCAGGAAAATCGTTTGATAAGAGGCATAAAGAATTTTGCGAAAAGACATTTAACTAAGCTCTGCTGGAAAGCAAACTTAGTGAGGCGTTAGCCAGATTGTAAGACAGTATGGATGGAGAATCTACGGCAAGGGAGGGGATTTAAGGTGCAATCGCCTATCCCGATTGAAGTAGATGCTAATCCTAGTTTTAGCTATTATAGTAAGCTCGCGTACCCCGATCATCTAAGGCTTCACCTAAGCGGCTAAGAGCGTGGATGTAGGCGGCGGTGCGAAATGAGATTTTTGGGTTTGAATGGCTGTGCTTTTGGGCGAGGTGCCAGATGGTTTCGGTTTCTTCGGTAATGCGCGATCGCAATCGACTATTCACCTCATCCAACGTCCAATACAGTCCACTCCGGTTTTGCACCCACTCAAAGTGACTCACCATCACACCGCCTGCATTAACCAGAATATCGGGAAAAAGTGAGACGCCTTTGTCTTCTAAAATAGCATCGGCGTCGGCGGTAACAGGGCCATTAGCAACTTCAAAAATGTACCTGGCCTTAATGCTATTGGCGTTTTCAGCGGTAATCTGGTTTTCTAGCGCCGCCGGAATAAGAATGTCTACGTCTAGCGTGAGGAGTTCTTCGTTGGTGATGTTGTCATGTTCGACAATGCTGCAAACGGTGTCTTTGCAGTAAACGGCCTGCATCTCTTGTTGTTCTTTCTTGAACTTTTGAACGTCTGGAATGTTGAGTCCTTTAGGGCTATAGATGCCGCCTTTAGAGTCGCTGACGGCAACAACTTTGTAGCCAGCCTGAAAAAGCAAATTAGCGATAACACTGCCTGCATTACCAAACCCCTGAACGGCAACGGTCAGATCTTCAGGATTTTTGTTAGCTTTTGCCATCATGGTTTGCAGTACGTGGAAGGCACCCGTGCCAGTGGCGGTGTTGCGGCCCAAGCTGCCGCCCATGCTAACGGGTTTACCCGTGATAACAGCGGGCGATCGCTTCCCTTTAATAATGCTGTATTGATCCATCATCCAGCCCATAATCATGGCATTGGTATAAACGTCAGGGGCCGGGATATCTAAGTCTGGGCCGATGAATTGGGCGATCGCGTTAATATATCCCCGGCTCAGCCGCTCCAGCTCAAATTTAGAGAGTTCCTTAGGGTTGAGGGTAATGCCGCCTTTTGCGCCACCAAAGGGCAAGTTTACGGCTGCGCATTTGAAGGTCATCCAAAAAGCGAGAGACTGCACTTCGTCTAGAGAGACATTGGGGTGGAAGCGGATGCCGCCTTTAGTAGGGCCTCGGGTGTCGTCGTAGCGGACGCGATAACCTTCAAACACGCGCAGGCTACCGTTATCCATCCGAACAGGAATAGCCACTTTGAGGCTTGCTTTTGGAAATTTGAGGCGTTCGGTAGCGTCGTCAGAAATAGGCGCGTAGATGGCTGCTTTTTTCAGGCGGCGGCTAGCATCGGTGAGTAGGGTGGCAGGCATAGGAATTTTGAGGCGTTTGAATTCTATTAGCAGTGTGACGCCTAGTTAAACAGGTTGAGGACAAACGCAGTGATTTTTTAAGGTCTTGTCCACAATTTTCAACTGTCCAGCGTTTGCCACGATCACACTAACTGACTATGATTTGAAAGCTTTGTGTTTAGTGAGTATTCGTTAGCTAAAGCGGTGAACTTGTCTTTTATACGGTTCGGTTTGATTAACTCGGTTTCAGACATTTTGTATCTCAAGACATCTAGCGTGGATGCGTTCGATCAGCTTTGGTCGCTGGTTCGCGGGGCAATGGCGCTAGATGCCGAGACGTTTCGCTCTATTCATACGCAGTCGCACAGCTTGCTAGCGGCGCTGACAATTGTTTTTTTAGCCGGGGTATCTCAGTCGCTCAGTCAGATTGTGGTGCTGTTTATCAACCAGGTGCGGCCCGTGCGGTTTGTGCTTAGCCTGCTAATTTCGGCGCTGTTTTTTACGGTGGGCTATGGCTTTTGGGCGCTTAGTATTTGGAGCATTTTGAACCTGTCGTTTGCGGAGTATTTGCCGTTTAATACGGTGCTGCGGACGGTGGGCTTTAGCTATGCGCCGCTGATGCTGGGGGTGCTGGTGATGTTTCCGTACTTTGGCAGCGCGTTTTTTCTGGCACTGTCTATTTGGACACTGCTGGCGGTAGTGGTGGGCATAGAGGTGATTACGCCGCTGGGCCGATGGGAGGCATTTGAAAGTGCGGCGCTGGGCTGGGTGATTGTGCAGCTATTGCAGAAAACGGTAGGACAGCCGATTGCGTCTTTGGGCCAGTGGATTACAAACTGGGTGGCGGGCGAAGAGCTAATTACGAATCGGCTGCGGCTGGCGCAGGAGCTATATGCTGGGCTGCGATCGCAGCGAACCGGGCTAGATGATTCGCTGGAGCAGACGCTAATTGAGGCGGGTGAGGAAAAGACGCGAGTGGTGCGCGGCGATGCAGGGAATTTTTCAGCGGAGCGGCAGGATGAGCGGTTTTTGGCGGATCGGGTGCGGCAGCGGAATCAGCCGTTTAAGTAAGGTTAACCTGACGATCTATATTGATAAATGGGTTTAGAGGAGCAGCGGTGATGTCCTGGCGGATGCTGAAGTATGGGCTGGCAATTTTGCTGGCGGTAGGGGCGATTGTGCTACTCTCGCCAGCCAATGAGCGGTGGCTGAACTGGTATCTAACGTTCAATAGCAGCTTTTTGAGTTTGGTGGTGGATTTACTGCGGGTGAGTGCGATCGCCCTCCTAATTGCCGGACTACTCTCTCCCTTTGAAGCTTTGGGCTGGTGGGCGGGCTGGTATGGCGACGGCATTGAAACGCGCGTAGATGTTCATCTACCGGCGTATTTATCCGCGCCGGTCTGTGATATTGATGCCAATGGGAAAAGCCCTGCCCGATACATGGTTTATCTAGACGGCATTTCGCAAAGCTCCGAGGGTTACCCAGCGCGGGTGCAAAACTTTTTGGATACGCTGTCAGCGGCACTGCCTGAAAGCACGGTGTTTATTCAAGACATTATGGCGTATTCGGCTTTGAACAGACCCCTAACAGGACAGCGACCGTTTTCGGCATTTTGGCGCTGGGTAAACCGCATTGAGGCCCGCTTTCCGGCGAGTCCGCTGGATGTATTTATAAACTTGCGCAATACGTTTCAAGTAGCAGTGTCTACCGATAATCGCTATGGTCCGGTTTTTAACCGGGGGACGGCGCAGGTAATTTTGAACAGTTTGCGGCAGCGAGGCTATATCCCAGGAACGCCGATTACGCTGTTGGGCTATAGCGGCGGGGCGCAGGTGGCACTGGGGGCAGCAACCTATCTAAAATATGCGCTGGATGTCCCAATTGAGGTAATTTCGATTGCGGGCGTGATGAGTGGTAACAATGGGATTGCGTCGATTGAGCGGCTGTATCATATGCACGGCAGTCGGGATGTGCTAGCCCAAATAGGGGCGATGATGTTTCCTAAACGCTGGCCGATGATGGCCTGGTCTAACTGGAATTTGGCAAAGGCGAAGGGGCGGGTAAAGCTGTTTCAGCTAGGGCCAGTGAGCCATAGTGGGCCGAAGGGGCCGATTGATCCGATTGCTGTGCTGCCGAATGGGTGTAGTCATTTGGAGCAGACAATGGCAATTATGTTGGAAATTATAAATTATGAATTATGAGCGGTGAGTGATGGCTTGAAAGTTTGGACTTGGGGTAGAGAGGGAGCGGGGGACCAGCTTCTAGAGTGAGTGGGTGGCCTGGTGATGGCTACCTGGCCCGCTAGAGGACGAGATTCGTGAAGTTTGGAAAGATAATGGGGGCGGTGCTGTTGGTGGCGCTGCTTTATTTGCTCTGGCAGATTCGACAGGTTTTGATGCTGGGGTTTGCCGCGATCGCCTTTGCAACGGTCATCAACAAACTGGTACAGCGACTGCACAAACTTGGGGTACCGCGTGCGTTGGCGGTGACGGTTTCGCTATTGGGGTTGTTGGGTCTGTTTGTGGGGGTAGGTTGGTTTATTGGGCCAGCGATCGCTCGTCAACTGCCAGAGTACACGTTTTTGTCGGAGCAAGGTTTTAGTCGGTTACAAGGCTGGTATCAGCAAATTCGGGGGGTAGTGCCGGGAAATGCGTTAGGCAATACAAAGCTAGAAGATTTGCTGCCTCAAATTGCTCAGTTCAGTCCCGATTGGGCCAGCCGACTGGTGGTGTTCTTTACAGGGTCGCTCGATTTCTTTTTGAATACGCTGTTGGTAATAGTGCTGACGGCGATGTTGTTATCTAATCCGAAGGCGTATCGCAAGCTATTTTTACAGGGATTCCCCAAGTTTTACCGGCGGCGAGCCGATAGCATTTTGGATGAGTGCGAGAAAGGACTCAGCGGCTGGTTTATTGGCCTACTGTTTAATATGACCGTGATTACGCTTTGCAGCGGGATAGGGCTGTCCTTAATTGGCGTACCGCTGCCAGTGGTGAACGCGCTGATTGCGGGATTGCTGACATTTATCCCAAATATTGGCCCTGTTTTGAGCGTGGTGCCACCAGTGCTGATGGCGTTGGCAACGGCTCCTTGGATGGCTTTAGCGGTGCTGGCGTTGTACTTTGCCATTCAGCAAATTGAAGGGATGGTGCTAACGCCGTTTGTGATGGAAAAGCAGGTGTCTTTGTTGCCTGCGATTACGCTGATAGCACAGGTGGTATTTGCGGTTTTCTTTGGACTGCTAGGATTATTTTTGGCGCTGCCGCTGGTGGTAGTGCTGCAAATATGGCTCAAGGAACTGTTGGTTACGGACATTCTGAATCGGTGGCCTGCACCTAGACGACCGAAACGAGTAGGGTAGGCTACAGATTCAGAATTACGGACGCCAGCTCATTTTTTTAAAGGCACTTTCGACGCTAGACCGATTAGCGCTTAAGTAAGCAGCTCGATCTATAGTGATAATGCGACCGCACATCCCTAGACTAGCCAGCCCATTACCAGGAAATTCCGACACAATCTCGAAGTTGATATTTCTAGGAACAAGAATGATGAACCGAGGCGTCATCATCAAATTAAAGGGGATGCCCTGCGTTTGTAGCAAGTCGATGTATTTGAAGACTTTACGGGCCGAAGTCCCTGGGTCAAACATCATCAGGTAAGCAGGATAGCCTTCGGGTGTAGCATAGTCCGTTTCTTGGATGAGGGGAAAGGTTTCGGCGGGGAGGGGGCAATCGCTCTCGATAGACTGAAAGTGAATGTGATTAACCGAGGCCCCTGAGTGCAAAGCATTGAAGAACAAAAACGACTTCGAGAGCTGCTTGAAAAGAGTAAAGGCATCTTCTAGCAAAGGCAGCGAGAGAACTTGTGGGAGATGAGTAAGCTGACGCGCTGAGCGAGTAGGCACCCATAGAAAATGACCGTTAGGTTCAATCGGGGCCACGTTGTAGTAAGCCTTCCAGGTGAAGCGCTCGAAGGACTGCTGAAAGAGCGGCGTTCGAGCCAGCAGGCTCAGCGGCTGGGTGCTGTCCTGGCAGGCAAACCGACAGTCGTTGGGCGCAGCAGAAATATCGGGTTGTCGTCCGAGTGACTTTCTGGCTCCACCGGGTCTGAGTGCTCTGTAGCCGTTGTAGAGACAGGTGAAATCAACGCCAGGGCTAAGTCCAGCGATCGCTCTTTCTTCTACAGCACTTTCAATCTTGCAGTTTTGGGTGAGGTTATGCGCGTAGTAGCCGTAGTGATCATCCTGCTGCTGAATGCCAAATGTAATGCGATCGCCTTTAGCCCACTGGACATCTTCAGCATCTCGATCAGCTTGAAATTCATTAATGAGTTCACCGCCCACCACCGCCTGCTGCCAAGCCAGCCTCAGATGAGCTGAAATATTTTGTTGACTTTCCATTTGCGTTAAGCCACATCCTGACGCAGCTCGCGACCGTTTGGCCCCACAATTTCCAACGGCAGCGTCTGCGGATCGACAACGGCCATTGTGTTCATGTTGTAGGTGGTGTACACAGTGCTAGCCGTGTCTAAAAACAAGTCCATGATAGTGAGCGTTTGAAAGGGGTCGGCGGTGCTAGAAAGGAGGGCTTTAGGGCCACTGCCTAATGCGCCTGCATGTAGCGTATTTAGCTCACCTGCTTTGCCCGGAAAGTAAGCGTGGTGATGGCCACTAATGTAGGTATGCACTTGGTGACGTTCGAGTAATGCTCGAAGTTCGTCTGCCTGATTGAGAAATTCGCCAGGGCGATCGCGCTTTTGAGCAACGGCATAGAGCGGTAAATGACCCATGACAATGCGCAGGTCTGCATTTTGGGCTTCTGGGCTAGAGAGCGCCCGGTTAGCCCAGTCAACCTGTTCGGCCGGGATATTAGCCGAAGAAGCGTCCCAAACTAGATAGAAGATGTTGTTTTGCTTAAAGCTGTAGTGAAAGGGAAAAGCAGCCGCTTCGACAAAAGTAATCTGGGTGTCGGACTGGTGGCCCGCCCAATATTTAGCGGTTTCCTGACGGTCTAGCACATAGACAAACTCGCCGTTATTTTGATAGCTAGAGCCATCGTGATTGCCGATAGCGAGGGCAAAAGGAAGCTGTGCGGTGCGGATAGGCGCAAGGATTTTTTCATCGAACGCGCTCCACATGGCTTCGACTTGGGGCTGAGAAAGATCGAGACTTTGCCCCGCAACCATGTCGCCACCGCAGAGGACAAGATCGGGCTGCCAGTCTGGAAGAAGCGCGATGCCCTGGGCGACTTCAGGGAGATAGTCGGTGGCTCCATAGGCGCTGTTGAGATCGCTGATAATGGCGATGCGAATGTCGCCGCGCTGAGGGGCAAAGAGGCCGTCGGGGCCGAGGGCGACTCGGTTAGGGGAGCGGGTTTTCTGTGATACGGGAATAGGAGAGGGGGTTGAAGGGGATGTCGTGGCGTTGGCAGCGGATTTAGGAGTGGACTGGGTGCGGGCTAAAGCCGTGGCTGCGGTCGCGCCAACGGCCAGTCCACTGAATAAAAAAAACCGACGACGGTTGATTGACATGAGGACATCCGAGAAGATGGTAGACAGTTGTAGAAGCCAGTTTAGGATAAGAAGCTTTCTACGGCGTACTCTTAGATTCTACAGAGTTTCAGCAGTAAGTGGAGTTCCAGCAGTTAATGCCAGTAACTTAGTCGCTTATTTGAGTCAGGAACGAAAATTAGATAACTTGCTTATTTCTGATTCCTCGTCGCCCTCATCCCCTAGCCCTACTGGACACAGTTTAGTTATTCCTTGGTAGCGTTACGGCGTTTTCCCAAGTTTGGGAGAAGGGGAACAAGCGGTGGAGCTTACTAGTAAGAGGTGCCTGTGAGGGCGATCGCTCAGTCAAGAAGAATTTCAAGAAAAAGTTTCGGTTTAAGTAGGTCAGTCTAATCATTTTTTGGACAAGTGCGCGTCAGACCTGGACTTCAGGCACCAGCGTCTTATATTTAATTTGACCTACCTACTTAGTTGCAATTATTAACAACAAAACAGTAGTATTATTAGTCATCAAGAAATTTCTACAGGATTTATGTCAACTACCGTATTGCCACAGTTAAGAGAAATAGAATCAGAGCTAGCCGCTCAAGAAGAAAGCCTGTCTGCAAGGCTTCAAGAAGTTCAAGACAAGCTCAGCGGAATCCGTGCGGTTTTGCCGATGTTTGGGGAAGACAGTGAGTCGGAAACGGCTGAACCTGCGGCCAAGTCTACAGCTAAGTCTACAGCTAAGTCTGCGGCTAAATCTACTCAAAAATCAACCCAGAAGTCAGCAGCATCGAGCGCAAAGGCGACAAAAGAGAAGACGCCAACGGCGACTGACGCAACCGCAGATGACGCAACCGCAGATGACGCAACCGCAGATGACGCAACGCAAACAAAGGCAAAGTCTAAGAAAAAGGATGGCCGCGCCGCAGATTGGCAAAAGTACACGCGTCCGGGCGTGAAAAACCAGTCTATTCCAGATGCGGTGAAGCTAATTTTGGCGACGCAGCCAGAGAAGGAGTTTAAGATTGCTGAGGTGATGGAAGCCCTGTTTAAAGAAGGAATGCCAAAAGCTCAGTACTTAAAAGCTCGTAACCGGGTATCGAACGTGCTGTCGGGAGGAGTGCGAGCGGGCGATTGGCATCGAGGCGATCGCAGTACTTACCGCATGGGCGACGCCTAAACAAACCGAGCACTAGATAGCGTCAGTAGCGCTATCACCTATTAAAAGCCAGCGTACAGGACTAGTACGCTGGCTTTTGTGTGATTAACGTCAGTTCGAGCAACGATCAGAACCTCACAGATTCTTCACTTTTGTTCTCTATCCTTTATCAAAGAAGAATGGAGGCAAATCACCATGGTTCACACCCCTACGCTTATTGATCAGTCCACTCGCAGGGCAACTCAGCCCCTACCTTGGCGGATGCCTCGTGAGGTGCATCAAGACCGGTTTTTGATTGTTGGCTGCGGCAACCGGCTATATGGCGATGCTGCGGTTGGCCCTTTAGTCGCAACGACGGTCTCTAGTTGGGGACTCAGCTCAGTTGAGTCGATGATTGTTGAGCAGCTCGACCCCGACCTCGTTTTTCACCTGTCAAAGGCTGACTATGTTATTTTCATAGAACCTTGCGCTGAAACCAACCCCGCTCAGACTACGCAAATCTATCCTATTTGTATCAAAAGCCCGACTTCAGAGAGGGTTCATGTCGCGGACAATCGGTGCGACCCCGAAACGTTGCTGTTGCTATCCCAACAGTTGCACAATAGCTGCCCTCAAAGCTGGCTAATAAAAATTCCAACAGAAGGCTTTGAGACCAGACAGAAGCTTTCTTCGACTGCACAAACCGGAATAAGCCAAGCGCTAAAAACAGTTGCCCAGTTTTTGAGAACCTATCAACAGCCTCAACGGTAAAGGTTCATCTCAATTCCGGCAGCACAGGCTTTAAACAGTCTGGCTCGCGCTTTGTATAGCCTACGGCTAGTGCTAAGGTTCTTAGCTCACGCTCTAGGCTTTTTAGCTCACGTTTTTTTTGCTGTCCAACAACAGTTATCGTCCTCTACAACCTCACTTTGTTACCGTTGTACAGGTCTCTTTTCACTTCAAAAGACGAAAGGAGATTTCATTAAAGAAACTGCAACATTGTACAAAACGTTTACGTCCGCTAAAGAGGTCTACTCAAGCGCCTCCGTAAATACGCAGCGACCCATTGAAAGATCAAACAGGTGCAGCCCGTATTCCTGGCTCAGCGCTTCGAACACCTTCAGCCCTCTTACGCTATTGCCATTCTTATCAATCAAAGGCGAAAACGTCGCAATTCCGGCCTTCCCTGGCACCACCGCAATAATGCCGCCCGACACCCCACTTTTTGCCGGAATACCCACCCGATATGCCCACTCACCCGCTCGGTTGTACATGCCACAGGTATACATCACGCTGAGCAAATCGCGGGTATAATCTCTCTCCAAAGCCTGCGCTCCCGTTATCGGCTGGCGGCCCTGATTTGCCAGCGTCGCCGCCATAACTGCCAAATCCTGACAGTTCACCATTACCGAACATTGTTGAAAGTAAAGGTCTAGCGCCGAGTCAATGTCTTGAGCGATCATGTCGAAGTTCAGCATTAGATGCGCCATTGCCCGATTGCGATGTCCCGTGGAGCGCTCCGACATAAACGTCGGCATATCAATCACCACATCATGACCTAAATACCGCTCAAACATGGCCAGCAGCCGGTTTAGTTTGCCGGTCGGGTCAGCGCCGTTGATCAAGCTGGTGGTAGCGATCGCCCCTGCATTAATCATCGGGTTAAAGGGCCGCTTAGAATCCTCATCTAGCCGAATCAGCGAATTAAACGGATCGCCCGTCGGCTCTACGCCTACTTTATCCAACAACACCGCTCGTCCTCGGTCTTCTAGCGCCAGCCCATAGGCAAACACCTTAGAAATAGACTGAATTGTAAACGGCTGGTCGACATCGCCCACGCCAAAAATTCGCCCATCCGTCGTCACCACGCTAATGCCGAACCAGTCCTTATTTGCCTTCGTCAGCTCAGGAATGTAGCTCGCCAACTGGCCCTCACTAACATCGCGATAGCGGTCGTAGAGATCTTCTAAAAAGGGCTGTAGAGCAGGCATAGAAATATCCAGACAGGGAAAACATGTCTAAGGCTACAGCACTAGGCACAAAAAAACGCTCTCCTGAAGGGTAAGGAGAGCGCGGTGACGCGATTAGCGAAACACTATAAACATTAGAGAGAATTATGAAGAGAGAATGTCATTAGTCTCGCACTATTCTTGTTTGCGAAATACCTAGCACTTACTCGTCGTGGGCAAAGCGGTTATAGAGAAAGTTGAGTACGTAGTTTCGCAGCTCGTAGTAAACCGGATCTTCCATAATTTGAGTGCGATCGCGGGGCCTTTCAAACGGAATATTTATCACCTCACCAATCGTGGCGTTTGGCCCATTCGCCATCATTACCAGGCGATCGCACAAAAACAGCGCTTCATCAATATCATGGGTAATCATCAGCACCGTGCAGCGATGATCGTTCCAAATGGTCTGCAGTTGTTCTTGCAGTTCTTCTTTAGTAATCGCATCGAGTGCGCCAAACGGCTCGTCGAGAATTAGTAATTCAGGTTGAATTACCAGGGCGCGGGCGATCGCCACTCGCTGCTTCATCCCGCCTGAAATCTGCGGCGGCTTCTTATCCGCCGCGTCTAAAGTGCCCACCAAATCGAGATGGTCTCGCACAATTGCCCGCTTTTCAGACTCCAACTTATTCGGATAAACCGTTTTAACCGCCAAATACACGTTGTCGAACACGCTGCGCCAGGGCAATAGCGCATAGTTTTGAAACACCACCATGCGATCAGGGCCAGGGCCGGTGATGGGCTGCGATCGCAATCTCACCTTACCACCCGTCGCCTGCTGAAAACCCGATACCAGGCTCAGCAGCGTCGATTTACCGCAGCCTGAGTGACCAATTACGCAAATAAACTCACCTTCTTTTACCGTTAGGTTAACGTCTTGCAGAACCGTAAAGGGACCGCTCGGGGTGGGATACACCTTGCTGACGTTCTCAAAGCTTAAAAAGTCGCCAGACTGAGTCGGAGAGAATACGCGAGCATCGGCAGGAGCTTGAAGTTTAATACTCATGAGTTGTTCAAAAGGTTAAAGGTCGAAAGGTTGAGGGTCGAAAGATTGAAGGACGAAAGATTGAGGATCGAGAGATTAAGGATCGAATTTGGATAGTGGGTTGGCTATTGCTTACACGTTGCACCCACCCCGTCCCTGCGGGCCACCCATCCCGAGAGCAGGGTTGTTTCGCGTTTTCCAACTCCTCGTTGGCCAGATGGCTTATGCGCCTACGACCCACTCACCCAAATTCTTTTTAGTGAAAAGCTGTTTGGCGCACATGTTTGTGGAGACACGCTCTTTGACGATAATTGGCGACAGCTAGAAGCCGACCGCCGCTGCTATTTTGACTGTCTTCACGCGACGCAAACTCGGCAGGTCGAAACGGCGCTAGATCAAATAGAGCCGCTGCCGTTAAAATGCTTTGCCCCCGGCCATGGCCCGCTCGTGCGCTATAGTCTGAGCCGCCTGCGAGATGACTATCGCCAGTGGTGCCAGCAGCAAGATAGCCAGGTCTCGCAGGTGGCGCTGCTTTATGCCTCCGCCTATGGCAATACTGCAACAGTGGCTAGTGCGATCGCCCAAGGACTTGTCGAAGCAGGTGTCGCGGTTAAGTCCATCAACTGCGAATCTACCGATCCGGCTGAACTTGCACAAATAATTGAAGCGAGCGACGGCTTTATTATCGGGTCGCCGACGCTGGCCGGTCATGCTCCGGTGCAGGTTCAGACAGCCCTGGGCATCATCCTTTCCTCTGCCGACAACACCAAGCTAGCAGGCGTGTTTGGCTCCTACGGCTGGAGCGGAGAAGCCATCGACTTAATAGAACAAAAACTGCGAGACAATCGCTATCGCTTCGGGTTTGAACCCATCCGCGTTCGCTTTACCCCCGATGCAGATATGCTACAGACTTGCCAGACAGCAGGCACCGAATTTGCTCAGCAGCTCAGAAAGCAGCAAGCGACTCGGCAGTCCGTAACCGAAGTGCAAGCAGGTCGAACAGAACAGGCCGTTGGCCGCATTGTGGGATCGATTTGCGTCCTCACCACGCGTCAGGGCAATCGTCGCAGCGGTACGCTTTCTACCTGGGTGTCTCAGGCCACCTTCAGTCCGCCAGGAGTGATGATCTCAATTGACTCTAACCAGGCGGCAGAGGCGGCCATTGAACTAGATACGCCCTTTGTGCTCAATCTTTTGCAAGAGGGCCGTACCGTACGACGGCATTTTGACTATCGCTCGCACGCAGGCGACGAGCCGTTCGCTCAGGTGAAACATCGCCATGCTGACAACGGCTGCTTTATTTTAGAAGACGCTCTGGCCTACTTAGAATGTGAGGGACAAAACACCATAGACTGCGGCGACCATCAGCTTATCTACGCCGTCGTTAGCTCGGGGGATGTTTTGGAGACGACGGGGGTGACGGCGGTGCAGCACCGTAAATCGGGCAGTCAATATTAGTCAGCTATCGTTACAATGGCAGCGATTAGCCCCGCAATCTAACCGAACGTCTTTATAAATGGCAGCGTCTTCCTTTTTTGCTAACCGCACAGCAGTCATTGCCACCATGCACCGCAAAGAGCAGGCGATCGCGCCGCTCATAGAATCTGCCCTCAACGTTAAAACGATTGTTCCTCAAAACTTCAATACCGACAGCTTCGGTACGTTCACCCGAGACATCAAACGCCCTGCCGATCAGCTTACGACTGCTCGGCTCAAGGCAGAGGCCGCGCTAGATCTTACGGGCGAGACTTTAGCGATCGCCAGTGAAGGCAGCTTTGGCCCCCATCCTCAAATGCCTTTTGTAGCTTGCGATCGCGAACTGGTGTTGTTGTGCGATCGCCAGCACCAGCTAGAAATAGTCGGCGAAATCCTCACCCCTGATACCAACTATCAAAGCAAAACAATCGACAGCCTAAAAGCCGCACTAGAGTTTGCCGAATTAGTTGGATTCCCAAACTGCGGCCTCGTGGTGATGCCTGCTGCCGATAACAATCCTAAAGAATCTCTCGCAAAAGGAATTACAACAGAAGCAGCTTTAACTCAAGCCGTGACCGCAGCGCTTGATTGCGCACCCACCGCTCATATTGAGACCGATATGCGGGCGCTTTATAATCCGAGTCGAATGGGAGCGATCGCCCAGGCCACCCAAGACCTGATCAGCAAAATTGAACAATCTTGCCCCCACTGCGATTATCCCGGCTTTATTATTGACCAAAGACAGCCCGGACTCCCCTGCCATCTTTGCCAAGCCCCAACGCTACTCACGCTGTCGGCCATCTATCGCTGCGGGCACTGCCAGTTTCAGCAAACCCAAAGATTTCCAGACTCAGTTCAATTTGCCGATCCAGCAAACTGTTTCTACTGCAATCCCTAAAAACACTCAGCCGTTCAAGAAGTCTCGTATGTACTGGTTTACTAGCGCTGGCTGTTCCTGTTGTACCCAGTGGCTACAGTCAGGAATATATTGAATCTCAAAAGTCTTTACATACTGTTCTGTGCCGTAAGTCAGCTCCTTCCCCAAAGCAGCATCTTCCTCTCCCCAAATCATCAAAGTAGGCACCGTCAGCTCACTCCATTGTTTGTTCAAAAACCCTTCAGACTGAAAGATATTACGGTAGTAATTCAGCATAGCCGTTAAAGCACCGGGCTTTGCGGCAGCAGCTACCAACCTGTCTAAATCCGCTTCTGTAAAAGCCTCAGGATTAACCGCCTGATCTCGAAAGACGGATCGGATAGCCGCATAGTTGTTTGACTTTAGCAGCAGCTCTGGCAATACGGGTAGCTGAAATAGCGCAACATACCAGCTTCTCAATAGCTGTTGAGGGGTGCGAAGTCCCTCAGCAAACTTAGCCGGATGAGGCAAGTTCAATACAATCAGCCGTTCGACCATGGCTGGATAGGCATAAGCGAAACTCCAGGCGATCGCCCCACCCCAATCATGACCCACCAAAACACATTTCTCATAACCCAGCGCCCGAATCGTCCATCTCACATCCGCAATCAGCTCAGACAAAGCATAAGCAGATTTCTCTTTGGGTTTATCACTCTCGTTATAGCCACGCAAATCTATCGCTACCGCTTTGTAGTCTTTGCCAAACTCACTGAGTTGATGTCGCCAAGGGCGTTGTTGCACCAATATGAAAGAAGCACTGTTATCCTAGCTAGCCCCTCTGTT
>QBMC01000082.1 GCA_003242035.1 Nodosilinea foveolarum | reverse complement strand
TAGGGGCGCAGCCATAGCATTAGAAATGTGAACAGGAATAGTCTCTATTCTACAAAACTATCTTATGAAAGATTAGACTGACCTACTTACAGCAGATGTTTCAGCCAGCGGCAAAGGAAAAGGGGATCAGGTTGGAGGTGGTGCGATCGCCCCATCTACCTCAAATCATTTTTGGCGACCGGCTTAAACTCAGACAAGTTTTGATCAACCTATTAAGCAATGCGATCAAATTCACAGTGGCTGGCAAGATTACACTTTCCGCTGCTGACGCGGCGACAGATACAACAGATTCTCCCAAGGCTCAGCTATTTACGTTCTCGGTTACCGATACGGGTGCGGGTATTTCTGAGGTTGATCAATCGCGTCTGTTTGAAGCCTTTGGGCAAACTGAGTCTGGCCTAGCGGCACATCAGGGCACGGGTTTAGGATTGGCTATCTCCACTGAATATGCTCAGATCATGGGCGGACAGCTTGATGTAAAATCTACGGTCGGCAAAGGGTCTACGTTCTCGCTGAGTTTGATAGCTGCTCCGGTGAAAGCCTCTATTGAAGCTGCCGACGCTCAACTGCTGAATCGCAAAATTACGGGAATCGCGCCGAACCAACCTCCTTACAGAATTTTGGTAGTAGACGACGTATCGCTCAATCGTAAGTTGCTCTGTCAGTTGCTGACTAACGTGGGGTTTGACGTACAAGAAGCTAATGATGGAGAAGCGGCGATCGCGCAATGGCAAGACTGGCGACCCCATCTGATCTGGATGGATATGCGGATGCCTAAGGTCAGCGGCGTAGAAGCTACCCAGCGAATCAAAGCACTAGATGTAGGTCAACGAACTTTGATTTTGGCGCTGAGCGCGAGCGCGTTTGAGGAGAATAAGGAAACGGCGATCGCCAGCGGCTGCGATGACTTTGTGCGTAAACCTATTCAAGCCTCAGAAATCTTTGAGAAGATGGCTCAGCACCTGGGCGTGCGCTATCTATACGAGGACACAGATGAGGCGTTATCGCTGCTAGATGACGAACCCATAACGCCAGAGATGTTTACTAGAACAACCGCTGCTTGGCGCTATGCGTTGACTCAGGCCGTTTTGGATTTAGACGATGAGGCTATTTTGCAGATGGCGGCTTTGCCAGAGACGGAAGAGGCGATCGCCACCGCTCTGCAAAAGTGCGTCCAAAATATAGCGTACAAAAAGTTGTTGCAACTGCTTCAAGAGGCCGAAGCCGTCAGTTCCTCAACATCCTCACCCCTTTGCAACTGTTCTAAAAGATGTAGGAACGCTTCATAGTCGATGATGGGCTTGGTACAAAGGTAGTTAGCCAAAGAATCGTTGAGCATTTGCAGTTCGTTGTCTTTCATGGCATAGGCCGTTAATAAGACGACCGGTAAATGCGTCGTTTGAGGCTGTAGCTTTAGCAATCGGCAAAGGTCTATCCCCGAAACCTCCTGTCCTTGCCAAAAAGTACCAGGCAAGTTCACGTCCATAATCACCAAGTCACTCCATCCAGACTGGCAGTACTTAAACACATCTGCGGCCTTATGGGTGAGGCGTACCCGATGCTCTCCCAATTTCTCTATCAGGCGAGCCGTACTCCGGCCCAGTAAGTAGTCATCTTCCACCAGCAAAATATTCAAAAACGATGCTCCTCAACATGACACTCAATTACGTGATTTCTGGTTAGGCAAAGCATACCCGCTTTAAACGCATCAGGAATCATTGATGAGTCTATGCATCAACAAAACTTAAATTGGGAAAGATAGCCCCACACATCAGCTTTAAGATATGGACATGGACACGCAGCGCGATCGCTCTAAAATTTTGGTGGTAGACGATCTGCTAGAAAATCTGCGGCTGCTTTCCACCCTTCTACTCAAAGAAGGCTACGAGGTCAGACGCGCTCCCGATGGGGCAATGGCCCTTGGCAACGTGCCCCGCTTTCAGCCAGACCTGATTTTGCTCGATATTATGATGCCAGATATGGATGGCTATGAAGTGTGCACCACGCTAAAAGTGAATGCCCAAACCCGCGATATTCCCGTGATTTTTCTCAGCGCCCTAGATCTAACCTTCGACAAAGTAAAAGTCTTTGAAGTGGGCGCTGCCGACTATATCAATAAACCCTTCCATCCCGCCGAAGCCTTAGTTCGCGTCAAAAACCAGCTACGCATTCGACAGCAGAGCATCCGACTTCAGGCCCAGTACGAAGTAATTGCAGCCCAACAAAATCAAATTAACGAGGCGCTAAAAGCTCAGCGACTGGCCGAGGAAAAGTGCCGTCGGCTAATGGCTGAAGTTAGCGCATAACCCACGCGGACTATCTGACAGAACTAAAGTGCTACGCTCGGTAGGTATTCTATTTTTCATTGACTATGCCCCTGCTTCCTTCGGTAACGGCTGCTAATGTGCTTGTGGTGGGGGCTAGCCAGGGAATTGGCCTGGAATTTGTCAGGCAGCTATTGCAAGCGCCTCGCGTAGTCCACTTGTTTGCCACCTATCGTCAGGCTAAAACGGCCACTGATTTACTAGCCTTAGCCGATCAACATCCTAACTTGCACTGCGTCCAGATGGATTTGACCGACGAAGCCCAGATTGCTTCGGCGATCGCATCCATTAGGGCGATCGCGCCCAATTTGCATCTAGCGATCAACTGCGTGGGCCTATTACACAACGCAGCGCAGCAGCCCGAAAAAGCGATTCGGCAGCTCGACGCCGACAACTTGATTAATTACTTCAAGGTCAACAGCATTGGCCCAGCTCTGCTCGCTAAGCATTTGCTAGCTCCGCTCAAACACTCGGAGGCCAGCTTGTTTGCGACAATCTCTGCAAAAATTGGCAGCATCGGCGACAACCGATTAGGCGGTTGGTATGGCTACCGCGCCTCTAAAGCCGCGCTGAATATGTTCCTCAAAACAGCCTCAATAGAATACGCTCGGCGCAGTCCCAACACGATAATTGTGATGCTGCATCCCGGCACCACCGATACTCAGCTTTCTAAGCCCTTTCAACAAGGCGTCCCACCAGAAAAGCTATTTTCAACCGAGCGCACGGTTTCTCAACTGCTTGATGTGCTCTCGGACGTAACGCCTGAAGACAGCGGCGAATTCTTCTCGTGGGACGGTAGCCGACTGCCCTGGTAGTGTATCTGTTTAGCACAGCCAGAAACCGAGGGGTGAGCGTAGTCGAACTCCGGCTGGGGTTTGGCTTCGACTACGCTCAGCCAGCGTAAATTGTTGGTTCATAGTGTCTATGCCTCGCGAAAAGAGCGGGTCATGCGCGAAACTAACTGCTCGACTTTTTTGGGAATTCTTGTTCTTAGCGTTGCGGTGGGTGCATCGTAGGGGATGGGGATGCCTTTTAGGGGTGGGCAATCGCCGCCGTTAAGATAGCGGTAATGCAAGAACAAATCACGATAAGGTAAGAGAATATTCTCTCCTGCACAGAGCCGGCAAAAGAAGCGAGACCCCACACCGATATAATGCAAATAAATGAGCTGTTGCTCTTGGTCAAATAGAACATAATCTTGTTCTTTAAAGTGGGATGAAGTGACACAGCAGCCCGTGCGAATGTCTGCCGGAAGCGTTCTAGCCAGATTCATTGCTTTTATCTCCGACTTCATGACCATGTAGTTCAAAATCGACTGATCGGGGCCGTTGTAGTAGAGTATTTCGGCCTCACCCGCTTTTAAGCTAGTGAGCAAATTACTGAGCATTTGGTCGGTGAAGAGTCCTTTTTTGGAGGCGAAAAGACCCGCGCAAAAGATTTCGGTATTGAGGCAATCGCGCTCAAACACGTCGGTCAAGTTTGGCGCATCGACTGCGAACACATGGCTCAAATCCTTGTACTGAAAATCGTAAGTCACAAAATCGTAGTCATCCAAGCTATCAAACAACAGATCGAAGTTGTTCATGGCCAAAATGTCAGCATCTAAATAGATGAACCGATCAAAAGGCCCATCGAAGCAACAGAAACGTCGATGCATCCCCATCCGGCCTACGCCCACGATGCCGCGTGCTTTCCAGTCCGCTATAGCAGCGGGATGTGCGCTCCAAATCTCGCTAGCGAAATTCTCCCATTTGTTCAAAAGAGCCTCATCATCGAACCACTGCACCTGCGAATAGCGCTGCGTTGCTAGCCTGCACTTTTCGGTGTTGTCATCGTAAGGCACCACGCAAATCGGCAGGTCTGGACTAACGTTTGTCTCCAGGCTATTAATCAGCGCAATGAGCTGATCGTAAACAACATCGTTTGCCAGAATATATACGCCATTTGCCATGATTTGAATGCTCTTTGGTGGAGAGTGCGATCGCGATCACGAACCCTTTGTCTAGTCTTTATTATTGTGCCTAAATCGCGGCCAAAAGCTCCTACGATGTGTCCGCTATCTAAAGAAATCTGAGTGCTTATTCGTAAATTTAACGAGATAGGCGTTGCGTTGCGGATGGGAAACCTCAGTGAATTGACGAGCCAGCCGGACGGCTAAGGATTTTTCTCATGGGTTCTCTGATATTTTCTCTGATATTTCCATTTCCTAAAGGGCTGCTGGCTCGCACAGCGCTGTTTTCTTTGCTAACGCTGCCTCTATTTTCTCAATTAGTAAAAGCTGCGCCCTGTACCTATCAGTGCGAGTCCGGTCAAATCCGATTCGAGCCGGGACAGCCATTAACCATTGAGTTCGTCAACAAAACCAACGGCTTAATTAACCTAGAGCGGGTGCTTGATATCAAGCTGCACTGGCTGCGTCCGCAGACCGACTTTGCCATTCAAACGAGAGTGGGCGTCGATTCAGATATGTCGATGGTGTTTTGGAATGACGAAAACAAAGCTGTCAACGCGGTATTACATCGCCCGGATGCAGAAACTTTGCAGATAGAGTTTTTACCTAGCGGTGATGATGGCGATCTCGCGGTACATGTCTCCAACGATGGCCGAGTTCTGGTGTATTAAAACTGTACTCATCAACACTGATTAACCCGTTAGATCTACTATGATTAGATCAAATGATCTATAGCCGCTACATCGCAAGTGCCTGACATTGCTGTCCTTTAAAGTTTCTCTAAGCTGAGATTTTCTGAGCTGAGATTTTAGAGGCGGTGGCCCAAACGGTGTGGCTTCTGCTATGGTTCTGTGGGTCTGATGAGCTAATTTTTCGTGTCCGAACAGACTATCTCACCGCCAGAATCTGAGAGCGCCCCCGCCTCGTCTTCCCCGATGGAGCGGCCTATTCAGCAGCGCCAAATGCCGCAGCAACGGTGGCAGGTGTTTCCGCCGCAAAAGGCGCAGGCTAAGCAGATTGCCGAGGCGACCGCGCTTTCTCCACTGCTGGCGCAGGTGCTGATTAACCGAGGCCTTTACACGCCTGAGCAGGCTTGGGAGTTTTTAGATCCTGAGACGCTGCTTTTGCCGTCCCCGCTAGATGAGTTTCCCGATTTAGACAAAAGTTTGGATTTGCTGATTGAGGCGATCGCCCAGCAGCAAAAAATCCTGATCTGCGGCGACTACGATGCCGATGGCATGACTAGTACGGCTTTGTTGATGCGATCGCTTCGATATCTGGGCGCTCAGGTAGACTACGCCATCCCCAGCCGCATGGACGAAGGCTACGGGATAAACCTGCGCATCGTCGAAGAATTTCATGCGGCAGAGGGCGCAGTGATTATCACCGTAGACAATGGTATCGCCGCGTACGAACCCGTTGCCCGAGCAGTTGAACTGGGCTTAACGGTCATCCTCACAGATCATCACGCGGTTCCCGAGCAGATCCCCCCAGCGACCGCCATTCTCAACCCCCAGCTCATTCATGAAGCCTCTCCCTACCGGGGCGTAGCGGGCGTAGGGGTGGCCTACATTTTGGCAGTGTGCTTGGCTCAGCGCCTGGATAAAATGCAGGCGCTGACCGCCACTTTGCTAGCTCTATTTACGCTGGGCACCATTGCCGACTTAGCGCCTCTAACCGGGGTAAATCGCCGCTGGGTGCGTCGAGGGCTAACGCTGCTACCCAAATCTCGCATTGCCGGAATCCAAGCGCTGATTGAAGTAGCGGGGCTTTCAGAAGAGGCGGCCCTAAAGCCCGAGGCCATTGGCTTTCGCTTAGGGCCACGCATTAACGCGGTGGGCCGAATTGACGATCCGCAAATTGTGATTGACTTGCTGACAACGGACGATGTAGGCATTGCTTTGCAACGGGCCATGCAGTGCGAGGAGACGAATAAACTGCGCCGCCAGCTTTGCGAGGTAATTGAAGCGCAGGCGGTGGAGTGGTGCGAGCAGCAGCAGGCAGCAGGGCTGCTCGATTTGAGCCAGGAGCGTGTGCTGGTGGTGGTGCAACCCGAGTGGCACCACGGCGTGATTGGCATTGTCGCTTCTCGGCTCGTAGAGCGCTACGGCGTACCGGTTTTTATTGGGACTTACGAGGACAAAAGCAAAAAGGAGATTCGCGGCTCGGCGCGGAGCATTCCCGAGTTCAATGTCGTTGAGGCGCTGAGATTTTGCGATGACTTGCTAGATAAGTATGGGGGCCATAGAGCGGCGGGGGGCTTTTCTTTCCCGGCAAACAAGCTGCGTCAGTTTAAGTCTCGGCTGAGTACGTTTGCCTGCAAGCATCTTCAGCTTGAGCATCTTCAGCCGCTGGTAAAAGTGGATGTTCGAGCAGCGTTAGAAAGCGTTGACTTAGCGCTGTTCTCGCAGATTGATCAGATTCATCCCTGTGGCATGGAGAATCCCGATCCGGTGTTTTGGACGGCGGGCGTACGGGTGGTGGAGCAAAGGATGATCGGTAAGACGAAGGCTCATTTGAAGCTGACGGTGGCGCATTCGGTGGGCGATCGCGAACCGGCAGTGATGAAGGCGATCGCCTGGCGGTGGGGCGAATATTACCCGCTGCCAAGAGTACTTGATATTGCCTACAAGCTGCGGCTAAATGAGTGGAAAGGCCAGAAAAACGTAGAGCTAGAAATTGTGGGCGTTCGCCTCGCGACTGACCAAGAAGAGGACTCGTTAGGCAATCAAGGCATTCGCCCTTGGTCGGGGCCAGTTGTTTCCGAGCATCCTGTCGCTAACAATTCCGTAGTCCTTGCCCCCAGTGGACTTTCTAATGCGGTGGGCTATCCGGCTAAGGTTGGCCCTAGCTCATCGAAGGTGCGAAAGAGTCCTGCTCAGGTGGCCAAAGAAATTGCGCTGGGTCTGCGAAAAGGCCTTCAGGCTCAGCAGAAAAAAAAGCAGTCGTCAGAATTGCCTGCTGTCGATTCGTTGAGTTCTGCCCAGATTGATTCCGCCCAGAACAGTTCTACAAATAATGCCGAGCTAGGATCAGAGGCTGCTAGGCGTGACGAATCAGCGACGACGCTCAGCCTAGAGCCAGCGTTCTCCATCGACCATTCTTTCTCAACGAATACAGCCTTCTATGCGGAGTTTTACTACAGTCAGCGCCATTACAAAAGCAGCTTAGTCGAGTCGGAAGACGGGCGGCAGCTCACGATTAAGAATCCAGAGGGACACTTGCTGGTGGTGCGAATGAGTGACCGCCAGGGCTTTTTGTATCTGCCTAAGTCGGAGCCTCAGCCGGTCAACATTAGCGAGCTGAAGTACTTTAATTTGGTTCGCGCTGGGTTGGGAGCAATAGAGCTAAAGCAGAAAACTCAGCTATTGATGAAACAGGATGAGCTACTGGCTGACAAAGATAGCCAAATTGCCACGATGAAGGCTCAAATTGAGCTGCTAGAAGAAAAAATAACGCAGTTCTCAGCTTCGCAGCAGCAGCAGTTTGCCTCGTTAGAAACTGAGCGGCAGGCGCAGGAAGACGCTATTCAGGGGCAAGAGGCTCAGATTAAGCAGCTACAAATTCAGGCAAGCCGTATACCTTTACCCGGCGAAAAAGCTGGAGGCGATATTAAACAGCAGGTGCGGGCCGCCGTTAGCGATGGAATTTGGTTCTGCTTGCAAGCGGCGAGTCAAAAAGATTTGCTGGCGGCTTACCAAAACTATCAGCGGGTGTATACCGATGGCCCAGATGCTCAGATCGAAGACTATTCGGAAGCGGGCAACCGGTTAAGTGCTGTGGTGAACCGCGAAGTCTTGAGTCCGTTTTTTGAAGCGCTCCAGGTCTTTTTATCGGCGGCTGGCGCTGACCAGATTGGGGATATTCGCTTAAGCGCGGCGTCTTGCTATCGTCTAGAAATGTTGCCACCGCTACTGGCCGATCAGTGGCGAACGTTTGCGACGGGGCAGTTATCGCAGCGATCACTCCCTAAAAAAGGGGTAAGCATGGTATCTGTCAGTGCGCCCTCAAGCGTTTCGGTGAGCGATCGCAATTTAATTCAGCAGTTTTTCTCACAGTGGGAGCATCCGATGGTGACCTGTTTGAGGACAAAACACCGTCAAGCCGCTTCTAGCCTGGATCAAATTAGCCAACTGCGCCGAATTGCCGCCCAACCAGAGCGCTGCCTTTATCGTTGGCAATACGAGCTGCTGCATCAGCTCATTGCGGGCAAAGCCGGTAATGGCGGACTGCTCAGACAAATCTTTGCACCGTAAATTCATACAGGCAAACCCTTCGTATACAAGAAGATTCGCCCCGGCATTGGGTTAACTACGCAATTTCAATGGAACAACTGGGATATTATGAAGGCGCAATGGAAAGCTATTCCCAATCCTTAGTCCTTTCTACTTTAAAGCTATGTACGGTAAGCGCAAAAACCTGTACCGGTTAACCCATTATCAAGCGGCTCTAGAGAGCTATGAGGCGGCGTTGTCCGTGAGAGATGACGCTTACGAAGTTTGGTATGGGCGCGGCAAGGCGCTGACGAAGCTGAACCGATTGGAAGACGCCATCGAGAGCTTTGAGCGATCGCTTCAGCTCAATCCACAGTCGGCTAAAACCTGGGCGAGCCTGGGCCAAGCGTTGATGCATCAAGAAAAAGACGAGGCGGCTATCAGCAAATTTGACAAAGCCATTGAGCTATTGCCAGCAGATTCATCAAAAGCTGCGCCGTTTTGGACGCATAAGGGCTTTTTGCTCAAACGATTAGGCCAATATCAAGCGGCGCTCGGCTGTTTTGATCGGTCTATTAAGCTGAATCCAAAAGCGGCTAGAACCTGGCATTATCGTGGCCTAACTCTCATGAACCTGGGTCAATATGATCAGGCTTACGAGAGCTTTGAGTCCGGGCTAAAGTTTCAGGCTTATGACCATAAGAGCTGGCTTAGCTTGGGCTGGGCCTTAGAAAAAATGGGCGCTTACGAAAAAGCGATTGAAGCCTACAACCAGTCGCTGACGATTGAGCCTGACCAGCCTTTTGCTTTTTATTGTCAGGCTCGCTGCTACGCGCTGTTGCAAAACCAGTCGTCTGCGATGGAGCACTTACGGCGAGCCATTTCTTTGCATCCAGAGTCCTACGCTCAGCGTGCTATGAGCGATCCGGTTCTGCGGGGTGTACAAACGAAAGCGCTGGTAATGGGCGCGCTGTCGTCGCGGTAGGGATGGATGCGGACGGGCTAATCTGAAGTTAGAAAGGCGATGTCACCCATCTACCCCAAGCTACGCTCGCACAGGGCAAAGAAAGACTGCAATCTGCCCAACAAAATAGGCAGCTCTTCGATGCCAGAAAGCAGCGATTCGCTGACTTCGCCATTGGCTTCCATCCGATAGAATTTCCAACCTTCTCCATTCGTGATAGCACCATAGACATCTACTAGCTTGCCCGATAGCCCTGTCGCTCGCTGGCAGGTGCGCATACCCACTAAGCACTGGGCGGTGGCTTGCTTGAAATCGTCGTCTTTAACACCCACGATGCAGGCCAAGGGAGCCTCTACATAGGCTCTACGGGGCGCAACGAGGTAGCTGACTTGACCTAGCACGTCCTCACCTTCGAGCGTAGTCCCTTTCCATATCTTGAGTCGGTTAGCGTATTCTAGGCCCTCTTCGCAGATGGCATCCACTAGTAAGTCTTTAGAGGACGCCCAGTCGAAGCGCTGTAGTCTTTCGAGCCGCTGACGCAAGAAGTTACTGAGAGGAATTGGGTTGCCTTCTACTCGCCACCGCTTAAAGTCGGCAATATTTACGTACCGCATTGCTTCTGAGTACGTAAAGCTCGAAAACCTTCTTTTAGCGACTTCTGTAGTTTGAAGGGCGGTCATATCCTGGGCCTCTAATCCTTATGCTTCTATTGGCAGGTTGCTTTTATTGAGCGGTAGTGCGTCTCGATGATTGTAATATTTGCACCCTATATGTTTGTTGCACTCTACTACGCATTTACCGAGAGAACATGGGTAGATCAGGGCGATTCATCATCTCGTCAGAATCCTTGCCTATGAGGGGACATCATATGCTACATTTTATAGGCTTAGATGGCTTGGGGGTCAGTGCCCGAGTGGTTAATGGGGGCGGACTGTAAATCCGCTGGCTACGCCTACGCTGGTTCAAATCCAGCCTGGCCCACCATCTAGCCTGCCCATGTGGCTCAGTGGTAGAGCACACCCTTGGTAAGGGTGAGGTCACGAGTTCAATCCTCGTCATGGGCTTTTTGAGATTTTGGCGATCGCGAAGCCGCTCTGTACAGCGCATTGCTTCAAAATGCTGCTCTAAAGGTGCCCATTTTCAATGTCGTTACTAAAAGGACTGCGTTCACAGGAGCCTTTAGCCCTATAGAACGCAGTCCTTTTGCTTTGATATGGGGGGCGAAGGCTACGTTGCCGCTATACCGCCGCTAACTCCTTAACGGGCCGCTTGCTGTTACGAATATCGCTAATCGCTTTGGCGTAGTCGTCTGCTTTGAATACGGCAGAACCCGCGACAATGGCGTTTGCACCTGCTTCTAAAACCTGCCAGGTGTTGTGAGACTTGAGGCCGCCATCTACTTCAATCCAGGGGTCGAGACCGCGCTCGTCGCACATGGCGCGGAGCTGGCGAACTTTGTGTACCATTCCAGGAATGAAGCTCTGACCGCCAAAGCCAGGGTTCACGCTCATGATCAGCACCAGATCGCAAAGCTCTAGGCTGTATTCGATCATGTCTAAGCTGGTGCCAGGGTTCAAAACGACGCCTGCTTTTTTACCCAACTCTTTGATTTGACCGAGCGTGCGGTGCAGGTGCGGCGATGCGTTGTGCTCGCAGTGCACGGAGATAATATCTGCGCCTGCTTTGGCAAAGTCTTCTACGTACTTCTCGGGTTCTACAATCATTAGGTGAACGTCGAGCGGCTTGTCGGTGTGAGGCCGAACCGCCTCGACGATCATTGGGCCGATGGTGATGTTGGGTACAAAACGACCGTCCATCACGTCAATGTGAATCCAGTCGGCACCGGCTTTGTCTATGGCACGAATTTCTTCACCTAGACGACCAAAATCAGCGGACAAAATGGAAGGTGAAATAACGGTGGATTTGTTGCTTGGCATCGGTAAACAGCCTCTCGCTACGGATGGTTTGCTATGGAAGTTTTCTATGATGTCACCGCGAAGGTGAGCATAGAGCAGGATCTATATGGTGTATTCATTGTAACAAAACATTTAGCTTGCCAATAATAAGAATTTGTCGAGGTGACTGTTCCCTCACATTCTTTGAACCCTGCCTGAATATTGTCTGAGCATTGCCTGAGGCTTCATCTGTCCGGCAATTAGGCTAAAGTTGCTTTATCCAATCTAAGATTCTCGATACATGCCGCACCCCAGAATTCGCCGTCCGTCTGCTGCTCACTTTCGTAAAGCCGGTCAGTTTTGGGAGGGCAGAAGGCAGGAACGATCTGCGGGTTGGCTGGTGGGTTTGGCGGTGGGTTCGATGGGGCTGGCGGTGGGCGTACCGGCGATCGCGCTTCCTAGGTCTGTCGGTGCAGACGGCATTGACGCACTAAGGCTGCAAGCGGAACCCTACAATCTGACGGGATATAAAATTGCCGTTGGCCAAGTGGAGATTGGGCGACCCAGTCTGTTTGGCTTGGACAAGGTGGCGGTTGAAAATTCGCCGGTTACGGTCGGGCGGGTTTTGCAGTTGGATGGGCCAGCGATCGCCGATGAACTCGTCGATGAACATGCCAATAATGTCGCCAGCGTCATTATCAGCCGAGACAAACTGCTCAAAGGCGTTGCGCCTAACGCATTCCTATACTCAGCGGCGATTGGCGAACTCTCAGAATTTAGCGGCCAGCCGGACGAGTGCCTGACTTCGCAGCATGTGGCCTTGCAAAACAGCGGCGACGTTCGAGCCATTAACTTTAGCTTCGGCGAGCCGCTAACCCGCGATGAAAGACGCGATGCAACCCTCGACGGTAACGCGCTGCTGACCCAATGCATTGATTGGTCATCGCGCGTACATGACGTGCTGTACGTGATTGCGGGCAACCAGGGCAGCGGCGGAATTCCTTTGCCAACTGACAACTATAACGGCATCAACGTGGCCTACTCGACTCGGGTCGGTGACGAGTTTATGCAGGTTGATCGAGCTAATTTGACCAGCGAGCCGCGCCGCACTTCTTATTACGAGACGAACACTGAGAAGAACGTTGGCCTGCGGCGCTCGATTAATTTGGTTGCGCCGGGTAGCCGGATTGAAATGTTTGAACCCGATGGGAGCCGGACGCAAAGCAGCGGCACGAGTTTTGCGGCCCCGCATGTAGTGGCGACGGTGGCACTTTTGCAAGAGTTTGGCGATCGCCAGTTTCGAGCGGGAGCAGCAAACTGGAGCCTCGACTTTAGACATCCGCTGGTGATGAAGTCGGTAATTCTAAACTCGGCTGACAAGCTGAAGGACACAGGCGATGGAAAACTGCTGGGCATGAGCCGGACGCTGCTAGACGAGCGAGGTAAAGACTGGACAGTCTCTGATGCTTACCGCGATCAGAGTGTGCCACTGCACAAAGAACTCGGGACGGGGCATCTCAATGCTTTTCGAGCTTACGAGCAGCTAGCGGGCGGAGAGTGGACGCCGGGGACGGTGCCCGCGATGGGCTGGAGCTATAGCCAACTGGAAAAGACGGGCAGCACGGAAGACTATGTTTTTGAGCAGCCTTTGCAGGGCGGCAGCTACGTGAATGCAACGCTGAGCTGGCAGCGGATGGTGGATTTGAATTCTAGCGATGATTACTTTGACGTGGGCGAGAGCTTTGAAGGGCAAGGGCTGAGTAATTTGGATCTGTATTTATTACCGGCTGACGCGAGTGATATTAAGCAGAGCGTGTGGTCGTCGGTGAGTGCGGAAGATAGCGTGGAGCATATCTTTATTCCGATTCCGGCAGACGGTCGCTACAAGCTGAGGGTAGTGCAGAAAAAAGCTGTCGGTGGCGCTCAGCCTTATGCTTTGGCTTGGTGGACGAAGCCGGTTGAGTGATGAGTTTTTAGGTTAGGGGTGTTTTGCTGGGGATGCCGACGGCTCTGGGTAAATTGCCTGGGGTGGGGGCTACTTTGTGGATGAAGAGGCAGTGGCGAACGCTTTTGGTGATGGGCGTTTCCCAGCTTTTTAGGTCGGTGAGTTCGCCGCCAAGTAAGTCGAGGACGGGAAGCAGGGCTTCGGTTTCGTGGGTGCTCCACTGGCCGCGAAAGAGGACGGCCTGACCGTCGATTTGTAGCAGGGGCAAGACGTATTCGGCGCAGGTGAGGGTGGAGCCGACGGCGCGAACGAGGGCGAGGTCGTAGGTTTCTCGGTGGGCGACTTGTTGGCCCAGGGTTTCGGCGCGGATGGCTAAACAGTTGGCGTTGATGCCGAACGATTTGAGCTGGAGCTGCTGGCAGAGTTCTTGCAGGAAGAAGATTTTTTTGCGGGTGGAGTCTACTAGGGTGAGGTCTATGGGGCCGGTGATGGGAGCGAGAGCGATCGCGGCTGGAAGCCCAGGAAACCCGCCACCCGTACCAATATCTACGATTCGAATCGGCTCCTCTTTCTGCTCTTCTTCGGATTCCGTCTCAGCTTCGTCCGTGTCTTCTATCTCAGAATTTTCAGCGTCGGCGTCGTCTGGCTCGTCTGTTAGCCAAGGCGCTAGTCCGCTAACGGAGTCCCAAAGGTGCTTTTCCCAGAATTCTTCGGGTTCGGTGATGCGGGTGAGATTGAGCCGGGTGTTGCCGTCTAGAATTTGTTCGTAGAGCTTTTGGAAGAGCGCCTGCTGGTCTGGGGTGGGTTGCCAGTTGAGGGTTTGCTGCCAAAGATTTAGGTGGGTGGGGAGTGGGGTGGCAGGCATGGGTGAGTGATGAGTGATGAGTGATGAGTGGGCTTCGGCTACGCTCAGCCCGCGATGGGTTGATTTAGGCTTTGGGTTGGTGTCGGTGTCGGAGGGTTTCGGGGTCGGCCCTAAGCAGGCGACCTGATTCGATTGTCCAGCAGTGGTCGGCGATGTCTACGAGGTCTTCAGCGTCGTGGGAGACGATGAGCAGGCTCCACTCTTTTTTGAGTTCGGCTAGGAGGTTGATGAGCTGCTGGCGCATTGACCAGTCTAGACCAGCGGTGGGTTCATCGAGTAGGAGAAGGTAGGGCTGGCGAATGAGCTGGACGGCAAGCGAAAGGCGGCGCTGCTGTCCACCGCTGAGCTGCTGGGGGGAGGCTTGGAGGGAGAGATTGCCGAGGCCGACGGCGGCTAGGGCTTCGGCGACGCGATCGCTACTCAGCTCAGGATGACCTAAACGTAATTCCTCAAACACGGTGTGGCCGCAGAAGTGGCGCTCGGGAAATTGGAAGACCAGGCCGCCGATTTGCTGGAGGGCTTCGGGGAGCAAGGGCTGATCGCGCCAGAAGAGTTTGCCTGCGGTGGGAGCGGCGAGTCCGGCGAGGATTTCGAGCAGGGTGCTTTTGCCCGAACCACTGGGGCCGACGATTAGGCCGAGCTGCTTGGGGCCTAAGTCGAAGGAAATTTCTTTGAGGATGGGTTCGGGGGCGGCGGTGGGGTGGTAGCTAACGTCGCGCAGGTGGAGCATAGGGAGGGACTAACCCTTGTATAGTGCATAGAGAGTTTACCTTGGATATCTTCTGTGCAGGTTCAATTTCGTGAGTGCGATTTCTTTAATTTGTGGATTTGGCTGGAGTTCGATACGGTGCCTTCGACTGCTGAGCAGCAGTATGTAGAGGAGATTTTTAACTCCTGGTTTTTTATTGGGAAGCTAGGTGGCTTTAATGCCGAGAATCTTCAGGTGCAAGAAACCGGGGTGGATATTAGCTACTTTAACTACGATGAGGATGAGTCGGAGCGATCGCTGCTTTCCCTCATGCATAACATGGGCGAGGTGGAATTTCAGGGCACCTGGGCGCGCTGCTGGCTCGACCTGGGAACGACCGATGCGCTGGCGCTAGATGTGCTGGTGAACACCGTGCGGCAGTTTAGTAAGGACTTCGTGGAGATCAAGCAGATTTTGATTGGCGGCGAGAATGAAGACTGGCCGACGCCTGCGGAAAATCCAGATGCGGCCTTTCCCGATTAACGAGCCAGACTAAAGGAAAAATGGGTTAATGGCGAAGAAAATCCGGGCGATCTCCCTCGGCCTAATTGAGCACAAAGGCCATGTCTTTGTTAGCAAAAGCGCCGACCCTAAAACCCAGGAAACGTTCTATCGCTTCCTGGGCGGCGGCATTGACTTTGGTGAGACTAGCGAAGCGGCTTTAATGCGCGAGTTTGGGGAAGAGGTGCAGGCCGAACTAACGCAGGTTGAGTATGTAACCTGTTTAGATAATATTTTTGAGTACAACGGCAAGCCGAAGCATGAGCTGATTCAGCTATTTCGCGCTCAGTTTGCAGACGAGCGGTTTTATCAGCTAGAGGCGGGCTTTCGGTTTGTGGAGGGCGATCGCGTAGACCAGGCAATTTGGATTCCAATCTCGAAGGTGCTCAGCGGCGAGCTGCGCCTAGTGCCCCAAAGCTGCTGGCAGTATCTTACTGCCAGCATTTTTTAGGCAATAAAACGATCTCAATGTTGTTGAACTTAGCGTACAACAAGATGCTTTCGGATATAGAAGTTTGCTATAAGATGTTTCGCAAAGCGGTGCTAGAAGAGATTACTTTGACTTGCGATGGGTTTGGGTTTGAGGTGGAGTTTACGATGAAGGTGGCGCGATCGCCTCGACGCTGGCGGCTATATGAAACGGGTGTTTCGTACTATGGGCGGGATAAGTGATCGCGGGATGTGTTTGGGGTCGGCGTCGCCTAGTAAAACTGGTCTGGCTGCTGGAGGGATAGGCCGCGATAGACTTGCTCGATGGGAAAGCTCAGGCCAATGCTTTTTAGCGTTACCATGTCACCTTTTTGGTAAGTTAAGATCAGCCAGTCGCCGTTCTCGTTTTTATGATATAGATCCATTTCGATGCGAGTAGAGCTAACTAATAGATAATCTTGTAGAACCGGGTTATTTTGGTACATTCTAAACTTGCCGCCACGGTCGTAAGCTTCGGTACTGTCGGATAGAACTTCTACGATTAGGCAAGGGTAGGTGAAATAGTTGGGCGTATTTTGGTCTCTATCGTCGCAGGTGACGCTGGCATCTGGATAGGTATAATCAACGGTCTTTACGATGTTTACCTTAATATCGGAATTGCCAGTGATGTAACTACTCTCTTCTAAGTGGTTATCGAACATTGCGGTGAGGCGGATAGCAAGGCGACCATGATTAACGCTACCGCCGCTCATGGCATAGACTTGACCATCAATGTACTCATGTTTTTCTAGCTGCTTTTCTTCCCAAGCAAAATACTCTTCGGAAGTCAGCTTTGGGGGATGGTCTTTTGCGGCAATCATAAGCAGCTCCATAACGCACTATCTGGCTCTGTCCTAAAGATAACCGATAGGCTGGTTTTAGCCGGCAGTCAAGCGGCCCGTAAAAAAGCGCCCTGAAGTGATTCTCTTCAGGGCGCTTTGCAGTTGCTTTCGATTTGTAGAAGGCAGCAGGGTTTAGGCTGGCATGGGCGTAGCAGGCTGGCGGCGAGTGCGGCGGGGGCGCTTGTATTCTGATTTTTTCTTGTAGCCGACGGCCTGGGCTTCGTCGCTGTTGGGGCCAAACTGTCCGCGTACGGATTCTTTCATGGCAAGAACGGCGTCGTGAAAGTCTACTTCGGCTTTGCGGGCGGCGTCGGCGGCAGATTTCATGTTGGCGGCGAGTTCGGCCTCTCTCTTTTGCTGGGCGATCATGCTGCCGTAAGAGGTCTCTAGGCTTTTGGCGCTGGCTTCGGGGCGGACGGCGGTGTATTTGGAGACGGTGCTAAGACCGTGGTAGGCGGTGATGTCGGCGCTGAGGGTTTTGGCGCGGACGCGGCGGGAGAAATCGACGGGTGTCATGGCAAATGGCCTCTTGTTATTGATGGGTGAATACGTAAAGCCAGTAGGCAAAGGAGGAAGGTCTCTTTTGCTTTTGGGGTTGGCTGTGCGTACTTAAAGACTGCCCGGTGGAAGTGCCAAAGCATCAATCGACTGTCCGAGAAATCTCGGGTAAATGCTGTTTTAAGCCAAAAAAGATTACACGGCAGGGCTAGTTGAACGGTTTTGGGGCTGTCTCTTGCTTGCGTAAGCTGTGTGGAAGCCTGTTCCTATCGGGAGGAAGCATACGAGCAGGGGGTGGAAGCGATCGCGCTCAAGATCCAATGGTTTTCTCTATGGTTGTAAAGGGTCGCATTGAGGGAGAAAAGAAACGCGGCGGTGGAGAAGGCGATCGCGTTAGTGAACAAAGCGATCGCGCTAATGAACAAAGCGATCGCACCCTGCAACTAAAGGATCGCGATTTGTAGCTAAAGGGTCGGTATCAAAACCGAATGGTTTTACGGACGAGATTAAGGCTGCTGAGTGGCGTAATAAAGCAGCGAGTGCAACGACAAAACCAGTGTCGGCTACGGTCATCATTCTTTGATTGTCCATCCTGATTTTGGCTTAATCTCTGTGGCAAGAATACTTTCGGCATTGCTGGCAAGATCGGGAGAACCCGCGTAAAGTTCAACAATGGGGTCGTCGTCTACGTCTAGTAGCGCTTTGTTATGAATCTGAAAGTACTGCTGTAAAGCTTTGTTTAATAGGGTTTCTAATACTATGATTATTTCTTCGTCTTCGCTTCGATTTTAGCCTTAGTCTAGCTACGGCTGTATCGTTACCGGTGATCGCACTTAAACCCTGCTGCCGATGATGGGAAAGGTTTTGCTGAGTGGAGGAAGCGAGCGCGGGGGGTTTGATGGCAATCGCTCCCGTCACCAATGGTGTCCTCTGATAAATCCCTCCTCTTCGCTGCTCTCTTACTCATGCGCTAATAAAGAAGGCTGTACGTGAGTTTTGTACTCCTCTGAAACGCTCGTGCTAGAAGATCTTTCCAGTTGGTAGCTAGTTAAATCGACCGTTTCACCATCACATACTTGCTCATAGACTTTCTTCATCTCATCAGCTTGAACATCTGCCGTCAAAAATCTAAACGTAGATGCTGCTATATATTCTATATTTTGCTCGAAAGATATCCAGCTTCTACCCTCTGCTTCTGCCACCTGCCCTGTTGTGTTAGAGCCAGAGAATATATCAACCACTAAGTCATCTGGATCGCTGAGGAAACGAATAAAGAACTCAGGAAGCTTAGCCGGAAATCTTGCAGGATGTCTCTTTACAGAGGCCGTCTTACAACCCGTCAGATACTGACTACTCGACTCAGAGTTGGGTATTTGAAGCAGGTTTGAGGGAATAGAGCCGCCGTTATCTTTGCTGAAGTTTTTGCTAATGTCGTGGCCGGAGGGTCTTACTTTGGGCTGGTAGTATTTTTCTGGATTCTTGAGCAGCTTTTTCATGCGATCACTATAAGGAGCCAGTACATTCCTAACGTCAGCTTTGGGATATTCAGTCTTACTAAACCACCAAACAGTGTTAACAGAATCTTTTGCCCTGAGCTTGCGTTTATTAACCCACTCGATTGGGCTAGGAAGCTTTGAAGGATTGAACCAGTAGAAATCTTCGGCCAGGAAAAAACCAAGGTCGTCACAAAATTTTATAGGTATACGGAAGCAGCCCTTTCAATGTGCCTTCTTTTCTTCTTTAGCTTTGGCGAGTAAGCGAGCGGTAGAGACATGCGGCTTCGTTTTCTGGTATGGAGGCTTGGGAATTTTCTTCTTTACCCCTCTGGGGTG
>QBMC01000081.1 GCA_003242035.1 Nodosilinea foveolarum | reverse complement strand
AAGTTGCCCGATGCTCCTTCTTTAATTCCTCTAGCTACGACCTGAATCCTTACATCAGTTTTAGCAGAGAAGCACTCTCAAGATTTTCTAGTGACTCATCATTCTATGCGGACAATAGACAGTATTGTAGAAGGCCATTTCTCCGGGCATAGTCCAGATTTTTTGAAGCTAGATGTACAGGGCTATGAACTCGAAGTTCTGAAAGGTGCAGAACAATCATTGTCAGGAATGACTGGTATTCTTGCGGAGGTCAACTTACTCGATATTCATGAGGGTGTTCCTTTGCTTGCAGAAATTATTGCTTGGTTAGCTTGTAGAGGCTGGGTTGCCTACGATATCTGCGCTCTAACACGGCGACCTCTAGATCAGGCCCTTTGGCAGACTGACATTTTTTTCACCCCTGAAAACAGTTTTCTGAGACAGGATAAGCGTTGGATGAGCTAAGTCTTTTCGTTGGTAGACATTCTATTAGATACACAATCGACTTAATATGAAAGTTCTTCTAACTGCTGATCCGGAACTACCTGTGCCTCCAAAGCTCTATGGTGGAATTGAGCGGATTATTGATCTATTGATTACTGGGTTACAGTCGAAAGGGCATACGGTCGCTTTGATTGCACATCCTGACTCTACCAGTACCGCCAATGCTTTTTTCCCTTGGGTTGGCCGTCAGTCTCAAAACAAACTAGATACCTTGCGCAACGCTAAAACACTGTGGACGGTTGCTCAAAAAATTCAACCAAATATCCTTCACAGCTTTTCTCGCATTGCGTATCTAACGCCATTGATAACGTCTTCGTTGCCGAAGGTAATGTCTTATCAGCGAGAGCCGAGTGCGCGCACTACTCGCTGGGCGGCAAAGCTGGCTGGTCAGTCTTTAACCTTTACGGGTTGTAGTGACTATATTTGTCGTCGAGGTCGTCCGAATGGGGGAACGTGGCAACCCATTCATAATTGTGTTGTCTTAGATAAGTTTACGTTTCAGCCGCAGGTTGCGACAGATGCGCCGCTAGTTTTTTTGAGTCGATTGGAGCGGATTAAAGGGGTGCATACGGCGATCGCGATCGCTAAAAAAACAGGCCGTCGTCTAATCATTGCCGGAAACCGCGTAAACAGCGTAGAAGGCGACGCTTACTGGCAAAACGAAATCTTACCCCACCTAGACAAAAATGGCATTGAATATGTGGGGCCAGTAGATGATGTGCAGAAAAACAAACTGCTCGGCCAAGCGGCTGCCATGCTAGTGCCTATCGGATGGAATGAACCTTTTGGCATTGTTTTTGCTGAAGCGATCGCCTGTGGTACGCCAGTTATCTCTTGCCCAACGGGTGCGCTACCAGAGATTGTGCGGCAGGGGACGGATGGGTTTTTAGTAACAGATATTGACTCTGCTTGCGATGCGGTGAATAGCTTAGGCTCTATCAACCGCTTCGACTGTCGCCAAAGGGCCGAATCTCACTTTTCTGCTGAGGTGATTGTTGGACAGTACGAGGCTTTATATCAGTCGATTCTTTCTCAGACGCATCTGAAAGAACAGAAGGAACCCTGCTTAGATAATTTGAAAGAGGTCTAAAGAACTTACCATGGGCCGCCGTGTTTTAATTGTTAGTCCCCATTTTCCGCCAGTTAATGCCGCCGATCATCAGCGCGTAAGAATGTCGCTACCCTATCTCGAAGAATTCGGCTGGGAGGCTTCTGTCTTAACCGTCAGGCCAGAGGATGTGACAGGCGTCTACGATCCGCTACTGTTGAAGACTGTGCCTGAGCTTGTTGATGTGGTGGCTACTAAGGCTTTACCCGCAAAGGTTACTCAGCGCTTTGGTTTAGGTACGCTGGGCTGGCGATGTCTTCCCTACTTAGAGAAAGCAGGTGCGAATTTGTTGAAGCAGCAAGCTTTCGATTTGATTTATTTCTCTACAACTGCTTTTCCTACGCTCTCTCTCGCTGCTAAATGGTATAGACAGTTTCGGATACCCTATATTATTGATTTTCAAGATCCCTGGCTCAGCGATTATCACAAACAAAATAATACGACGCCTCCCGGCGGGCAGCTAAAGTATCGGCTCAATCAGCTATTTGCCCAGTGGCAGGAACCTAAGGCGCTTCGTCAGGTGAGCCATGTAATTAGCGTGTCGCCAGAGTATCCGAAGGTCTTGTGCGATCGCTACCCCTGGCTAAAACCAGAACAGTGCACCGAGCTTCCCTTTGGCGCTCCTCAAGCAGACTTCGAGCTATTGCCTTCGCTAGGTGTAGAACAGAAAATATTTGACCCAAAAGACGGGTTTCGGCATTGGGTATATGTAGGTAGAGGGGGCGCAGATATGTCTGCTGCTTTGCGATTTTTGTTTTTAGGCATCCAACAATTACGTCAAGCGTCAGCATCACTTTGGCAGCCGACTAAACTACATTTCATTGGCACTAGCTATGCGCCAGAGAATAAAGCTGTAGAGACTATTATGCCAATCGCTAGAGAGTTTGGCCTCGAAGACATCGTTGAGGAGCGCACCCAGCGTATTCCCTATTTCGAGGCGATGAAAGTTTTGGTAGAAAGCGATGCCATTCTGCTTATCGGGTCGGACGATTCTGGCTACACGGCCTCCAAGCTTTACCCCTGTATTCTTGCAAAAAGACCTATTCTGGCTGTTTTTCATCAGCAAAGTTCTGTGGTCAATATCCTGCGGCAGTCCAAAGCTGGACGAGCGGTAACATTTGACGGTTCGCAGAATGTTTCTAAGCGTTTAGCGTCAATGAAAGCCGATCTTGAGTGGTTGTCATCTTTGCCACAACAATATCAGCCAGAAACTAATTGGCTTGCCTTCGAACCCTACACTGCTAAAAAAATGACTCAAAAACAATGCGAGATCTTTGATCGCTGCGTAGCTGAAACTGTTGGAGTAACCTCATGATGAACTCGTTGCCTTTACTTGAAAAACAAAAAAAAGGTAACCTTGAGAGCATTTTTTGGGTTCTCGCAACCGTTCTAATAATCTACGAACTTTTTGTTGAAACAGAGTCTTTCTGGCTAAATGCTATCTGTATACTGGTCACTATCTTAGCCCTTCTTCCGTCATATTTATGGGCTGCTGGAAAGGCATTGGGTCTGCCGATATTTCCGATGTTCGCCATAACATTTATCTGGACTTATGCCCTACCGCTTATTTCGGATAATCCAAATGTTTTAGGGTATTCAGTTGACCAAAGGCTATTTGCTGGGTTTACAACCTTAAGTTTCTTGGCAGTGGGCTGTGTAGTATGGTTTCGGCTGGTTAGAAAAGCGCCTGTGCCCCGCTCAAGCTATCGTCTGCTAACTGGTACTAAGAGTAACAAGATTTTCTTTCTAGCGTTGCTAGCGAGCGTATTTTTCAATATAGCGAGCGTTGCTGGCTGGTTGGGCGTTTTAGGATTAAACGGGGGATCGTTTTCGCTGCTACGAAACACGATTATCGCTTTCACGGCGCTTTCTTCGTTTGTACTATCATACAAATTGGGTAAAGGGGAACTCACAAAACAGGAGTCTAGCGCAATTGTTCTGCTATTAATCGGTTTTATGATTAGTAGCACGCTTAGCTTTCTTCTAATTACTTCAGCAACTGTTTTCCTCTCTTCAGTAGCCGCTTTTACCATTGGCCGACGAAAAGTTCCCATTGTATTACTGCTGACGGTAGTTCTCTGTTTTTCCTTTCTCCATGCCGGAAAAGCAGAGATGCGAAGCCGCTATTGGGGAGCCTACGGACAGTCCAGCTATATACAGCCCTGGCAGTATCCTGTTGTATATGCAGAATGGGTAAGTAGCTCTATTGAAGAAACGAGTTTTCGAGGAGAAGAAAATAGCTATTCCTCAGGAGCAGGTCAGACTTTTAGCGATCGCGCCAGTGTCGTTCAAATGCTCATGATGGCTCAAAGCCTAAGTCCTCAAACGGTTCCCTTTCTCAATGGCTACACATACCAGATTCTGCCAGAGATGGTAGTCCCCAGACTGTTCTATCCTCAAAAGCCCTGGAGCCATGAAGGAACTTTTCGACTTAATATTCACTACGGGCGTCAGAGTAGAGAACAGGCCCGTCGAGCGACGATTGCTTGGGGATTGCTCGCTGAAGCTTATGCTAATTTTGGTTATTTTGGCTGTATGGGCTTAGCTACAATTTTAGGTTTAGCGTATGGTTTTGTCGGACGACTTAGCATCAACGCGCCTATTCTCTCATTGCAGTCGCTAGTGGCTGTTTTTCTAATGACCTATGCTATTCAGTCGGAATGGACAGCGGGCGTTTACGTAGCGGCGCTCAGTCAACATGCAGTTGTTTTGGCGGCTATGGCTATTTTCTTAATGAAAGAAAAGCCCAACGAGCAGCTTACGCGGTTCAATCAATATAGCGCTGCGCTCTCCTCGTTCGGCACTAGAAATCGGTAGGAGACTTTGTATGAAAAGACTAGCGATCATCTCATCTCATCCCATTCAGTACTACGCTCCGTGGTTTCGCTATCTTACTCGCGAGACAGATATTGAACTAAAGGTTTTCTACCTGTGGGACTTCGGTGTGACAGAACAGATTGATTCTGGATTCGAGCAAGCGATTAAGTGGGATATTCCGCTGTTAGAGGGGTACTCGTATGAGTTTGTTCCCAACACTAGCCGCAATCCCGGAACTTCTCACTTTTGGGGATTGCAAAATCCGACGCTGTTGTCACAGGTAAAGGCGTTTTCACCTGCGGCCGTGCTGATGATGAACTACAACTACGCTAGCTTATATCGTTTTATTTGGCAGTGGCCGAAGCAAGCTACGCCGCTCCTATTTCGCGGAGATTCGCATCGGCTTTCCTCTTCGTTTGGGCTAGCCGCGAGTCTCAAAGAAAGGCTCCGTCGCCAGTGGATATCGGGCATTTATCGACAGTTCTCTGGTCTGCTTTTTGTAGGAAAGGCGAATGCTCGTTATTTTTCTGATCATGGTGTGTCACCCGAGCGACTATTCTTCTCTCCGCACTCTATAGATAATCAGCGATTTTTTGCTCAGAGGGCGATCGCGCGCGCACAAGCAAAAGCATGGAAAGCCGAATTAGGTATTCCTAGTCACCATCGCGTAATTCTGTTCGCGGGTAAGTTCTCTACTAAGAAGCGGCCCCTCGATTTACTGAAGGCTTTTGTCGCCGCAGAATTGCCGAATGTTTCTCTACTGTTTGTCGGCGCTGGGCCTTTGGATGCCGATTTAAAGGCAGCAGCGGCTCCTTACAATAATATCTATCTTGCACCGTTTCAAAACCAAAGCTATATGCCCCGGACTTACGCTGCTGGCGACGTGTTTGTGCTCCCTAGCTATGGAAACGGCGAAACCTGGGGGCTAGCTGTTAATGAAGCGATGTGTTTGGGGTGTTCTATTATTGCTAGCGACCACGTGGGCTGCGTCGAAGATTTGGTGCAGCGCGATCGCAATGGATTAGTGTTTCCAGCAGGCGACATTCCGGCGCTGACAGCCGCTATCAAAAAAACTTTATCTAATTCGCAACGTTTAGAAGAATGGGGGAACCATAGCCAGGAGATTATCCGCTCCTATAGCTACGCTCAGATGACAGTAGGTTTACAGCAGGCACTTGAGGCTTCGAAGCCTTCATCAGAGCTGCTAGTGGCTGCTTCTAGGTCTTCTATTCAGCCATACTAATGCTCTGCGATATTAAAAAAGTGCATATCTGGATGCCCAACCTCTTTGGCTTCAAAGGGGGAATTCAGGTTTATTCTGCCTATTTGCTTCAGGCTATTCAACGGTTGCTGCCCAGCGCTCAATGCGAGGTCTTTCTCCTGCACGACCAACGGCATATGCAGCCGGACTCTGTTCATCCAAACACGCGCTTTCATTTCTCAGGCGGTCTTTTACAGCCGCTACGCAATCCGCTTTACGCTGCTCAGCTAGTCGCCCAGGCTACGCTTAACCGACCTGATTTAATTGTCAGTACCCATCTCAACTTTACGCCAGTGGCTCAAGCGATTAAGCAAATCGCCAATATTCCTTACTGGACGGTAGCGCACGGTGTAGAAGCTTGGGACATTGATAAACCTAAGCTGAAGAGAAGCTTGCAAGTAGCTGATCGGATTCTGCCAGTGAGCAACTATACAAGAACCCGGTTGTTAGATGAACAGGCACTTCAGCCTGAGCAATTATGCACATTGCCCAACACGGTCGATACTCAACGATTTCAGATTCGGCCTAAGCCTGAACGCCTGCTGAAAAAGTACGGCTTCACTGAAGATCAGCCAATCATTTTGACGGTGAATCGACTGTGTAGCACAGAGTCTTTTAAGAGCTATGACCAGGTGTTAGCGGCGCTGCCGGATATCTTGCGTCAAGTTCCAAATGTTCAATACGTCATTGTTGGCAAGGGCGACGACCGCAGCAGACTAGAGCAAATAATACAAGAGAGACAGCTACAGGCGCACGTAACTTTGGCCGGGTTCGTTCTGGATAATGAACTGTGCGACTACTACAATTTGTGCGATGTTTTTGCGATGCCGAGTAAGTTGGAAGGTTTCGGGATTGTCTATTTGGAAGCGCTTTCTTGTGGTAAACCTGCCTTAGGCGGTAGTCGAGACGGCGCGGTAGATGCTTTGCAAGGCGGTAAGCTGGGCGCTTTGGTCAATCCTGATGATAGTGAGGCGATCGCTCAAATGCTTGTTCAAATTCTCAAACGAGAATATCCGCTGCCTCTAATGTACCAACCCCAAGCGCTGCGTCAAGCCGTCATCGATGCGTATGGTTTTGAAGCTTTCAAGCAAACGCTATCTGTTTTGCTGACCGATTTTGCGGCTCGTAGGGCAATGGCCTAGTCTGTTTACTAATATCTGTGCGGCGATGAAAATTCTACATGTCATTCCTTCGGTATCTCCTGTGCGGGGCGGGCCAAGCCAAGCTGTTTTAGAGATGGTGAAAACGCTTATAGCCGAAGGTGTTGAGGCTGCTATCGTGACTACTGACGATGATGGTTTTAATCGGCTAAATGTTCCTACTGATAGATGGGTGACATATCAGGATGTTCCTGTTCAATTTTTCTCCAGGTTTTCACCAAATATCAACAGCATAAGAGAGTTTGCTTTTTCGAGTACGCTCACTGCATGGCTAAGGGAAAATATCAGAAACTATGATTTGGTTCACGTCCACGCCATATTTTCTTACCCTGCTACGGTTGCTATGGCGATTGCCCGTCGTCAGGGTGTTCCTTATCTCGTCAGACCGCTAGGTCAGCTTTGCGAGTGGTCTTTGCAGCAGAGCGCGCTGAAAAAGCAGGTGTATCTGAAGCTGATTGAGCGCGCTAATCTTGAGGGTAGTCAGGGGCTTCATTTAACGTCTCGACCAGAACAACAGGAAGTTGAAAAACTTCAGTTAAACTGTTCTACTTTTGTTGTCCCGCACGGCCTGAACTTTGCGCTTCCTATCAGCAACGCTCGGCAGCGACTAAGAGAGTGGTTGAACTTGCCGGAAAATGAAACCATTATTCTATTTCTATCGCGCATTCATCCTAAAAAGGGACTAGATTATTTGATTTCGGCGCTGGGTAGGCTGAGGGCATACCCGTTTACGTTTGTTTTGGCGGGTAGTGGCGATCCAGACTATGAGGCGGAAGTGCGATCGCTGCTAAAAGCTTCAAAGCTCGATACTCGTACTATTCTCCCCGGCTTTGTGCAAGGTGAGACCAAGGAACTACTGCTACAAGGGGCTGATTTATATGCGCTGACTTCGCACTCTGAAAACTTTGGCGTAGCCGTTTTAGAAGCGCTGGCGGCTGGGTTACCCGTCGTGGTCACACCGGGTGTTGCGCTGGCTAAAGAGATAGGCCGTCATCAGTTGGGATACGTCAGCGATCTCAACGAAAACGCAATCTTCGCTGCCCTTGAAACTTGCTTAAAAGCACCCGCTGCCGCCGTAGAGATTGGCCAACGCGCTCAGAAATTCACTTTAGAGAAGTACACCTGGCAAAAAAATGCAGACAACCTCATCAGCATCTACACCGCTCTGCTCAAATCACAGTCCGAAGTCCAATCTGCTGAGCCAAATCACGCCGCTTATTCTCACTTATAACGAAGCACCTAATATAGAGCGGACTTTACAGAAACTTACTTGGGCTAAACGAATTGTTGTTATTGATAGCTACAGTACAGATGAGACAATTGAACTCATATCTACTTATCCTCAGGCGGATGTTTTTCAACGCAAATTCGATACCCATACAAACCAATGGAATTACGGTCTAGAACAAGTTGATACAGACTGGGTGCTTTCACTAGACGCAGACTATGTTCTAACTGACGATCTTGTTAACGAGATGTCTTATCTATTCCCTCCTGCCGATGTAGATGGTTACTTTGTCTCGTTCCAGTACTGCGTATTTGGCAAGCCGCTGAGAGGGTCAATATTGCCTCCGCGTCAAATGCTTTTTCGCCGAGGCCATTCAATTTATATTGATGACGGCCACACCCAGTTACTCTCAGTAGAGCGAGAATCTGCCTTTTTGAAGAAAACTGTTTTGCATGATGATCGCAAGCCGCTGAGTCGGTGGCTATGGGCGCAAGACCGATACATGATTATTGAAGCTAAGAAGCTGCTAGAAACTAACGATACAGCCCTAAGTGTCAGCGACCGACTGCGCAAGCTCAAGCTCTTGGCTCCCCTTGTTGTATTGGTCTACTGTCTGATACTAAAAGGGGGAGTTTTAGATGGCTGGCGCGGCTGGTATTACGCCTTCCAGCGCATGTTTGCAGAAATTTTACTGTCTCTTAAGCTGATGGAGATGACTCTCCCTTAGCCGCTCTATTACCTGCTTTGTAAACCCCTACAGATATTCAGAGAACCCATGAGCCTACGGACAATAGATTTTATACTCAGCCATCCCCTAAGTAGCAAAAACAAGATAAAAGCTTTTCAACGTTTTTTCTCTTGGCAGCTCAGAAGTCGTCTAATCGGTAAACCGGTGACGTACGATTTTGTTAACGAGAGCCGCTTGTTAGTCTACCCTGGTATGACTGGGGCAACCGGCAACGTTTACGCTGGACTGCACGAATTTCACGATATGGGTTTTGTGCTACATGCCCTAAGAGAAGGCGATGTTTTTGTAGATGTGGGTGCTAATATCGGTTCTTACACTGTGCTAGCAGGTGCTGCTGTTGGTGCCAACTGTATTGCTATAGAACCTGTTCCTTGTACATTCTTACATTTATTAGAGAATATGGAGCTGAACCGCTTGCAGAACAGCGTCGAGTGCTTAAACATCGGCATTGGAAAGGATAGAGGAACGCTCCAATTTAGCGCAGATGAAGACACTATGAATCATGTTGTCGCTGACGCTGAAGTTTGCGATCGCACTATTGATATAAATGTTGAACGCTTAGACGATGTTTTAAAAGGGCTTGTGCCTACTGTTATTAAAATAGACGTTGAAGGTTGGGAATCTAACGTTATCTCGGGGGCAAGAGACGTTTTTTCCAAACAAGAACCGCTGGCCGTCCTGATGGAGTTTGGCCTGGGTGAGAGATATGGCTTCAACGATCAGCAGCTTTATGAAGAAGTCTTAGACTTTGGATTTAAGCGGGTGTCGTACAACCCTTTCGAGAGAACGCTTGTTCACTCTGAGACTAACGGATTGACAGACGGAAATATTCTCTTTATGAAAGATGTTGACTACTTTCAGCAGAGAGTTCAATCAGCACCCAAATTCAAATCACTGGGCGTTAGTATTTGATGAAGCTGTTTCTACGGAAGATTTTGTATGACGCTTCTGATGCCAGTTCCACGCATGTTCAATAATTTGATTCAGATCAGAGTATAGCGGCTTCCATCCCAGTAAACGCCGGGCCTTTTCGCTTGCGCCGACTAAAATAGGGGGATCTCCAGCTCTTCTGCTTTCTTCGACAATGGGAATCGCTTTGCCGGTGATCTGTTTAGCGGTTTCAATCACCTCTCTTACTGAAAAACCACTACCATTTCCTAGATTAAAAATGTCAGATCCATTGTCTTCAAACAAATATTTTAGACCTAAAACGTGAGCTTCTGCTAAGTCGGTGACGTGAATGTAGTCGCGGATGCAGGTGCCGTCTGGCGTTGGATAGTCTGTTCCAAAGATGCTGATAGCGTCTCTGTGGCCTAGTGCAGTTTGTAGTACCAATGGAATGAGATGCGTTTCTGGAGAATGATCTTCTCCTAGTCGTCCTTCCGGATCGCTACCCGCTGCATTGAAGTACCGAAAAATGACGGACTTGATGCCATGTGCTGTGTCGAAGTCTCGCAGCATTTTCTCTACGGTGAGTTTTGTTACACCGTACGGATTGATGGGATTTTGTGGCTGAGATTCTGTGATAGGGACTTCCGTGGGTACTCCGTAGGTCGCACAGGTAGAAGAGAACACAATCTGACTGACGTTACAGTCTCTCATGGCTTCTAGTAGCGTTAGGGTGCCGACCACATTGTTTCTGTAATATTTGCCCGGATTGCTACAAGATTCGCCAACATACGCGTAGGCAGCAAAATGCACGACCGCAGACACTTGGTGCGACTGAAAGATATTGCACAGCAACTTGTAGTCACTAATGTCTCCTACTATTAGCTCTACGCCTAGCACCTCTTCAACCAAGTCTCGATGGCCATATTCTAGATTGTCTAATACTAATACCTGATAGCCTTGATCTCGCAGGGCTAAGACCGTATGCGAGCCAATGTAACCAGCGCCGCCTGTGACTAAAACTGTTTTGTTGGAAAGTACCATGGGTATTGAAAACTACAAATAGGTAAAATACAGTGTACTGCTTTGGTCTTGTCGTCTCCGGAAAGTCTGTGGCCGCAGGCGCAGTTAAGACAGGAAACGGTACGATAAATAGGGTTGAGCCTGAAGCCTTTAAAATATTAGCTGAGAAACATTAAGCGTTAACACAGACTGAGGAGCGATCGCATCATGACAGCCGCCATTGAGAAAACGCTAAAACCGATAGCCCCGCTCCCAAAGCCAGTCAGCTTTGAGCAGTTTATCAACTGGTATCCCGACAACTCAGAATATCGCTATGAGCTACGTCGTGGAGTAATTATTCAAATGCCAAAGCCAAGGGGGAAACATTCAGAGCTGGCTGGCTGGCTTCATGATGAGCTAGCCATCGAGATTCGGCGCAGTAGCGTTCCTTATTTAATTCCTCGGGAAGGCATTATTAAAGTCAGCGATGATACGGGATATGAGCCAGATGTAATTGTGCTAGACCGGGCAGCGCTGGTGGATGAACCGCTTTGGCAGCAGGCGTCAACGGTAGAGAAAGGCGCGTCTGTCAAGCTGGCGGTTGAGGTGGTTTCGAGTAATTGGCAGGACGATTACGAAGTCAAGCTAGCAGCTTACGAGGCGCTAGGGATCGCTGAGTACTGGATAGTTGATTATGCGGGCTTAGGCGGTGTGCGTCATTTGGGGCGTCCTAAGCAGCCGACGCTGACAATTTGTACGTTGGTAGAGGGCGAGTATGAGGTGGCTCGACTGCGGGGCGATGAACCCGCTGTATCGCCGTTGTTTCCCGGTCTGTCACTAACGGCTGAGCGTGTTTTGAATTTGGGAGACGGTGTGCAATGAGTGAAAAGATCTCAGCGGCAGATACTTACGACTGGTTTGATCCGCTGTATGCTCGGGCGGAAGGGGATATGACGCAGGTTCCTTGGGCTTTGTCGGGGCCAGCGCCTGCTCTGGTGGACTGGCTCGCGAAGAATCAAGGCCAGGGACGTTCGGCGGTGGTGGTGGGATGTGGGTTGGGCGATGATGCTGAGGCGTTGGCGGCGGCTGGCTTTGAGGTGACGGCATTTGACGTGGCAGGCAGTGCGATCTCCTGGGCCAAACAACGTTTTCCCGACTCTTTGGTCACTTACACGGCTGCGGACTTGTTCAATTTACCGGCGGACTGGCTAGGTAAATTCGATCTGGTGTTTGAGTTTCGGACGCTTCAGGCGCTGCCGGTGACCGTGCGAACTGAGGCTGTTGAGCAAGTGGCAGCGCTGGCTAAACCCGGTGGGGCCGTCCTGGTGGTTACCTACACCAGAGATTCTGATGAGGTGCCCGATGATGGCCCGCCTTGGCCGCTTTCCGAGCTGGAACTAGCTCATTTTGAAGCGCTGGGATTGAGTGCGATCGCCCGCAAACGGTTCCAGAAAAAAAGCAGTCGGTTTGGCGATCGCGCCCGAATTCAATACCAGGCTCCGGGCTAATCAAACCGACTGGTTCATCTATACCTTGCTAAACCTGAGCCGAGATCTTCTCTCTTTTACGCTTGTAAAACTGAGAGGCCGCAATCCCGAAGCTATACAAAATCCCGGCGTTACTGCTGGCACCCACCGCTGCGCCAATGAGGGGAATAAGTTCGACCACGCTTAACCCCGTTTTAATCGCGCTGGAGGTTCCTAGCGAAAGGGCGAAGATGGTGAGGGCTTCTCCTTTGCGGGCCGGATCGTCCACGTTGAAGTCGTAGGCGGCGGCGATGCGGTAGAGCATTTCGGATTGGAGAGAAGCCACGGCCGCTAAATCTACGGCAAATAGGCCCAGGGCGATGGGCGGAATAATATTAGTGGCTAGGCCAATGCCGCCTGCCTTGAGGGTGCTATCTACAATGATGTGGTGCGCCAGATCTTCAGCCGAGTCGGTGGGATGTTTGACCTTGAGCTTGGCGATGTCGGCTTGGGCTTTTTCCTTATCTACGCGGCCTAAGGCGCTGGTGAGCCAGCCTAGTCCAGGGATTTTAGCTACGTAGTCTATGGCGGGATTTTCGGCGATGGGCTGAAGGGTGTTGCCGACGTTTTCGGTGGTTTGTTCTAAGGCGGTATGCGCGCCTTCGGCAGCGGCTTTGCCAAAAAAGCTAGTGGCTTCTTGGGTCGCGCTGCTGACTTTGCTGAAGATTTGAGTGCCTACGGCAGACATTAAGCCGCCGAGCTGTTCGGCATTAGACAGGGTCTGATGGAAGGTCTCTGAGGTTTTGTTAGAAGAGTTTGGCATAGCTATAGAACGCTGGGATCTGCGCATAACTCTAAGCGTTTTAGACGAAATTACGCTCTGCACTGAGAGGTGTTTTTTGAGGAACGCTCGAATCTAGCCCTCCTTAGTTTTGCGATCGCCTACATCGTTTGCGCTTGATTGCATTTTGCGTCGATAGGCGATCGCTGCCTCAAAACCGAAAACAGCGGCAGTATCAGCAAATAGGCCATGTAGGGAATAAACCCTGGCCCCACGGCTAAAACCGTAGCCGGAATCAGTCCGGCAATATTCTAGGGGATCAGCGGCGCAATGACAGTAGCCGTATCTTCTATCGCTAGGGCAAGCTGTTGATTAGCCTGGTTTGAATAATGCTGCTCGTAAGGGGGCCGCATAATTTGTTCGGTAAGCAGGATGCCGATGGTTTGGGTGCAGCCGAAAAGGTTGGCAAACAGAGAAATGAGCACGGTCGCGCGGCTGAGCTGGCGGTAGGTGCGGATATGCTTTAGCCAGCCATGCGTGAAGCTAAGGGTGCGGGAGATGCTTAAAACGGCAACCAAGTCGAGGTTATTAGGTGGGGTAACGTTAGGAGACATTTTGGGAGAGTCTTTGAGCGATCGCGTCTGATGAAACGTTCTCGTACTTTAGAAGAAAAGCTGTTTGGAGGGCAACGTAAGGGTTTGATGGGTGATATCGAAAAAAACGATGGTGGGCGCGATTCTCATATGAGAGACTACATCAGTCCTTTAAAGTCTACTCACAAGGGCTGAACGAATAAAAAAACAAAGTCGTAAGGCAAGCTCACTGGCTATGTCAAGGGTAGATAAACAGCTAAAAGTCTTGCAGTTAGTGGCGCAGTCTACGGTGAGCCATGCGATCGCCACGCTAGAAACAGATCTGGGCGTAGTGCTGTTACTACGCCATCGGTCGAGGGTAGTACTGACGCCGATGGGCACTCAAATCTGTCAGCAGGCCCGAGAAGTGCTGGCCCAACTGGTGAGGGTAGCGATACTGGAGAATGCTGTTTTGCCGAGAGCAGTGTTTGTCTTTTTGGATGTGCTGCTGGCGCTGCCGGTCGGCGAATGATGTGAAAGCTGACGACCCCGAGTAGAGCTGGAATAGTCACGGCCAGACGCTATTTATTAGCGGGCCGCAGCGGTAGCGACGAGCTGGCTAATCGAAAGCTGGTTGGCTAAACGATGATCACTCTGGTCAGCCGTTATTTGTCTATCTTCTGCTAAGGCATTTGCTGCGATTGTCCACTCTCCTCCGGAAAAGCTGTGTACAACACTTAGTCCTACAATTGCTAGTGTTAATCTTGTTGCTTTCCATAGTCTGTTGAGTGGCATTAAATCTCCTGATGCGCTCGTATTCCTTTAGCATACAGCACTCCAGCGATTTAGTCATCTCTCCTTATAAACGACAGTCTGTAGAAGAAGATTTAGGATCGTCACCTTACCGCTCTTTTTTGAGTCTTTGATAGGCGCTTCGAGTCGCGGTTTCGGGCTGTTCGGCGGCGCTAAATGTGGGATTTTCTTTCATAGAATCGAAGGCGGCATAGGTGAGCGGAAATAAGACAAGGCAGCTCAGGGTGATGCTGCCTGCCATCCCAAATCTTTTTACGGCCTTAGAAGCGCGGACGGACTCAATGTATTGGCCGCTCTCGTAGAGTTTTTTGACGCGGATAGCCTGGATGAAGGCGGGAATGCCGAGGGGCGGAAATGTCACTAGGGCGGATATTGCTGGCTGCCAGTTGCTAGGAGGGCAGGGCTGGTTTTTATACAGATCGTAAGATTGGTTCCATTCTGGGCGATTGACGTCGGCCAAGTGGCCAATTAGCCGAAATCGGTTGATTTCTGAAAGGTGCAGCGGGGCTAAGTGCTGCTGAATTAGCTTGGGTAGCGTGAAGTAGTTGACGCCCGTGCCGAGCTGTCGATGAACGTGGATGTCTAGCTGGCTATTGTTGTGGTTGACTTCTACGGTGAGTCCTTTTTCGGCCAAGGGAGCTTGGAGCACCGCGCTGAGCTGAGCGTCGTGGGCGTCTTGCTTGATGGTGGCGAGCTTTTGCTTGGCGGTTTCTAGCGTGAAGTCGTTGCAGACAGCTATTTCCCAGTCTGCGACTGCGCCGGGGATATCGCCTAGCTGATGGCGCAGATTACCTCTTTGCAGGTAAGCGAGCATGAGGGTTGGATTGGCGGCGATCGCATCATTCAAATCTGCTAATGCCCGGTCGTGCAGACCCTGGCTAAGGCTCACCAGCGCCCTTTGGTAATGAGGTTCTGGGTAGGTTTCGCAGTGGGCGATCGCCGCCGACCAGTCGGCCAGTGCGCCCGCTTCGTTGCCCGATTGCAGGCGTAATAGGCCGCGATGGTGGTGTGCTTGGGCCAGGGTAAAGCGAGCGGTGTTGTCGGCTTGAATAATGGCTTCAAAGTCGGCGATTGCTTTCTCTGACTGGTTGTTTTTGAAGTAGCAGATGCCCCTTTCCAACTGCACTTTTGCGGGCTGCGGATGGTCACTTAGTGCTTTTGTAAAGGTAGCGATCGCTTTCTTGTGATCAGTCTGGCTGGCATAGGTTAGCCCGCGACGGTAAACCGCTTTGGCAATTTGCTGGCGATACCAGCTAGAGGGTAAATGTTTCATGCGGACTCCCTAAGCGTCGTGAAAAGCAATAACGCCCGATATTGACTACAGCTAGCCTAGCGACTTTTCTTGATAAAAGGCAACGGTGCGAAGACCGAAAGAAAGCTGATTACCAGGAAGTAATGGATGACGGGCGGCGAACGATCCCGCTAGCGGCGATGATGACGGGCGATCGCTTTGCGATTGAGCAATACGGTATTTCGATGCTGCCGAGCATGGGCTTGCTCCAATGCCAATTTTGGCACGGTACCCGCTGAGCAGAATGTGCTAACCGCTGGATACGCTCATTGGTAGCCCCTGGTGGTAGGCTAACGCACGGCGCTATTGGTGATAATAGTGCCAATAACTGCGCTAGCGAGGACTGATGGCTCCAATTTTAGAAGTGACAAACCTGACCAAGCGCTTTGGCAAGACGGTGGTTTTGCGCGGGATAAACCTGTCGGCAGAGCGAGGCACGGTACTAGGGGTATTGGGGCCGAACGGGGCGGGCAAAACAACCGCGATTAACTGCCTGACGACGCTGCTAGTGCCGGATAGCGGCGAGGCTAAAATTGCCGGGTATGACGTGGTGAGTGACCCGGCGGCAGTGCGATCGCTCATCGGACTTACAGGACAATTTGCGGCAGTCGATGAAGCGCTAACCGCGAGAGAGAATTTAGTGTTGTTTGGGCGCTTGCTGCGGTTGAAGCGCAATGCGGCCAAGCGACGAGCCGACGAGCTGCTGGCCCAGTTTGAGCTAAGCGAGGCGGCGAATCGGCCGGTGAAGACGTTTTCGGGCGGGATGCGCCGACGGCTGGATCTGGCGGCGAGCATTGTGGTACTGCCGCTGGTGCTGTTTTTGGATGAGCCGACGACGGGCCTCGATCCGCGCAGTCGGCAGCAGCTTTGGGCCGTGGTGAAGGATTTGAAGGCGCAGGGCATCACGATTGTGCTGACGACGCAGTATTTGGAAGAGGCGGACGCGCTGGCGGATCGAATTGTGGTGATTGATCGCGGCCAGGTGATCGCCGAGGGGACGGTGGATGAGCTGAAGGATAAGGTGGGCGGACGGTTTTGCGAGCTGCGGCTGGAGCGGGCGGCGGATTTAGAGCGAGTGAAGGACGTTTTGGACAGGATGGGTCTTAGCTACGCTCAGGTTGGCTTGAATGAGGGAGCGCGAGCTGAAGGAATGGCGAAGACGCTAGCGGTGCCAGCGGCGGATGGGGCGAAGACGCTGACTGAGATCGTGCTGAAGCTAGAGAATGAGGGGATTGAGCTGGCGGATATTTCTTTGCGACGACCGAGCTTGGACGATGTGTTTTTCGCGCTGACCGGCCATACAACCTAAGGACGATATGAATCAGACTAAAGTAGACGGCATCAGGTTCGATAGCGATGTGAGTGAGCTAGCTAGAGAAATGGTAGCCCAGCGGCGAGAGACGGGATGGCGGCGGGCGGTGGAAGACAGCATGCTGATTACCGGACGGAATTTGATTCGGCTGAAGCGCAATCCGATTGTGATTGTGGCGATCGCCATCTTCCCCATGGTCTTTCTGCTGGGCTTCTGGATCATTGGTCAAAAGCTATTCGCCGAGCAGGGCATTGATTACCTGCCGTATCTACTGCCGATTGTAAATTTGCAGGCGCTGTATTTTGCGGGTTTGGGGTCGGCGATTATGCTGGCAAAAGATATTGAGACGGGCATGATGCAGCGCTGTCGGGCGATGCCGATTTCGCGGGTGGCGGTGGTGGCTGGGCTGGTACTGGCTTATACGGTGCGCGGATTGTTGGCGACGATGGTTTTGATGGCGATCGCGACTCTTTTGGGCTTCCGATTCAACGGTGGCCCCATAGCGGCGCTAGGCTATCTGATTCTCGTCCTCACGTTTACGGCCACCTGCATTACGGGCTATAGCATTCTGGCGCTGAAGCTGCGGAATCCGACGCTAGTAGATGCGGTGGCGATTATTCCCTACACGCCGCTGTTACTGATGAGCAACGGATTTAGCCCGACTGAGAATTTCCCAGCATGGCTACAGCCAGTGGTGCGCTATCAGCCGGTAAGCGTGACCTGTGATGCGCTGCGGGCTTTAGTGTCTGGTAGTGAAGGCAGTCTGGTTTTATTTGGCGCGAGCTTGCTCTGGCTGGGCGGATTGTTGATTGTTTTGGGGAGTTGGTCGGTGAGACTATATCGACGACTAGGCAGCGCTGTTTGAATAGTCATAGACTGGAATCCGATCAAAACGGTCGGGTTCTCTGCTATCTAAAATTGTGTTTTGTATGAAATTAGACCAAAAGGCGATCGCGCAAATGGTAGCGGCGAGAAAAGAAGGGGGATTGGGGCGATCGCTTCACGATATGGCCATTGTCGCTTGGCGAAATATTCTGCTGGACTTAAAAAATCCAGCCGAGGTGCTAGTGGCAACCGCCTTTTCCATCTCTTTGCTGTGCGTGTTTACGGCTAGCTTTGCCCGAGTGGTCAATCCTGGCGGCGGCTTTGCTGAGTACGCACAGTTTTTACTACCGTTTACCGTTGTCCAAGGATTGCTATTCAACACGGTTAATATCGGCATCGCGTTTTATAACGATTTGGATGGCGGGATGGATCAGCGCCTGCGGGCCATGCCAATTGCAAGGCTCTCGGCGGTGGGTGGACGGCTGATATCGGCGGGAGCGCGATTGTTGTTTCAGATTTTGGGCGCGGTGCTGGCCGGACATCTGTTAGGCTTTCGCTTTTCGGGTGGAGTTCTAGGTGCGGTTGGGTTCTGCTTGCTACCTGTTGTGTTTACTCTTTCAATTGCGTTAATCTCGCTTTATGTGGCGGCGGGCGCAAAGTCTTCTGAGACTATTTCGGCGGTGATGAATCCGTGGATTTTGCCCCTAACTTTTTTGAGCGTTGGCTATGTGCCTAAAGAAGGATTTCCAGACTGGGCGCAGGGATTTGTGGTTCGCAATCCGGTGTCGATAGCGGCTGAGGCTATGCGACGTTTGGCCAATAGTGAATCTGCAACAAGTGCTGTAACAGCAACATTAGCCTGGAGTTTGTTGTTTATGCTGGTGTTTGGCTGGTTGACTTTGCGAGCTTACCAAAGAAGATAATAGGACGATGAGAGACCGTCCGGTGAGTAGCGGATATGTCTTACTTCTGCTAGACGCTTTTTGGCGGGTGATGGCTCACGATTTATTTCGCTCGCTGCCTATTCAAGAATTGGCTTACAGAAGTCGCCGTAAAGCCACCTCTTTCAAGGGTGGGATATAAGGTGGTGAGTGGTAGCGAACACTCTATATTCGTCAGGCTTCATGGCGTTTTGACAAGCTGTGTCATAAAATAGAGCTATCGGATACAGGCTGAAAAACCGCTAGCAGATTAAGACTAATATCACCGGCTAGAAAGGAGTAATGTCCAGAGGGTAAGGAAAATCCTCTCTAAAAACCTAGTCTTCTAACCGAAGATGCAACCCAGCTAAGTTCATATTTCAGTTCAATCGGTACGGCGGGGCACGCCGAAACCGGCCTACTGGTAGGTAAACGCTTTTGGAGAGACCGCCCTCTGGGCTTTTGTAAATCAGGCTAGAGGCTCGCTCAACGAGTGGTGCTTCC
>QBMC01000080.1 GCA_003242035.1 Nodosilinea foveolarum | reverse complement strand
TAAAAGCCATAGAGACTGTCATGGCTACGCTGTAGCTGTTGTGTCACCCCTTCAGCGAGTTTCCTTATGTTTCTGACGCATTAGCCCTCTTTAGTTCTTTGCGAGTTCACTCTTTTTCAAGCGATCGCAAGCTTTTCTAATAGAATGACAAATACCGAATAGTCCGCCTAAGAGAAAGGTCAAGCTTGGCAAAACGATTGTCCGATCCGGGGGAGCCTAACCCGATAGATGTAGACCCATTGAGCCGACCGCAGCTTTTGGCCGCAATGGCTGCGACGGCTCTAATTTTGCTTTTGATTGCGAAAATTTGGCTACGCTTTGACCCAGCTCAGTTCCCGTTTGCTCTACGTTGGCAAGACATCGGTGTTGGAATAGCGCTCGGTCTAGCCATTTCAGGCATCAGCGCGTTGGTCTATAAACTGTGGCCAGCTTACCGACGCAGCACCGATTTTTACCTAGCGTTTGTTCTGGCACCGCTGGTTGTCGCGGATTCTGTTTGGATTGGGCTGCTGCCTGGAATGAGCGAAGAGCTGCTTTTTCGAGGCGTGATGTTGCCGTCGATAGGTCTTAATGCAACTGGTCTGGTGGTTTCTAGTCTCTGTTTTGGGGTTCTGCACATGTCCGGGAGGCGTCAGTGGCCTTACGCTGTTTGGGCTAGTCTGATAGGTTTTCTTTTGGGTAGCAGCGCCTTGATCACTGGCAACTTGCTCGTCCCAATCACGGCACATGTGTTTACAAACTTTGTCTCTAGCCTGTTTTGGCAACTTAGGCACAAGTCGCAGGTAGATCCCACTCGATAATCACAAGTCTGGGCGATCGCGCTGAGTTATAAAACGGCTGCGGCCTGATGAGTGATCGCCGTCTCTGCTGCTTCTTTCACCAGCTTAAGCGCCTGAGAGACCACCCGAGCATCCGCACCTGGCTGACCAGAGTGCTCAGTAATGTAGCGCTTCCAAATCCGGCTACCTGGCTGTCCGTGGAACAGGTGCAGCATATGACGAGTGATACTGTGTAGCTTGACGCCCTTTTGAGTCCAGTGATTTAGATAGGGCAGCATGGCTTCTACGACCTGATGTCGAGTCGGCGGGGCGCTCGAATCACCGAAGACTTCTGCATCTGCCTGGGCGAAAATATACGGATTATCGTAAGCCGCTCGGCCAATCATCACCGCGTCTACTGAAGTGAGCTGAGTTTTTGCCTGAGCCAAGGTCGTAAAGCCACCGTTAATTTCAATCGCCAGCTTAGGGAAGTCTCGCTTGAGCCGATGTACATCGCTATAGCGCAAAGGCGGTACGGTGCGGTTGTCTTTAGGGCTAAGCCCTTGCAACCATGCCTTACGAGCATGAACGCTAAACTGCCGACAGCCTGTTGCCGATACCACCTTTACAAAATTCACCATGTCTTCGTAGCGGTCGATGTCGTCAATGCCGATGCGATGTTTGACGCTTACCGGCAGAGGAGATGCCGCCATCATGGCGCTAACGGCGTCGGCTACGCGTTCTGGTTGGGCCATCAGGCAAGCGCCAAAGTTGCCGTTTTGAACGCGATCGCTCGGACAGCCCACATTCAAATTAATTTCGCGGTAGCCAAACTCAGCGGCCACGCGAGCGCAGTTTGCTAGCTGCTGAGGATCGTCGCCGCCAACCTGTAGCACCAGCGGATTCTCATCCGGCGTAAAGCCAATTAGCCGCTCTAGGTCGCCATACTGAATCGCCATACTGGTCACCATCTCGGTGTACAGCAACGTGCGCCGGGTGATTTGGCGCATAAAGTAGCGATAGTGCCGGTCGGTGCGATCCATCATGGGCGCAATACTGAGCGGAAGCATGGATTTCCTTTGATATAGCGAATCTGCGCTCACTAGTCTGACAGAGCTGAGGTGCGAATGACACTATTCGCTTGAGCGAGCAATGAAGGACGCAGCGAGATCTGGCTGTCCCCAAAGCACACGCTCTCGCTTGTAGATCACCATGCCAGGGAGCGCACCTTTGGGCTTGTAGACGTTTTTAGGTTCTGTATAAACGACGGGCACCTGCTCCGATTGACGGGCGCGACTATAGTAAGCGGCGACGCTAGCCGCAAGCTGCAAAGTATCATCGCTAGGTTCCATCCCGGCATCCAGGCGCAAAAGGACGTGGCTGCCGGGAATTTCTTGAGCGTGAAACCACAGGTCATAGTCGCTGGCTTGCTTAAAAGTGAGCTGTTCGTTCTGGCTGTTATTGCGGCCGATAAGTAGCTCCATTCCTTCTGGCGTTTGATGTCGGCGAAACCCTACGTCTTCTTGATCGGCGGCTTTAGATTTGCGGCCAGAGGGCTTATCCGGCTGATAGCGACCTTCTGGATCGCGCAGATATCCCTGGGCTACTAGCTCGTTGCGAATTTCTTCGAGCGATCGCAAATCCGCCTCCACTTCATAGCTAGGCACCTGCAACAGCGCATCTTCAACCTGCTCCAAATAGCCAATTTCGCGATTTACCGCAGCCAGCAAAGGCATCACCGCCGTCCTCGCTCGCTTAAGTTTTTGATGCAGCTTATAGAGCGCCTGCGCATTTTGCACCGCGTTCTTTTCAGGATTCAGCGGCAGCGTCACCGGTTCGCCCGTCTCAAAGCTCATCAGCTCTATTTGCTTCATACCGGGTTGCCAAAGATGCAGATTTGCCATCATCAAATCGGCCTGCTGTCGATACAATTCCGACTGATCGGACTGAGCAAGACGCGAACTGAAGGTATTGGCTTTCTGCCGCAGCTTGGCGAGCCGGTTTTTTAGTCGCTGAGTGAGCTGATGATGCAGGCGACGAAACTCTTCCTGATTGAACTGGTGGCGGTAGTAGTCGCCTAGCAGCACCTGAACATTTTCGACCGGACGGGTAACCCCAACGCCGATAACGGTGTAGCCCGCTTTACCTTGCCCTCGCCATCCTGGTTCGAACGACTCGTTTTCTAATGTTTTTAGCCAGTTTTGCCAACAGCCAAACAGCCGCTGCCAGTCTGAATCGGTCAATTTAAGAGTCTCAACCTCTGACGGTAGCGCCGCCGATTCGATTAGCTGAATGGCGATCGCAGAGCTAAGCCCACTGTATGATTTCACCATCATTTTTTTGAGGTTGCCAGGAATGAGGGCTGTGCGATCGCGCCAATCTCCAAACGACTCCGCCAAGCTAGGCAATTTGCCCCGAATCGCAGGCGGCGCTACATACTGCTTTCCGGTCTGAATCGGTCGAACGCTCGACTGCTGCTCGCTCACCTGATGCGCCGCTGTCACAATCTGCTGGTCTGCGGTAGTGAGAATAACGTTGCTGTACTTTCCCATCACCTCCACGTATAGATGCCAGAGCGCAGGCTCGTCCGGGCGGCGAGCGAATTGTAGGTCAAAAGCTCGCTCCCAGGGCGATAAGGATTCTATTTTAGTAAGCGCCAAACCGCCGAGTTGATGTTTGAGCTGCTGGGAGAACGTAAACGTGTCGGGCGCTTTGGGTGGCGGCGGAGCCATGTGCAGTCTGGCGGCTTGCGGATGCCAGGAAATAGCCAGCCAGCCCCGCTGGTTTAAGGTACGCAGCGCCATGAAAAGGGTGAACTTATCGCGTTGATAGACCTGTTCGCAGCGAGCGGGCAACCAGCAACTGCGCAAATCGGCGGCAACCGCTGTAAGAGTGGTGAAATCGACTGGTTGCAAAGAAATATCCTCTTAATTGGGCTGTTATCAGCTAAAACGAAATGTGCTAAATTCAAACCAAAAACTAAGTCATTTAAAACCCAAAAAGGTACGATTGTCAGATTCGTCAATCTCGAATGTTTGAGTTAGGAACTCCGTCATATTGAACAGACACAAAACTCCATCTCGTCGTTAACATTGTAAAGGCTAGATATTCCTTAAAAACAGCTAAAATTCAGCCATTTTCAAGGTTGCATATCTTTATGTATCTGACATATTTGGCCCTTGTTACATTCTTTTTTGTTATTAATCTGTCTTATTACAGAGAGAACACAAAGACACACCCATAGAATATCAATGACTTAAAACCATCGTCTCACTATCCCTTTAAAGTTTTTTAGAAAACCTGGATAAATCCTCTGGATAGACCCGCTATCAGAGTTATCTTTCAACGACCCAACAGGCAACATGAAGCTTATCAACATCGGATTTGGAAACATCGTTTCCGCAAACAGAGTCGTCTCTATTGTGAGTCCAGAGTCTGCTCCGATTAAACGTATTATTTCCGAAGCGCGCGATCGCGGCCAGCTCGTCGATGCAACCTATGGCAGACGTACTCGTGCCGTTATTATCACCGATTCAGGCCATGTCGTGCTTTCTGCCATTCAGCCGGAAACCGTCGCTAACCGATTTGTGAATCACAAAGAGGGCGCTATCAGCAAAGAACCCGCCTATGATGACTAATCCTCCTCATCCCAACGCTACTCGCATGACTGCTCCTTCTCGCCCCGCCCAGCTAGATAAACTCGTTCAACGGTTTGCCCGCATTAGCGAGCCGAAGCGTCGCTATGAGCAATTGCTTTGGTATGCCAAAAAGCTAGAGGCTCTGCCTGAGGAAGACAAAACTGCCGAGAACAAAGTACCGGGCTGTGTTTCTCAGGTCTATATTACGGCTGAGCTAGCGGATGAAAAAGTGAGCTTTCAGGGCGATTCGGACGCGCAGATCACCAAAGGACTGCTGGCGATGCTGATTATAGCTTTGGACGGACTTTCGCCCAGCGAGATTATTCAGCTAACGCCAGATTTCATCAAAGAAACCCAGCTAGATGTGAGCCTAACGCCTTCTCGGGCCAATGGGTTTTACAACATTTTTAAGACCATGCAGAGAAAAGCGTTGCTGCTAGTGAGTGAGTCTAATTGACTGACCGTTGATTTAGTCCAATCCTTGAGCTTGAACAAACTCGTCAACCGCTTTGAAAAGCTTTTCGAGCGTACTGGGTTGCGTGTAGGGATTGAGCAAGACGGCTTTGAGCCAGCGCCTACCGCGATAGGTCGGCAGAGACAAAAAGACGGGCGCAGAAGCACGTTCAAGATGATCAGCAGAGCTACTGTCAGACTGAGCCGAGTGTCCGGTGAGTAAGTAGCTCTGTAATTGGCTGTTGAGGCGATCGCACTCCTCAGCGCTCACCGTTTCTGGAGCCAACCGAAAACACACCAAATTCATCTGCGGCTCGCTCGCTAGTTCTAAGATAGGCCGAGCCTTCACCGCCTCAACAAACTGCGTCGTTATCTCGTAGTTGTGGCGAATAATCTCCGCGTAGCCTGCCGTCCCCACATGCTGAAGCGACAGCCACAGCTTAAGAATATCGGGATGTCGGGTGCCCTGCACGGTTAGCTCGCCCAAGTTCGGCCACTGGGTGTCTTCGCCCATGTAAGGCGCACGAATGCGGAAATATTGATCCAGCAGCTCGAACTGCTTAAACAACACGACCGCGCAGGTTTTGGCGACATACAGCCACTTCTGCGGATTGAACGTGACTGAATTGGCCTGGGAGATACCCGAGAGTAGGTGGCGATGGTCGGGCGAGAAGGCTAAGGCTCCGCCATAGGCTGCATCTACGTGGAGCCAAAGCTGATGGCTGTGAGCGATCGCGGCTATTTGCTCAATCGGGTCAATGCTGCCAGTAACTGTTGTCCCTGCCGTAGCAACCACCGCAAACGGCAACTGCCCTTGGCGCAGCGACTGAGCGAGTTTAGCCTTAAAGTCTTCAATTTCAATCTGACTATTTTTATTAGTTCGCAGTGGAATGGCACTCTTAGCACCCAATCCCATCATCATGGCTGCCTTTTGCATGGAGGTATGCGCTACCTCCGAGACAAAGAATACAGGCTGTCCTTTTAGCCCGACAATGCCCGTGTCTACTGCGTTAAAAGCCACGTTGCGAGCGACGGTTAACGCCTGTAAGTTGGCCAAGCTGCCACCGCTAACCATGACGCCACCAGCGGACGCGCCTAGCCCAAAGCGAGCCGCTATTTGCTGCATCACCAACTGCTCTAGCCGAGAGAAAACCGGCGACATCTCCACGCTGAGCATGTTGTTATTTAGCGCCGCGACGAGCAAATCGCCAATCACTGAAAGCGTTGTCGGAATAGAATCCATGTGGCCCATGTAGCCAGGATGAGCGGCGTTCATGGAGGATTTTAGCTGCGATCGCACCCACCCCAACAGCACCTCGCTATCAACCGACTGCTCCGGAATTTGCGCCCACTGCTCGAACTGCTCGGTCGCAATCGGTTCAGGCAGCGGTGATCGCGCATCCGCCTGGGTCATTTCTTCGATTAGGAGAGCGATCGCCTGATGCAGCAAAGCCTCAATGTCAGCGCGATTGTGGCCCGTGGGATCGATAAAAGCTGTTTTAGGTAAAGCGCTCACGAGCAGGCAGAATAGATTGGCCCGCTAATTGTATCGGGAGTTGTTACATATGGCCCACACCCCATCACGGATGCCCGCGATCGCCTGGGGCTGTCTGGCGGCCCTTACCTGGGGACTCACCGGCACCTTTATCAAACTCCTGCCCAGCTTTTCGACCGTCGAAATTCTGGCTATTCGAACGCTGCTATCACTAGCGGTCACGCTCGTTATTTTTCTGTTTCGCCCCGCTTTATTATCCGAGTCGTTAGCGCTGCTGCGTCGCCCGGTCGGTATTTTGCTCTCTAGCCTGATGCTGTTTTATTACCTGTTTGCGGTTCGCGCTTTCCAGTTTGCACCCGTTAGCGATGTAGCGCTGGTGGTCGGGTTATCTCCCATCATTGGCCTAGCCGTAAAAGTGATGACTCGGCAGGGGTTGGTAGTCGCTGAAATAGCTGGTGCGGGAACTGCATTTGCAGGATTAATTTTATTTGTGTCGCCTAAGATTCAGGGGATGGCTGAGGGCGATCGCGCCACTTACCTCACTGGACTAAGCTTTGCTCTTCTCGCCGCCTGCGTCTCACTGGGTTACGCCGCTCTTTTCAAACAATACTCAGCCCACCGCGCATTACTTAGCCCCATTGCCGTCTCCTGCACCACCTTCGTTATCGGCTCAGCCATCATCACGCCTATTATCGCGCCTAGCTCACCCACATTTATAACCCAGGTAATGCAACCCGACTCGCTCAAAATAGCGCTCGGGCTAGGCATTGTCTGCACCGTAGTACCGACATTTTGCTACAGCTACGCAGCCAAACATCTGCCGCCGATCCTGACGACCACACTCAACTTACTTGTCCCCATTTTTGCCGCTGTGCTGGCGTTCTTCTTGATTCAAGAAACCATGCCTGCGGTCAGCATTTTGGGAGGTGCCCTGATTATTGTCGGCATCGTTGTGCTGTCTTCAGCGAAGCCAATCGCCCAATCCAAAAGTTAAGCGCTATCTACAGATGAATACCGCATTCCGTTTTCTCACTGTCTCTCCAACGCCCCGCCCGCTCATCCTCATTTGCCGCAGTGGGGGTCGTTAGCGGCTGATCCCCAATACTGGTGTAGCCCTGATCGTGCAGCGGGTTGTAGGGAACGTTGTGATTAAAGGTATAAGTCCAGACGTCTTTACTCGTCCAGTTTGCCAGCGGATTCACTTTTAGCCGTCCATTCTCGTCTCGCTCGAAGATCGGCAAGTTCTGTCTGGTTTTAGACTGATCGCGGCGACGACCTGTAATCCAGGCTTTTACGTTTAGTTCGTTGAGCGATCGCTGCAAAGGCTCTACTTTTGTCAGCTCATAAAAGCGATCAATATCTCGCTCCCAAAGCGTCTCACCATATCGAGCGGCAAAAGCTTCCTGACTATCTACACCGACAGCGCGGTAAACATGCAGATCCAAATCGTAGAGCGTCTTAGCCTTTTGAGCAGTTTCTAACGTCTCGGGGAAAAGATGCAGCGTATCTAGGAAAATCACCGGCACCGGATGATTCAGCTCTTTGTAGAGCATATGCGTAACCGGCAGCAGACTAAAAGAAGTCGTCTGCACGAGTCCTTGCGGAATGTTTTCGAGGCACCAGGCCAGAATTTCTTGAGGAGAAGCCTGGTCGAATCGCTGATTGAGAATATCTAAATCGAGCGTCGTTAAGTTGCAGTTGGACTGTTCGGGACGCTTGCCGTCTATAGCAGTAGCAGCAGGCGCTTCTATGCACTGAACCATATTAGTATCGCCGGAATTAATATTGCCGGACGTTATTTACCCGTCGTCAACAGCCCATCAAGCTAACACAGAGAAAGGCCGTTTTTTTGACACTTTTAACCTTACCGCTAATCCTACTGCATAATCCCGCGTATTCCGGTCGGGATACCGGTCATTAACCGAAGGCAACCAGTGAAGAACAAACCAACAACCTTACAAAAAGCCGCTTTCCGTGGGGTCAAGTGAGAGAATGAAGACAGAATTCTTGACTCGCAATCCAAAATACTGACATGACGACTCTTATTTTCTACAGCAAACCAGGCTGCCATCTGTGCGAAGGACTCGAAGAAAAACTGGCCGAGCTGCCGGTGCAGCTAGAGAAGCGCGACATCACCCAGAACGAAGTGTGGTTTCAAAAGTACCAGTACGAAGTGCCCGTACTGTGTCTGCCGGTGGATCAGTCCGCAGAACATACCGAACAGCCGCTGCCTCGCGTTTCCCCTCGGGCCTCTGTTCAAAAGTTGGCGCAAATGCTACAGAAGTACGTGGGCCCCTTCGAGGCATAATTTCTTCCAAAGTTGATCGCAAATATGTTCTATGGAGTACAACTCTAGACAGCATAAAACTGTAGACATCAATTGGGTGATAGCTCGTGGTGTAAGGAGACAAAAATGCTGCTAAAAGAACTGCTCTCTCAGTTAACGTCCGTGCAAGTTGAAACGACTAGCTCCGAATTGCACGATAGCTGGAGTAAAGAAGTCACTGGACTCTGCGCAAATTCTCAGGCGATCGCCCCCGGAAATCTTTTCATCGGGATGCCGGGTACTCGCATAGACGGCGGTGAGTTTTGGCCCAGCGCTATCGAAAAAGGGGCGATCGCCACCCTCATCACGCCAGAATCCCTAGTCACTAAGCCAAACCCAAATAATCAAGCGCTAGTCCTAACTACCCCCGACGTTCCCAAAGCCTGCGCAGAAATCGCCGCCGCTTTTTACAATCGCCCCGCTCAGTCCATGAAAATGGTGGGCGTCACCGGCACCAACGGCAAAACCACCACTACTCACCTCATTGAGTACTTCCTTAATCAGGCACAGCAAAAAACCGCCATTCTAGGAACGCTTTACACCCGCTGGCCAGGTCACGAAAAAGTAGCTGTCCACACCACGCCCTTTCCGATTGACTTGCAAGCAGAACTCGCCAGCGCCCGCGATGCCAACTGCCAAAACGCCGTCATGGAGATCAGCTCCCACGCCCTAGCCCAGCACAGAGCCTGGAGCATCCCCTTCGAGGTCGCCGTTTTCACCAACTTGACGCAAGACCACCTCGACTATCACAAAGATTTAGACGACTACTTCGAAGCCAAGGCGTTGCTGTTTAACCCCGACTACCTAACGGGTCGCGCCATTTTCAATAAAGACGATGCCTACGGACAAAAGCTGATCGCCAGAGCCGGAGATCGCCCGCTGTGGACATACAGCGTTGAAGACGCCAGCGCCGATCTTTACACCGCAGATTTGACCTATGGGCCAACCGGCGTTAGCGGCACGTTATGTACTCCCGCCGGGGAGCAAGCCTTTACCTCGCCGCTGGTCGGTCAGTTCAATTTAGAGAATCTACTCGCCGCCGTTGGGTCAGCGCTGCATTTAGGTGTGGGCCTCGACCAAATCGTTCGATCCCTGCCTGGGTTTGCCGGTGTCCCCGGACGGATGGAAAGGGTTCAGATTAAAGATAGCCAGGACATTAGTGTGATTGTGGACTATGCCCACACGCCCGATAGCCTGGATAATGCACTCCAAGCAGCGCGGCCTTTTGTCTCGGGTCAGCTCATTTGCGTCTTTGGCTGTGGTGGCGATCGCGATCGCACCAAACGCCCAAAAATGGGTCGCATCGCCTACGAACAGTCCGACCGGGCAATTGTCACCTCAGATAATCCGCGAACCGAAGATCCCGAGCAGATTTTAAAAGACGTTGTCGCCGGGATTGAGGCCACGTTAGATGATCAGCAGGTGATTTGCGATCGCGCCCAGGCCATTCGCAGCGCAATTTTGAACGCCCAGCCGGGAGATGGCATCATCATTGCAGGCAAAGGACACGAAGACTATCAGATCTTAGGAACCGAAAAAATTCACTTCGACGATAGAGAGCAGTCTAGAGCAGCCCTCAAAGAAAGACTCACTGCGCAATAGCACCCAGATAAACTGCGCGATCGCTATAGACTAACTGCGTGACAATGCCCAGACAAGCCGCTCAATAAGGGGGAAATTGCCGAACAAATGACAAATTTTGGTCGATATGAGGGCACACTTTAAGCATATTCAAGCAATTAATTAGCCAGCATTTCGGCTTGAATTATCCGGCTCGATGTTCTTTAGTAGAAACATTAAGTCAGTGCAGTTAGTTCGGAAATCCTAGCTAAAACAGTTAGAAGATGTCACTAAAGAGAAGCATCTTTGCTCGACGCTGAGGCTGCAGGTAATGCTGTGAGCACTCAAGCCTTGTCGCCTGATTATTCCTTATCCGTACGCTATGTCGTCTCTATCCTTACAGACTCATCTGGTTAGCTCTCAGCAGAATCTGACGGCCATTTCCACCAATCCAAAAGGATTTAAGGTGGCCATTCAATCCCTTTCGGATTTTTTGGTGGCTCATCAGGTATCGGCTACGCTCTGGGTAAAGCTGCCCAAAGAAGACGCCTGGTGGACAGACATTTGGCAATACGGACAGCAGGCCGTGGGCTGCACAATCTATTCGCTAGGGACGCAGACCGGCAACCCGCCCGAAAATATGGCGGCAAGTTTTCGGCCTATTCCCATTGAGCAAGACACCGACCTCAAGCGAGAATATTTATGTATGGCGGTGGCCGAATCGTTTGTGGTGTCGCTGCTCGCTGTGCGCAATCCTAACCCGGCAGACAAGCGGACGCTTCAGCTATACTGCACGATTTCGGGGCAGGCGATCGCGGCCCTTTCGACCGGCATTAAAGCTGTGATCGAGAGCAGCCAAACTCAGGCACTCGAAGGCAAGGCGACTAGTGTTTGGGAAGAAGTCGCGAATGGTCAACTGCTGGCAAATTCTAGAGATGAGCGGGCGATCGTTGGGCCAGCCGCGCTGAGCCAGTGGGCCAGACTCTTTCCCGCTAGCATTCTGCTAAAAGCAACACATCCACTAGACAGCGCCTTTCTCACCTGGCAGCTACAAACACAAGAGAACCTGCGTTCTGAGCTGTCCAATCAGGCTAAAACCGGAGCTAACAATGCGCTAGATGCCCTTGCGCCCAACTTTCTTTCGCAGGCCAGTCAAGAGCTTCAGGCACCGCTAACAACGGTTAAAACAGCCCTAACCTTGCTCAACTCGCCCACGATAAAGCTGTCGCAGCGGCAGCTTTATTTAGAGATGATTGCGACTCAGTGCGATCGCCAAAGATCTCTTATTGCCAGCGTCTTCAATCTGCTAAAAGTACAGACAGCGCCAAACGCACCCGTTCAATCCCTCAAACTCTCAGACATCATTCCAGGCGTCGTTAGTACCTATCAGCCGCTAGCCGAGGAGCGAGGCATTATGCTGGCGCATACTATTTCGCCCAACCTACCAGCGGCAATGGGGACAGCGTCTATGCTCAAAGAAGCGCTCATTCATCTGATTGCCAATGGCATTCAAATTACCCCCAAAGGCGGACGGGTTTGGGTAACGGCTGCCTTGTCCAACGGCAAAACCATCTCTATCAAGGTGCAAGACTCAGGGACGGATATGAGTAAAACGGATACTAGCAGACTCTTTGACGCTTTCCATCGCAGTAGAGAGGGTACAGGACTTGGCCTGACACTCGCCAAACAGCTCATCGAGAAAATGGGCGGCAGCATTGAGGTAGAGAGTCAAGCAGGTCAGGGCGCTACTTTCAAAATACAGCTCCCCATTAGTCAGCCCATGCTCGAAGATCACCCCGAGGTACAGCTCGCCCTAGCAAATCCAGAATCAGCCGCAGCAAACACGAGCGAATTTGACCATGAAGATGCCCTCGAAGCCAGTCAGACGACGGCCATGGATCGTACAGCCGCAAATCGAGCCGGAGTATTGGCTTAGCCCAGTTCACCGGCCAGATTCATATGTCAGTTATGGGTGCCAGGCAGCGGCTAGCTAGCAGATGCCTCGTCCCCATCGACTAGCGTTTCTATCAGTAGGGTGGCTTCTTTCTGCTTGTCCTGCAAAAACTGATCGCATTGCTTCAGCGAACCTACCGCTTCCGCAAACTGTTCAAAAACCTCCGCTAGCGGCATATCACCCGTTTCTAACTGAGCGGTAATGGCTTCAATCCGTGCTAACGTCTCTTCGTAACTCCAGTCTTTAGGCAGGGCGGGGACTTTTTTAGGTCTAGGCATCGTTTGTCGAAATAGCTGGGTCAGAGTATCAAAATTGTAATATCAGAATCCTTCGGGTTGGGCGTCGTCGAGAGACCTCGTCATTACGGCAACATGTCCGTCACTTTCGCTCTCACCGCCCCCCGACTTAGCTGCACCTCAATCTCAGTGCCTATCGGTAGCTCACTCGCCGTTGTCGCAATTTGTCCTTCGCTTCTAACTAGGGCATACCCTCGCCTCAGAACCGATTCGGGATCGAGCGTCGCCAACTTTTCAGTCAACAGTTGATGCTGATGCTGAGCCATCTTCAGACGCAGGGACAGACTGTTGATTAACTGCTGCCGCTGCCCATTAATATCTTTTTGGTACTGAATGAGCTGACGATCCAAACGCAGCCGCTGAAGCCGAGTTTGACAAAGGTGCAGCCTTTGCTTAGCTGATTGCAGTCGAGCAGACATTACCCCAGCTACCCGCTGAAGGTATTGCACCTGCTCGCTGTAAAGATCGTCCAGGCTAGGAACAGCCTGCTCAGCCGCAGCCGTCGGGGTATGGGCGCACACATCCGCTACCAAATCAGCTAGAGATTCGTCGCGTTGGTGGCCGATACCCGTAATCACTGGAATGGGCGATCGCGCCAAAGCCATCACCACCCGCTCATCATTAAAGCAGGCCAAATCCTCACTCGCACCGCCGCCTCTAGCTAGCAATAGTAAATCAGCTCGACTATCGCGAACCACTCGATCCACCGCCTTAGCAATCGAAGCCGGGGCCTGCTCGCCCTGAACCGTCGCGGGAGAAAGCAGCACCCGAATGCTCGGATTGCGCTGCGCCAGCGTCCGTTGAATATCGCCCCAGGCAGCGGCTTGCGGCGAAGTCACTACGGCTATCGTCTGCGGATAGGCTGGCAGCGATCGCTTACGCTCAAAATCGAACAAACCTTCAGCGGCTAAACGCGATCGCAACTGCTGATAGCGCAGTGCCTGCAAACCCTCGCCAGCCGGTAAAACCTGCCACACCGTAAGTTGATAAGATCCCCGCTTAGGATACAGCCGAACCTGGCCTAGCACGGTCACCTGCTCGCCCGCTTTAGGCAAAGCCGTCAGCTTAGAGAGCTGAGAATTCCAAACTACGCAGTTCACCGCCGCCGACCCATCTGGCTCTTGCAGCGTAAAAAAACAGCCCTGCCGATGATTATTAGCACTAGAAACCTCACCGATCACCCAAATTTTGCGAAGCTGAGGATCTTCTTCTAGCAAAAGCTTTAGATAGTCGGTAAGGCCAGCCACACCCACCGCCCTATCCGCCGGGGCCGAACGCGGAGAAAAGGCGCGGTTAGACATATGCTCTACAGTTGAGTTCTCTACAGTTGAGTCAACGTTTAAATCGGCCATTACTCGCCAAGCTGGGTTTAATCAACAGTCTAAATCTTACGCCGTCTCTAAAATATCTTGAGGCCGTGCAGCATTTATCAAAAAGAGATCGGCGTTATTGAGCGCAAAGGTGCGTAGTATAGCTACGAAGAGAAAAACTTTGCCCAAGGGCGAGACAATGCAGTACAGCACCTCGCGGAGAATCCTGACTTTGCCACGCAAATAGAGCTTCAGACTCGGGCAGCGATCGCAGAAAAGTCGAGTTCTCAGGCTTAGGCAAAGCCATAAATACTAAATAAGCCCAAGCCGGAAGGCTTGGGCTCACAAAAACCATGCTTGCTCTGCAAAGCTAGCACTTGTTTGGATCTAGACGCGATCGCACTCAACCAAATAAAACGGGCAATCGCATCTTCAATTAGAATCAAACATTCCTAAGCTACAACCTTTGCCTCAGCAGGACTCACCTGATACTTAATAATGTTAGCTAGCTCTTGAAGCTGACTAATCGCCTCGGCACCCTCTAGCTTCATCAGCTCGCGGTCGTCGCGCATTTCTGTCCAGGTAATGCCGTAGTCAGATACCAGGAAGCGGATCAGATGATCCCCACCTAAGCTCACCATAAACGAAGCGCTATTTAGCTCGTCGCCACAGGTATAGCAGGACGCCAGGTAACCTCTTTTCTCTAATACAACCGCCAGTGCTTTCAGACTAAGAACTAAATCTTGAACGAACTGTCGATGTTGGTCTGCAAGTCTTACAAACATGCTATGTTCTCCACACCATTTAAATGATTCTACATATTCTTCTTAAGTATGTTTTAATAATCTCCCGAGATCGCCTCAGTGAGCGCCTTTCGCAGGCTTTAATAGTCAGTAGATTTCCTTTGAGGCAAAACTCGCACTGCTTTGTATACTTTTATAACAGTTTTGTTTATTGTCTGCCAGCGTCGAAGGGAATAGAGGAGGACTGCTGCTTCGTTGCTTAAGAAATATTAAGCAATGGCTTACACATACTATAAGCGATCCGCTTCTACTTGACAGTTCGCAAAAACGTATGTCACCTAGAAGTAGAAGTTATTAATGAACCGACCGAAGTACGCCTTCAGCAATAGGTATGCGCCAGCTTTTACCTGACTTGTCTAATGCCTCTTATCTAATGCTCATATGTTCTAACGCAGACACAGGCGGAATAACGTAGCCAAAAGCACGAAGAACATAGCTTGACAAAAATTGATGCTTTTACTCAGAGAATTACCACTCTCCGACTGCAAAATATAGTTTGCCACCGCTCTAGTTGGTGAGCGCCCACCAACCCAATCCAGGTCCCACAAAGCGAATAGTGAGCCAGGTCGCAATTATCAAAATAATGCCTGCCCAGGCTCCTTTGGTAGACCAGGAGACAAACTTACTCGCCGATGCTTTGCTAAAGGGGAGACCGCGTATAGCCGGTTCGGGCTTGCCATAGTCTTCGCCTAGTGAGGCTTGTCTTCGTTTAGATTCTCCCATGACCATGCCTTTCCAATCGTTAAAATCCACTATAGCGAGCTTGCAAGCTATCTAGGCTGAGCCGCCCGCTAAATTATTATTTGTTTAGAGATACTCACTCGTGTGCTCAGTCGCTTCTAACCAGTCGGCGTTGAGGTGAGTGCTGCGAGCGGCTGGACTCAGCGCTTCTAATACCTGTCGCCCGTAGCTGCGGTGATTGACCCGGTTGTCTAGAAGGGCAACGATTCCTTGGCGCGATCGCACAGGAGCCACCGCATGTTGTAGCTCACTCAGCGCAGCAGGCAGCAAATAAGCTTTAAACCAATCCTGCCGGTGCCGCTTGTAGCTAGCAACCCGTCCAGCCACCACTGGGTTTTCTAGCGAAGGAATTGGCAACGTAGTAATAATCAGCAAATCGGGCACTGCAAAATCGGCTTGATGGCGATGCCAATAGTCCCAACCGGTAATCAAAACACCCTGCGCCCCAATCGGTGATTCTACCTGTACGCGAGAGCCAAACTCCGCCGCCAGCAGCGTCGCCATTTGAGCCTTGAGTGGCATATCGCCTACCAAGATCACCGTGCTACCAGTTGAGGGATTGGCAGCGCTATTGCGAATTAGCAGCGATCGCACTTCTTGCACCACCGCCGACTGAAAATAGCTGGTATTCGGCATCGGCAGATGATCGGGCAAATACAAATGGATCAAATCGTTATGCCGATCTGGGCCAAAGTTCAGGCAGGTCATCTCACCCAAACCCAACCGCGCTCGATACTTACTAGCCTGTTTTTCAGCATCTAGGGCCGCGCCCATCAGCACAACCGGCTGCTGCGCCCACACCGGTGCAAGCCGCTGATCGATATCTGTCGGGCCACAGCACAAACTGACTGTGCCAGAAGACCGATCAAGCTGGCTCCAGGCGAGTCTATCGGCCTGCTGGAACTGCTGCCAGAACGTCTGCCATCGGAGCGGCCAGCAAGCGAAATCGCGCGGCATGTCCAGCAATGCAAACAGCTCTTCTATGAGCGCCTTCTCCGGGTCTTCGATCAGATGGCAGTTGTAGGGATTAGCCGGATGCTGAAAAACGGCATGGGTGATGCGCACCCGCAGGTCTCGAATCAGCGATCGCTCGCTAGGATAAGCCAGCATCAGCGCTTCCCAGTCGGCAGTCGATAAAACGGTTTGCATGGCGTGGCGCGCCCATTGCTCTAGGTCGCCCGCACTGTCTATTAAAGTGGGAATGCCAGCGGGAAAACGATGGAAGTCTGGCGTTGGCGTCGCTGTTTGACTCAGCCGAGATTGCAGCCACCCTTGAGCTGAGGTGACTAGCAGTCCTCGAAAATTTTTGTCCGGCCAGCGATCGCCCATCTGCACCGGCTTAATCACCGGCAAACGCTGCTGCAAATCGGGAATGTCTCGATGCACCACCGTTTCTAAAACCTTCTCTGGCAGCGCCAAAATCGCCGGTTCGGGCCACAGCAAAACCGGAATCAGATAGCTCAGCCGATACGTTCCCTGATAAGCCGCCAGACTGTCCGTTTGCATGAGCGCACTGCGGCCCACGCGGAGCGCCCTGGCCACTAACCGGGCCATCGTCAAATGGTGAGGCCAGGGCGAATGTCCCTGTTCTCGCATGTAAGCCTGAAGGCGCTGATGGACTTCTGTTTCAATCACAGGCGTAGTATGGGATGTATCCTTGCTTTGAGGCTTTCATTGTGACACATTGCCATAGAGAAGCATCACCTTCACGCCGCCGCTAGAAACGTCTATGGACATCGGAATTATCGGACTCGGACTGATCGGCGGCTGCTTGGGACTAGACTTTAAAGCGTTGGGTCACCGGGTTTACGGCGTTGCTCGGCGCTCGGCAACGGGGGAAGCGGCGATCGCTTTAAACATCGTCGATCAAGCCAGCACCGACCTAAACCTGCTGGCTCCCTGCGATATTGTTTTCATTTGCACACCTATCGCCACCATCGTGCCAATGGTCGCCCAACTAGCCTCTGTGCTCGCTAGCGGAACGCCCATTACCGACGTTGGCTCAGTCAAAGCGGCCATTGTAGAACCCGCCTCAAAACACTGGCCTTACTTTGTCGGCGGACATCCCATGAGCGGCAAAAGCGAAGCGGGTCTGGCCGCTGCCGACCCGCATATTTTCAAAGACCGCCCGTACGTCATCACGCCGATTGCCGACACAGATCCAAAAGCTGCCCAGTTAGTAGAATCATTGGCAGCTCAGCTTGGCTCCTCGATCTATCACTGCACACCCGAAGACCATGACCGCGCCGTCGCCTGGATTTCTCACCTACCGGTAATGGTCAGCGCCAGCCTCATACAGGCCGCCCTACAAGAACCCGATGATAAAGTACTGACGCTAGCGCAGCAGTTGGCCAGCTCTGGGTTTAGAGATACTAGCCGAGTCGGGGGCGGCAACCCTGAATTAGGGCTGATGATGGCGCAGTACAACCAAACGGAAGTGCTCAGAGCGCTCAAGCGGTATCAGTACGAGATTGAGCTGACTATTTCGCAGGTGGAAAAGAGTGATTGGGAGGCGATCGCTCAAAAACTCAAAGTAACGAGTGTGGGGCGATCGCAATTCGTCTCAGAATAAATACTACTGAATAAATCCTAACTCCCACCCAGCTCTAGCACCGGCTCCTGATACAGCACCGCAGTCAGCGTCACGGTGGAGCCTAAGCCTTCGCCCATACTAATAAAATTCACCTGACCGCCCATCGCCTCAACCAGCCGTCGAGAGATCACTAAACCCAATCCGGTTCCTTCGTACTGCCGAGTCCGGGCGCTGTCCACCTGGCTAAACGTTTGAAACAGCCGATCCTGCTTCTCCAAAGACACGCCGATGCCAGTGTCTTCTACGCTGATCTTGACAAACCCTGGCCAGGTCTGCTTGTTAAACTCGTGTGGCTGCGGCTGAAGCTCTACGCGAATGGTGATGCCGCCTTCGTGAGTAAACTTTTTAGCATTGCTGATCAGGTTTAGCAGCACCTGCTTCAGCTTGCGATAGTCGCTATAAAGCTTTAGCTCATCTAGCGTGGCTGGCAGCAAAATATCAAACGCCAGCCCCTCTTTTTCAATCTGAGGCCGCATAAACTTCTCAACTTCTAGCAGCAGTTCTTGAATGCTCACCGCCTCCAGCGCCAGATCCATTTTGCCCGCTTCAATTTTGGCAATGCTCAGCACGTCATTGATTAAGTTCAGCAAATGCAGCGCCGAATTGTGCGACTCCAGCACAAACTCCATCCGCTCCTCATCGCTATCTACCATGTCGTCGAGCACCAGTCGCAAAAAGCCAATCATCCCGTTTAATGGCGTTCTTAACTCGTGTGAGGTATTTGCTAAAAAGTCGCTCTTCAGCCGGGAAGCTTCCTCTGCTTGACGCTTAGCCGTCTCTAGCTCATCCCGCTTACGCCTCAGTTCTTCATTGTTCCGGTGCAGCGCCTGAGACTTTACCCTGAGTTGTTGAGTAATCTCTCGACTATCGCTAAACAGTTTGGCATGGGCGATCGCGGTTCCAACCTGATCAGTCAGCTCCTGAATGAGTTCAATTTCGAACGGCTTCCATGGGCGATCAGGCGGCTGCTGAAGCACCAGAATGCTGTTGGGTTCACTTTGATAGCAGGTGGCAATGGTGAGAACGGTGTACGGGCGATCGTCCTCACCACGCTCAAAGTCAGAAATGACTGGCTCCAAACTCTCTAGCGTCTTCAAGAAATCAGGTTTATTGGGCAGTGAGAACATCCGGCCTTTGCAAGGATGTAAATCGGTCTGATAGTACTCCGCAACCACCGTCAAGGTTTGCATGGTCTCAGAATAATCGCACACCAAACACCGATCTAGGGTCAGCATCTCGCCTAATCCACTGACCGTCTGCTCCCAAATAGTCTGAATGTCTAGCGTTTGACGAATACTATAGGACTTACGCATTGACAATAAAACGAAACTATGGTCAAGCGAAAGTAGCTTCG
>QBMC01000007.1 GCA_003242035.1 Nodosilinea foveolarum | reverse complement strand
TATGTAGCTCGCCCGCAGCAATCATAAAATCGTATACTATTTAATCCTCGTTCCTAAGAGGGTTTGGTTAGTTTTGCGACACCTGCTCGAAAAACCCGATTTACCCGATTTGGGGGTTTCAATCCCTAAGAGGGTTTGGTTAGTTTTGCGACCGCCGAAGCCAACGGCAAATATTTCACCGGCAACTACTGCGTTTCAATCCCTAAGAGGGTTTGGTTAGTTTTGCGACACTTTAAACTCCACAGAAAAAGCCTCAAATTTTCCGTTTCAATCCCTAAGAGGGTTTGGTTAGTTTTGCGACGTGCCCAGATCTCTAAGCGATAGTCCTTAAGCCAGTTTCAATCCCTAAGAGGGTTTGGTTAGTTTTGCGACGAACATGGCCGCTAGAACTTTGCCGACGCCGACACCGTTTCAATCCCTAAGAGGGTTTGGTTAGTTTTGCGACGCGCTGCGCGCAGACACAAACTCAGAGACCTTTTGTTTCAATCCCTAAGAGGGTTTGGTTAGTTTTGCGACCTATCGTTGGCTCAATAAGCACAAAGAGTTCAGGGTTTCAATCCCTAAGAGGGTTTGGTTAGTTTTGCGACCTCGACCTAGTGTTAAGCCGCCTACAGCAGGAAAGTTTCAATCCCTAAGAGGGTTTGGTTAGTTTTGCGACTCCGACAACCGCGCAACCTATACCAGCCGCTAGTTTCAATCCCTAAGAGGGTTTGGTTAGTTTTGCGACGAACAGGTTGGGCCGTCTACGAACGTATATCTGGTTTCAATCCCTAAGAGGGTTTGGTTAGTTTTGCGACGGCGCTGCCAGTGACTGTATTGGAGTCAAAATTTTGTTTCAATCCCTAAGAGGGTTTGGTTAGTTTTGCGACGCATTGGGAAAAGGGTATGCCGGTTGAGGTGCCTGTTTCAATCCCTAAGAGGGTTTGGTTAGTTTTGCGACGCTCGCGTTGGAAAGGCTTGCTGTATTTGGTTTTCAAAGTGCGAATGCGCGAACCTCAGTAATAATAACATTTTAGTCTCCATAATAGCGATCGCCCAAAAATCAAAAAGACCGCAAGTCCAGTCAGACTGCGGCCTCCCGTTACTGCGCGAATCCCGAATCTGGCGCGATCGCCCAAGACCCTTGCCAAAAGGAATCCTTAGCCTCACCAGCGCGATCGCCCAGCCAAACACCTATCCATTCGCGCAAGTAAGCGGCTTAAGAAAAAGCACTGCCATCTTCGCCGCACTCATCCACTAAATAGCACATCGCCTTAAAGCGCAGCATCACTAGCTGATCGTAAAGCGGATTGAGCTTGCACATCGGGGGAATATGACCCACCGTTTTGCCGAATAGATTGATGTCGCGCTCGAAAGGACAGTCAGCCGGAATAATCGAAACGATACGATGCGCAGTACGGGGGTTCTCTACGGGTACGCGCTCTAGCCACTGCTTTACAGGCTTTAGAACGTCTAGAGATTTCTTATTTCTGGGAAGGGAATAGTCCATGACAAAAGTGTCTTTCTGACTCAATAGTTTTCAGTGAAAAAAGAGCAAAGGGCAGATGCTATCAACAAAGCGCCCACAAACTCAAATTAATCAATTTAGGCAAGCGACAGTTGAAGCTCGTAAGAAGCTTTTGCCCAATCGCTTCAATCCCTGATAAAGCAAAACGCTACAGCATTTAAAACCTGTTTTTTTGTAGCGATAGATACCGTCTTCAAGAGGCCCTTTAGAGAGATCTGTTTGAGCTGATACCAGCCTACCCAATACCGACAAGACTGCTACAGGGGACTGTCACACTTTCAAAAGCGTCAGCTAGCATGAATCTAATGCACATACATCCAAACAGATTTGATTCAAACCCATATAAAAACCAGGTAAAAAAGGGCTAAAACGAAGATTCGCCCTGTAATAGAAACATTTGTATTAACTTGACGCTAACCATCATAGACATCTAAATCTGCTTTGCGTGTTTGAAAAGAACATTTTGGCAACAACTATGCAAATTCAATATATTCTCTGTGCGATCCCCTAAAAACAGAACGCAAATCACAGATCTTCATTGAGTCTCTCTGCTGATCCCCAATACTGTCATAGCGATCGCTTAATCCTACTGGTCCTCGGCTCTCATAATGGCAACATAATTTGCAACAGACCCACAAAAAACAACTCTTCAAGCAAAGCGCCTGAAGAGCTATTTATAGAGAGAAACCCGTCTTCTCTCTTGTTTGCATAGTGTTAGTTAGCAGCGACAGAAATAACGCTTGAGTCTAGCGCATCGTCACAAACTCCTCAGCAGAACTGGGGTGAATGCCCACTGTGGCATCGAAGTTGGCCTTAGTTGCGCCCATTTTCAGCGCGATCGCCACGCCCTGAATAATCTCAGCCGCACCATCGCCCACCATATGCGCCCCCAGCACCTTGTCAGTTTCACTATGCACAACCAGTTTCATCAGTGTCTTTTCGTCTTTGTTCGGCAAGGTGTAATACATCGGACGAAAGCGCGAGCGAAACACCTTAACGTTGTCCTCACCGTGCTCAGAGATCGCTTCCTTTTCGGTCAGGCCAACCGTTGCGGCCTCTGGCGTCGTGAAAATAGCCGAGGGGATCGCTTCGTAGCTCATCTTGCGAGACATCCCGCCGTACAGCGTATCAGCAAGAATTCGTCCCTCGTTAATAGCCACGGGCGTCAGGTTTATGCGGTCGGTACAGTCACCAATCGCATAAATGCTTGGCTCTGCGGTTTGGCCATAGATGTCAGCCGCGATCGCCCCTTTATCTGAAACCTCCACTGCCGTATTCTCCAGCCCCAAATTCTCCAGCTTCGGCTTGCGCCCAGTCGCCGCCAAATTCACCACATCCGCCACAACGACATGCTTCTGACCATTATCAATCGTCACGTTCACGCCATCGTCAGTATTCTCAACCTTCAGCAGTTGAGCCTTCGTAATCAAATTAATCCCCTGCTTCACCAGCGCCTCGTGCAGCTCATTACGCAAATCCTGGTCAAACCCGCCCAAAATTTGATCCTGACGAATCACCTGAGTCACTTCCGTCCCCAGCAAGTTCATAATGCTGGCAAACTCGCAGCCAATATAGCCGCCGCCTAGCACCACCATCCGCTTGGGCTGTTCCATCAGCTCAAACATACCGTCAGACGTAATCGCGTGCTCTAGCCCCGGAATATCAGGCTTAACCGGCTTACCGCCCACCGCTACCAAAATCCGCTCTGCCGTCACTTTTTCATCGCCCACTTCTATCGTATGCCCATCAAGCAGGCGAGCATGAGTTCGATAAAGCTTCACCTCTGCGTTATCCACCATGCGCTGATAGATGGTATTCAGCCGCTTGACCTCGTTATTCACGTCTGTAATCATTTTGTGCCAGTCAAACGTGCCCGGCTTAATGTCCCATCCATAGCCCGCTGCCTCCGATACATACTTCGGAAAGTGCGAAGCGTACACCATCAGCTTTTTCGGTACGCAGCCCCGGTTCACGCAGGTGCCACCTAGCCGATCCGCCTCTGCTAAGCCCACCTTCGCACCGTGAGAAGCCGCCCGCCGAGCCGTCGCGATCCCGCCCGAACCGCCACCAATCACAAAAAGGTCAAAATCGTACGCCATAGGTCGTCTCGCTCCCGCTGAAAAAAATCATCAAAACAATCGTCAATTCGAATAAGAAAAAATATAGATCTTAGAAAATGTAGGCTCTAGAAACACAAGCACTGCGCTTTTTCAGCCGCCTTCTAGATCATAAATAAAAAACGGCAAAACGATCCTAAAAGCAAAAACCTTCCGCCTGAATGCGGGCGATCGCGTCAAACAAGAGACAACACATCGCATTCAGGAAGAAGGAAATCAAGCGCCAGAAATTCGAAATTCTAGGCGCTCTTAAGCTAACAGACCTTAGGCAACTGCCTGGGGATCGTTCTGCTTATTGAAGTGCGCTTCCAAATCGTCAGAGCCACCAATGAGTCGGCCATCAATAAACACTTGAGGCGTCGTACCCGAACCCGAAACAGCATACAGAGACTTAGTTGTCACACCACTACCCAGCTCAACCTGCTCGTAGTCAATGCTGTGCTTCTCCAGCAAATCGCGCGCCTTTGCACAGAAAGGACAACCCGGCTTGCTGATCATAAACGCCCGCTTAGGCTTACCCGCTTTGTCGTTGATGTAGTTCAACATAGTGTCAGCGTCAGAGACCTCAAACGGATCGCCTGGTTTCTCTGGCTCGATAAACATTTTCTCAACGGTGCCATCTTTCACCAGCATCGAATAGCGCCAGGATCGCTTACCAAAGCCCAAATCCTCTTTGTCCACCAGCATCCCCATGCCTTCAGTGAACTCGCCGTTTCCATCTGGAATAACCGTAACATTGTCAGCTTCTTGATCCTGCGCCCAGGCATTCATCACAAACGTATCGTTAACAGACATACAGATAATGTCATCAACGCCATTTTCCTTCAGCAAACGAGTATATTCGTTATAGCCAGGGAGATGAGTCGTCGAGCAAGTAGGCGTAAACGCACCTGGCAAAGAAAAGACAACCACGGTCTTTCCCTTAAATAGCTCGTCGCTGGTTACATCAACCCATTCGTCACTCTGACGGGTACGAAAGGTAGTGCTAGGGACTTTTTGGCCTTCTCTATTTTCTAATGCCATTGATTGAGATTTCTCCTTAAATGAGGGCGTTCATAGCGGGCTAAGTAGCTTTGCTATGTACCAATATATTTATTTCAATTACGATATAAATCATACTCATAATGAGTACGCCTTAGCAAGTCGAAGCAATATTATATGCCCCCAGACATAGATAGCACACGACTCTGTAGATAGAGCTACCTTACTTTCTCCTCGGGAGTCACCAGTTTGTTATCAATGAGCTGTTGAAACATATCGCTCAGCGATGTTTCAAGCGGTCGGTAAGTCAGCCCTAAATCACGAATGCCCTTGCTGTTATCGGCAACAAAGGGCAGCCCCACGTTGCGAGCAATGTATTTTCTCGTCGTGTTCTTCGCTAGAAACGGCCCCACTATCCACACTAACCACTTGGGTAAAGTCTTGGTTGGAAAGGGATAAGCCTCGCCAAACCGATTTTGCAGAATGCTGGCAAACTCGGGGAAGTTTGTGTTGTGGCCAGAGACAATATAGCGGCCCTGAGCCGCCGGGTTAAAGCCAGCCTGCATATGCGCTTCGGCCACATCGCGAACATCGACCGCCCCAATGCCCAAGTCCACCATGCCTGATTTCATCGTGCCATCGCCAAACTGTTGAACCAGTGAAAACGAAGCCGACGTAGCAAATGGATTAATGCCAGGGCCTAAAACCAGAGAAGGGTTAATCGTCACTAAGTCCCAGCGGCTTTGCCCTTTGGCAATTTTCCAAGCTTCCTGCTCGGCTAGCGTTTTGGAATAGGAATAGGGCTGATGAGTCAATGAAGAAGAAGTATTCCAGTCGGCTTCAGTGAACTGCTCGTTCTGAGTATTTTCTAGATCTGCGTTATCGCCGTAAATAGCCGCGCAGCTACTGGTTACGACCACTCGCTTTACAGACTCGGTTTTGTTTGCCTGCTCAAGTACGTTGCGCGTACCTAGTTGAGCGGGTTCAATCAGTTCTTTGTGAGGATCGTCTGCCGCTAGGGTAAAGGGCGAGGCCGTGTGAAAAACAATTTCGCAGCCCTGCATTGCCTCAGCGTACGAACCCTCGTCTAGAAGCTCGGCTTTGAAGTACTGGATTTTGCCGGGAGACTGCTTGGCGATCGCATTCAAATACTTCAGCTTTTCGGTCTTAGCCGGATCTCGAACTGCCGCATGAACCGTAAACCCTCCGTCTAACAGCCGCTTAACGAGCCAGCCCGCTACATAGCCAGTCGCTCCGGTCACCAGCACTGGCGCTGAAGCATTGTATTGAATCTCGGCCATGCACACTAACCCAACGTCACATCTAAAAACATCATCACCACGAAGCCCAACGCCCATCTCCGCTTACTGGGGCAAAAACTCATTCGACCAAAGCCCCTTACCTTCCAGCCACTCCCGGTTGAAGATTTTGGACTGATAGCGCGAACCCCCATCGCACAAAATAGTCACAATCGTATGACCTGGCCCCATTTCCTTCGCCAGCGCCACCGCCGCGCCCACATTAATTCCTACCGAGCCACCCATAAATAGCCCCTCCTTATATAGGAGCTGATAAATCACCCGCAGCGCCTCATGGTCATCCACCTGAATCGCATCATCAATCGGTGCGCCCTCCATATTTCCCGTCACCCGGCTATTCCCAATCCCCTCCGTAATAGAATTACCCTCCGGCTTAATCTCGCCCGTTTTCACATAGCTATATAGACCACTGCCCATCGGGTCGGCCACCACGCAACGCACGTCAGGATTTTTCTCCTTCAAAAACATCGACACGCCCGCGTAAGTTCCGCCTGTCCCGGTTGCTGCCGTCCAGCCGTCTACCTTCCCGTCCGTCTGCGCCCAAATCTCCGCCGCCGTCGTCTCGTAATGCGCCTCTCGATTCGCCAAATTCTCAAACTGATTGGCCCAAATCGCGTTGTCTAGCTCATCCGCCAACCGCCCCGATACCTTCACATAGTTGCCATCGTCCTTATAAGGCACCGCAGGCACTGTCCGCACATCAGCCCCCAGCGTTCGCAGCAAGTCAATCTTTTCCTGCGACTGCGTTTCTGGAATGACAATCACGCACTTATAGCCCTTTGCATTACAAATATGCGTTAGCCCAATTCCCGTATTGCCCGCTGTCCCTTCTACCACCGTGCCACCCGGCTTTAGTCTGCCGTCCTTCTCCGCCTGCTCAATAATGAACAAAGCCGCCCGGTCTTTCACCGATCCACCGGGATTTAGAAACTCGGCCTTCCCCAAAATCTCGCAGCCCGTTTCCTCACTAAAGCTATTTAGCCGAATCAGGGGCGTATTGCCAACCGTGCCTACAAATCCAGATTTGATATCCATCGTGCGCTTTACCGTTCAACCCTTTCATCCTAATAGGGAATGGGCGATCGGTGGATGCTCAAGCTAGAAACAAAGTACAGTAATTCATCTATGGGCGATACTGGATTTGAACCAGTGACCTCTTCAGTGTGAATGAAGCGCGCTACCACTGTGCTAATCGCCCGTGAGAACCCACCTTATCACGATTGGCTAAGTCAGAAAATAGAAGATTTTTCCTTACTCCATAGACTCGTTCCACAAATCACTGCTTTGACGAATGCTAGAGAAGTCACCGTTGCCCAAAATTAGATGGTCTAGCAGCGGAATACCTAGCAAATGTGCGCCCTTCAATAGCTGTCGGGTTAGCGTAATATCCTCAGTGCTCGGGTCTAAGCTGCCAGAAGGGTGATTGTGAGCCACGATGACGCGAGTTGCGCCCCGCTTAATCACCTCGCGGAAAATTTCTCTGGGATGAGCTAACGTCTCGGTGGCTGTGCCAATGCTGACGACTTTAGAGCCAATGATTCGATGCTTTACATCCAAGAGTAAAACGGCAAAGCGTTCCTGAGATTGCCACATGAGTTCGTGACCAAGTGCGGCTGCCGCTACCGCCGGATCGTCTACGACTGTCAGGTTCGGTGGCTGGCTCTGTAAGACTCTTTTGCCTAGCTCTAGCGCGGCTAAAATAGTCGCGGCTTTAGCTGGCCCAATGCCTGAGACCTGCATCAGTTCTTCCGCAGAGGCATCACGCAAAATGGGTAGCCCGTCTCCATTGGGCTGTTCCTGGCCTAGTCGCTGTAAAAGGTGCTGACCTAGCCCGACTGCGGAGAGTCCACCTGGGCCTTGCCCGGTTCCTAACAAAATGGCCACTAGCTCTGCTGCGGACAGTCGCTTAGCCCCGTACGTTAGCAGCCGCTCGCGGGGTCTTTCGGTGGCGGGCATGTCGCAAACCCGCAGGCTGTAGGTCATAAAAAGGCAAGAGGAAGGGCCTTTTCAGTGAACCCAAAACGGTAGAGACTGACTCAGTTGCGAGGTCTATCAGAGGTCAGGGCATCGTAAGCTAGACGAGTTGAAAAAGCATGAGCCTTGTCTATGTCACCCGAATCTTTTGATGCCGAAGCGCTAAAGGCTATTCGCCAGCTACTCGTTAAGTTAAGTTTGCAGACGCAGCCTGCTGACTTGAACGAAGCGCAAAGGGAATCTGTTCGCGAAGCGCTGCTGTGGCTTAACAAAAACAGCGAATATCAAACGATTGGCATTTGTGCAGACGATCTGGCTGGGGCGACGGCGGCGCTAAAAGGCTATGTCGCGGCGTTGAGTCAGCCTATTCAAGTAGATATTCCTGAACAGGCTGGCGCAGTTTTTCTTAAGTTCAATACGCTTAAGAACGCTTGGTATGTGGATGGCTACAGCGGCGAGTCTAGAGGCGTTTTGGTGACATACCACACCTCTGAGCCAGAGGAAGATGACGTGAATGGAACGTATGGCCCTTTTCCGCTGACGCTATTTGACTAGGCAACTTTTTCGTAGACAGGTTCTTCGCTATTTAGGCGATGATATTCGGCTAGCTGAGCTTCAATCTGTTGGCGCACAATCTCCCGATATTCCATGAAGTGCTCGTTGTGGGCGCAAAGCACTAGGTACTGCTCGGCGACGGCAGGATTGCGCCGCAACATGCTGAACAGATGATGCCAGAACTTCCATCGGGTTGAGCGTTTGATGCCCTGTCGCCAAACCACCGTTGTCAGCGCCCGCACCGCGACCCATTCGGGCAGCTTAAACGGCGGCTTTACTCTGGGTGGGCCTAACTTCAGGAAGTAACGATAGACCCGATCAAGGTACTGGTGAGGTTCGTAGAGCTGATCGAAAGCGTCGATGTATTCTTGGGCGATTTCGTCCACCGGGCGCGTCGGGACGAAGTTCATCAGCGTGGTTTGGTTGATGTTGCCGTCTTTTTCTCGCAGGCGGCCTTCGCGCTCTAGCCGATGCCAAAGGGCTGTGTTGGGTAGGGCTTGCAGCATGGCAAACGTAGTGGTGGGAATGCCTGTGACTTCGGCGAATTCTACAATTCGCTGACCGGCTCCGGGTTTTTCGCCGTCGAACCCGATGATAAAGCCTGCGATTACGCGCAGCCCAGCGTTAGTTACTTTGTCGATGGATTCGAGTAGGGGCGATCGCATATTCTGAAACTTCTGAGTCAGCTTCAGACTCTCCGTATCCGGCGTCTCAATCCCCATAAAGACCGCCGCAAAGTTGCAGTCCAGCATCAGATCAATCAGATCATCCTCTTGGGCGAGATCTAACGAAGCCTCGGTATCAAACCGGAAAGGATAATTATGTTCTTCTTGCCAAACTTTCAGCGCTTGCAGCAGCAGTTTAACGTTGCGCTTGTTGCCAATAAAGTTGTCATCGACCATAAACACGCCGCCGCGCCAGCCAATATCGTAAAGCGCTTGCAGCTCAGCGATGAGCTGTTCGGGTTCTTTAGTCCGCGCTTTGCGACCATACAGCACAATGATGTCGCAAAATTCGCACTGGAAAGGGCACCCGCGCGAGAACTGAACCGACATCGAATCGTAAGCGTTGCGCTCTAGCAGGTCGTAGCGAGGGATTGGCGTAGCCGTAACATCGGGCTTCTCGCCGCCAGAAGTAAACTCGCCGCTAGTCTCGCCGCGCTCTAACGCTTCGACAAACATCGGCAGCGTTACTTCACCTTCGTCCAAAATTAAATAATCTGCGCCCGCCGCTCGCATTTCTTGCGGCAAGGCCGACGGATAAGGCCCGCCGACAGCGACCGGAATGCCCCGGCGTTTGGCTTCCTCAATCAAGTCCACCATGTCCGGCTTTTGCACAATCATGGCGGAGAGGATAACGACCTCTGCCCAGGCCCATTCTGCTTCGGTGACTTCTCGGATATTGCGGTCTACTAGCTTAAATTCCCAGTCCTGTGGCAAAATGGCAGCGACCGTTATTAAGCCTAAGGGCGGCAGCAGCACCTTAACGTTAACTAGCTCTAGAATTTTCTCGTAAGACCAGAAAGTTTTAGGAAATAGCGGGTATATGAGGAGCGATCGCACCATGTTTACACTTCAACTCTTTAAAGAAGGGCATATTAATAGGCACATAGTAACCGGGTATGACATTATCGGCCATCACAGAGGGGCCACCTTACGTTTAAAGCGTGACAGTAGACTTAAGATTGGGCAAAACCTACTTCATAAATGTAAAACGCCATTTCACGAACGTAAATGCTCACTTCGCGGAAGTAAAACGCTGTTTTGTAAGTCTAAAAGGTTGCTTTGGCAGGGTAAAACGCCGTTTCATAGCGCCAAAACGCCGTTTCACGAAGCTAAAAGCTTATTTCATGCGGACAAAACGCTGCTTCATGAAAGCAAAAGTTAGTTTTAGGCAGGCAAAACGCCATTTCATGCGGATGCAAGGGCAAAGCGTTTAGTTAAATGGTTGGGTGTGATGAGCGATCGCCCTAGTCCTCGCTCAGTCCCATAGTGCTTAAAGCCGAAAGTAATGGCTGCATTTCTTCCGGATGATAAAAAGTTAAAAAGGCTTTGTATCCCATGCTCTCAATTGGACTCGTCTTCAACCCGTAATCTGATTAATCAAATCTTTTAGCGATCGCCGTTCTGAACCGACTAACGCACCTAGCCGTCTGAGAATCAAGCTAGATTGCAAGGTCATGACAATGGCTTAATCACAGAAGGTTTGAGGACATCACCAAAGCTACAGATCATTGTAGACATCGTCCTCTGGATTGTTCCAGACACTAGCAAAAGAAGGTTCAGAAAGTTTAGCAGCCGCTTGAACGAGAACTGCATCCTGCCCGTTACCCACAGCCTGCGATACATCAATTTCTTCTAGCGTCGGCACACTACTTGTAGACTCTAGCCAAGCTACTAGCGCATTCCAAACAGCGGGCTGAATCTGAACCGCAACCTGCTGTCCCTGCGAATTAGTGACAAACTGCGCCGACTTTAGCGCCTCTAACAGACTTGTCATAACGTTGGCGCTCGTAGCTTACAGACTTAAGATCGTTTTATCTTGATTAATGCTGTCGCAACTACAGCTTAAGTCGTCACCAGACCATTCTCCAAGGCATAGCGCACCAGCTCCGTTCGGCTATTCGTCCCGGTTTTACCAAACAGTCGGCTCACATATTTCTCTACGTTGCGCACCGTTGTTCCTAGTCGCGCCGCAATCTCTTTATTCATCAAGCCTTCAGCCACCAAGTCGAGCACGTCTTGCTCGCGCGGCGTAAAGTCGATGCGGATGCCGCTGTTGTTTTGCTTAATCATGCTGCCGCGCTGAGTCAGCAGGGCCTTGATTTCTTCAATTTGTCGGGCCATTGTAGCCATATCTGGCGTCCCTGCGGCTTCTGGAGCCTGGGCAGCTTTGCGGTTAATCAGGTTGGTGACAATCGCGACTAGCTCTTCCGGGTCGAAAGGCTTGGCTAAATAGGCGTCTGCGCCTGCTTTGTAGCCTTGAATGCGATCGCTCGTCATTCCTCTAGCCGTCAAAAACACTACCGGCATCGCCTGAAACCGCACGTCTTCGCGCACCTGCTTCAAAAACTGATAGCCATCTACCTGCGGCATCATAATGTCTGAAATCAGCACGTTAGGCAGTTCCTGCTGAAGCAAATCCCAACCTTCCGCCGCATTACCCGCCACGCGCACTTCAAAATTGCTGTCTTCTAAATAAGCCTGCACCGACTCGCGCAAACCGGGTTCATCATCTACTAGCAACACCTTACTTTTGGTCTTGGGTTGCGCTGTCTTAGTTTGCGTCTCTGCCATGATGTCTCTAGAAAGCCAGGGTTTAGAAAGGGGTAAACGTGAAAAGAGTGAAGGCACAGCGGGGTTACCGCAGCGACTCATTAAGATGATACCGCTATGCTTGCCTGACGCGAGGGTTAAGGCCAAAAAGCAGAAATAAACCTACCGGTAGACGTATGTAAAAGCGGGCAATGTTTGGCTTTTGGGGCGATCGCCCCAATCTTTCTAGTGCTAATACATCGCCAAAACTAGACACTTCGTTAAAAAACATCTAAAACCCGGTCGGAATACCGGGGATTATGTCAAAATCTTCTGAGAAGTTTTCTGTCAGCTTTAAGCTTAGACAGTACGCTAGTCGGTAAGCTCTGATCGCAAACTAAACAACCGTAAATTGATACAGGTACACAAAAATATGTCACTTCAACTAGGCGACATCGCCCCCGATTTCACACAGAACTCCTCCATGGGCGAAATCAAATTTCACGATTGGGCAGGCGACAGTTGGGTCGTTTTGTTCTCTCACCCCGCAGACTACACCCCGGTTTGCACCACCGAGCTAGGCTTAGTCGCCTCCTTGCAAGACGAGTTCAAAAAGCGCAACGTTAAAACCATCGCGCTCAGCGTAGACGATGCCGATTCGCACAAAGGCTGGATCAAAGACATCGACGAAACGCAAAACACCAACGTCAACTACCCAATACTCGCTGACGACGACAAAAAAGTAGCGACGCTCTACGGGATGCTGCACCCCGAGTCCAGCACGGGTAATACGCTCACGGTGCGCTCCGTATTTGTCATCGATCCCAACAAAAAGATCCGCCTGACGATTACCTATCCTGCCAGCACTGGCCGCAACTTCGACGAAATTTTGCGCGTCATCGACTCTTTACAGCTCACCGACGATCACAGCGTGGCCACCCCCGGTAACTGGAAAGATGGCGGCGATTGCGTAGTCGTGCCCTCCATCTCTACCGAAGATGCGAAGAAGAAGTTTCCTAAGGGAGTGACTGAGGTTAAGCCTTACCTGCGCATGACGCCTCAGCCTAATAAGTAGGTTATGGGTAGCTTTAGGAAATAGTCGTTAAGAAATAGCGCGCTGTAGAACCCGTTTTACAGCGCGTTGTTTTTTTATGGGTTATCGAATGAACTTAGCGATCGCCACTTTCTGCTCAGACTGCAAATAATATCCCTGAGCCAAAACCTGTGCGATAGACTGTCCTCGCCGGTAAGCGTCCAGCATCTCTTGCGCAGGACTGTAGCGATTTTTCAGCCTTAGCTGCAACTTCTCCAAGCGAATCAGGTCTTGTTTGTCAGCCGTCACCGCGCAGACCACCTCAAGCACGCGCTGAGCTTCCGAGTAAATATAGTCATTGGCAAAACCTAGCCGCGCAGACTGCTGGTGCAGAGCCGCGTCGGGTACGGTCGCTCGCCCAGAAAGCGTCTGATCTAATATCAGCCCTTTAAGCAGAGCGAATAAGCTGCTGTATAGATTAAAGTCACCGCAGCTATCAAACGCCTTAAATTCAATTCGTCCAACCTCAGCAGGCACTCTAGCCATTTGAGTCAGAGAGGGCGTTGAGTCAATCAAGTCCGCCTGGTTTGCGACAAAAACCATCGCCGCTGGCCTTGGCCCCGTCCGGTAAAAGGTGCGAGCAGACAGTCCACGCCAGGGCTTTCCTAGATAAAAAGGAGAGCTATAGCTAAACGGAATAATGAATGGGCTGTAATAGGTTAGCTTTCGTCCGACATCCACTAGCTGCGCAGGCGTAAGCCCTTCTGCCGAAAGGTTTAAGTCCGGCCCTTGAGTCAACATCGGAATATGCGCCGTCTGCATTTCTGGCGACTCTTGGCGGCGAGTTTGCTCGAAACGGTTCAGCGGCGGCTCCAGAATAAACTCATCGCGATAGGGGTGGAAGCTGGTAAGCGCAGGTGAGAATCCTGTTTTTTGGGCCTCGGTGCAAAGTTGGTCGAAACTCTCCTTTAGCTGTGCGATCGCCCCCTCAATACTGGCCTGCACCGTCGTCCGAATCTCAATCCCCTTCGGCGGGCAGTCCGTCACCTCACCCGTCTGCGAAAAGCGCTCGAACCCCTCTATATACCACCGCTTCAGCTTAATGCCAGCATCGCCCACCCGAAGCTGAGGGTAGTCCTCCTCGTAGTAGGGCAACTGAGCCACAATCGCATCAAACTCCGAAAAAGTAGTGTTCGCAAAGTCAGCGAACGAGCCGTCAGGCCGCAAAAAAGCAACCTCATGTTCTATGCCAAACTTGAAGTTCATTGCACCCACTTAATCGTAGTATCTAGTTTCAATCGACTGTCTTAGAAGGAAAAGCTAGCGCGGAGTGCACCATAGAAGTTGTCATCTTGCCCCGTCCCGGAATCGTTGTCAGCGTAGATGACAGCAGGCGTAAACGTGAAAAACTCATTCACGCTAATTTGATAATAAGCCTCTACTAGTAAAGGGTCACGATCTACTGAAGGCGAAATACCCCCATAGATTCCTAGCTGATTGCCCGCGCCAAACAGATCAGAAATGGCGATACCGCCCATATACGAATCCGCATCGCCACCGCCTTGCACACTGTTAGCCGCATAATGTCCGCCGATTTGAAACCGACCAAAGTCCAGATTGAGCAAGCCAGCAATCGAACTTTCGGCCTCACCATCCGCTGCATCCGTAGCCCCGATATAAGTAACCGCAGCGTTAAAGATGCCGTCAGTCAGCAGGTTTAGCTGCGCGATGTAGCTCCCACTGTTGAAAATACCGCCATCAGGCGTGTTGTCGTTGCCGGAGTCGCTGGCATAGCCCAAGTCGAGCACCAAGTTTTTAGTAAAGGCAACGTTGACACCCGCACCCAGAGAGTCGCCCCCTGGATATAGACCATAAAACTCAGGCGTACTGGCACCCGCGACCGCAGGGCCATCAAAAGGCACGATAGTACTAGAAACAAAGTCGTCAGTCACAATGCTGTTCGCGGCAATGATGGCGCTGATGCGATCGCCAATTGGAAAACTATAATAAACATCATCTAAGCCAACATTGTCTTCAAGATCGCCAATTCGACCGCTTTGATTCGCCAATCCACTCTCCGTATTCGCCAAAGCACCCGCATCGTCCGAAGCCTGCAAGCGAATCCGCAGCCTATCTTCACCCGTAAAGCTCGTATCAAAATTCAGGCGAGCGCGATACTCAAAAGTCGCGTCAGCTTCATCGCCGCCCACCGTACCGTCGTCACCCGTAACCGGAATATCATCTTCATTCTCAAAGATAAAACCACCAGAATCTAGCTCGGCATCATCAAAAGGCACAACCAGGTGGGCATCTAGCTCACCCCGCAGCTTAGTTGTGGTTGAAAACTGATTGGCTTCTAGCTCAGCCACATCGGTCTGCAACACATCCACATCCCCTCGAACAGTCGCCAGCTCCGCCGCAAACTCTTCCTGCAATCGGCGAATCTCATCCGAATTACCACCAGGACTAATTAGCTGAACCACCACGTCCAGACAAGCGTTCAAACCCGCTGCAAACTCATAGCGAGTCAGCGCCTTGTTGCCGCGAAACGTGCCGTCGGGGTAGCCTTCCAAGCAGCCGTACTCTTCCACCAAACGCTGAAGCGCGGTGTATGCCCAGTCACTAGGCTGCACGTCAGATAGCTCAGATACGCTAGTGACTTGAGCCAGTTGAATAGACTCAGAAGGGCTAATACTAGCGTCTGCGGCGGCAGATTGAGCTGAGGCGTCAGCGGCAATATTCAGTTCGGCAGGTGCAGCCAAGGCGTCGGCACAAACAACCAACGCCGCGCCCAACGCGGACGGCACAGCAATCAACAGCTTCCAGTTCGTCATCTTATTTTTCTCACACCATAAAGAAGATTCTTTAGCGTTCGAACTGTAGAATTCTGCTCGCAGGGTAGGTAGTAATTTAAATTACATATTAATGAGATTTATTCTGATAAGGCATCCACAATATAACCACTAATGATTTTATTATTGTTTAGGATCGCTTTCCAAGGGTTCGATACCTGTTCAATACCAAGACAGATGGCATTTCAAAAAAGCTTCAAAGCGTCTGTGTGTCGGTCAATGAGCGCTCATAAACGATACCGGCAGCAGAAATAAGCTAATCGCAGTACAGCAAAAGTAATGTAGGCTACGTCATATTAGTTGATAATGATTGTCAACTAATTTAGCGAAGTGATGATTCATTATGACTAAGCGATTAAAGGCCGTAGAACTGTTTTTAGCCATTGGACTAGCCGCCGGAGTGTCTGCCTGTGGGGGAGCCAACGAGACAGCTTACGATGCTGGCACGACTGATGCTGGCACGACACCCGAGCAATCCGCCGAGGTTGCAGAAGGCGGTGAAGGTGGCGAAGGCGGTGAAGGCGCAGACTATAGCGCGGGCGAGCAAGCCAACGCTGATTTTGAAGACAAGCTAAGCGGGCCAGAGCTGCTTAGCGCCCTAAAGGATGGGGGTCATATCATTTATTTTCGTCATGCTCAAACTGAAAAAGATTACGCCGACCAAGCAGACCCAGCCATGAACTTGGATGACTGCGAAACTCAGCGCAAGCTGAGCACAGCCGGACTTGCACAAGCTGAAGAAATCGGCGCATCTTTTAAGGCGAAGGCAATTCCAGTAGGCAAGGTCATTACTAGCGAATACTGTCGGGCATGGCAAACGGCAGATCTGGCTTTTGGCACTTACGAGAAAAATGCTCAGCTCAATTTCTTGCCGTTTGAGGACTACACTGACGCGCAGGTAGAAGAAATGAAAGCTAACGTTACGCCATTTTTAACAGAAGTGCCTGAGGCCGGAGCCAATACAGTACTGGTTGGCCACGACGATATTTTTGAAGCGGCCACCGGCATCTATCCTGATCCTCAAGGACTGGCATATGTACTAACACCAGACGGAAACGGCGGATTTACGCTACAGGCCAACATGATGCCCGAAGAGTGGGGCAAGTTGTAACGCCAACGCTTTACAGATAATCGGCCAAAGCGATAGATGATGAAGTATGGGGTGGGAGAGTTTTTAAAAAGGAAACTCTCCCATTTGACGATAAGTGCTGTAGCAAAGTGATTAGAGAGACTAACGGCTTAGCTGTTGCAATTGTGCCAAGCTTAAAATGTCCATAGCCATTACATAGACAGCGTTACCCGCATCGGACGCAAAAATGTTGAGATAGTAAGTTTTGTCTGGGCTATCGGGCGCGATCGCCTCAAATACCCGATGTCCTGCGTCGTCAATATCATTTCGCTTAGTGATCTGATACCCCTGTGCTTTCAGTTGCACGACCAGTTGCGCTGCCGTATCGCGATAATTACCGCTAAGCTGACGACAGCCCTCCACACCGTAGCAACCAGACTGAGCGCCCTCTAAATCTGGAAAGTCTTTACCCAGCAGCATTACCGTACTCTGCGCTGGGTCAACCTCAATCGCCGAGCGATCAACAGCCTGAGCAGGCGATTCTTTAGGAGAATCTTGTTGGACAGGTTGAGGCTGAACTGTCTGGGGCTGAACTGTCTGAGGCTGAATTTGAACTGTCTGAGGCTGAATTTGAACAGTCTGAGCTGGCGGAGTTGACTGAGCGGCTATAGCGGGAGTCTGTTGTACAGTCGCGGCTGGCTGATTAGGCTCGTCAGCCGACTGGCTTTCGGCTGGTAGGCTGACGGTCGGTAAGCTGACGGTGGAGATTGCCGCTAACTGATGGGTCTTCAAAGATTCTTCACTGGCTGGCTCGCTAGCAGGTGGCACAGCCTTGTTAGGCCACGGCAGAACGACAACAACAATATGGAGCGCTGAAGAGAGCAGAAAAAGTCCCCAAAATGATCGGCTGGTTTTTTGGGTTTGTAGCACTAGCTGTAAAGAGAGTTGTTTTTAAGGGAGCATTAGTCGAATAGGTATTGGCTTGAAGCGATCGCCCACTCACTTGCGCAAAGCATCGCGAGCCGCCGACAATTGCATCACCTTTGGCAGCGATCGCAACACCGCTGGTGAGTCCACAGCCAACTGGCGAGCCAACTCAGTGCGCCTGCGCTCAGCTTGCAACCGCTGATTCCACTTGCGGCGCGTTCTATTCACGGCGCTCCATTGCCAAGAAAGCATTAGACCCCAAGCCGATATGGTTAAAAAACACGCTATCAGCAGCCAATGGCTCCAATGAGCAGGATCAAAATGGGCGTTATCCATCAGATGTCATCCTTAGTTGGGAAACACTCCCGTCAATATTACTGCGCCAGCCTATTAAAATCAAGCCAAGAACCCCAGACATTAGAGGATTTAAACAATTATCAAAAGTTAATAGATAGCATTAGAGATAATCTATAAAGACATCAGTTGAAATAAGATCTCATTAACGTCAATCTAGTGGCAGCGTCGATTTAGCTCGGAGTATGGGATTTGTCTGGAATTTATCTATAGATTGTTATTAAGACATATTCCTAGATATTTCTCAAGCGGATTCAATTATCCCATCGACCAAAAGCCCTCAAGTCCCTATCCAACAGGAAACGGGCACTCATCTAGATACTCATCTACTGCTGATTACTTGACCTGCTTGCCGCTTCTAGATAAGAATGACTACTAATACGAATGCAATGCACCATGACTTTTCTCTCGGATCAGGCGCTTAAAGACAAATTAAACAATCGGGGCTATCGCTCGACCGCTCAGCGACAAAAAGTGCTCGGCCTGTTTATGTCACTTCCTCAAGGCGAGCACCTGAGTGCTGAAGAGTTGCACGCAACGCTGATTAAAAACGATTTGGGCGAAACTGCCTCTGTCGAGAATCACATCAGCTTATCTACGGTTTATAGAACGCTGCATCTCATGGTTTCGATTGGGCTATTACGAGAACTTGAACTAGCCGAAGGTCACAAGCACTACGAACTCAACCGCCCGCTGCGCGATCACCATCATCTAGTGTGCCTAAACTGCAATCAGACGCTGGAGTTTAGCGAAAGCTCCATTGCCGATATTGGCGAAAAAACGGCTCAGAACGCAGGCTATCAGGTTTTAGATTGTCAGCTTACGCTCTATGGAATTTGCACTAGCTGCACCGCCAAAAACTCGATATAGACGTTGGTAAGTAGGTAATTAGCAGCTAGAACACGAAAGACCCATCAGGATCAAGGCTGCGATCGCCTGCTCAAATCGTTGAGATTTATTATCAATAAACATAGATTTTTCCAGCCTTTTCCATTCCAAAACTCTGTCTATGAAAAGGATTTTTATTTTCTATATAAGAATTACTCTCATTAGAGTAGAGTGATTTCATCCCATTAGTATTTCCTGCGAGAACACTCTCTATGAAAATTTCACGACGAGCGCTGATGAAGTACAGCGCGACAGCCACGGCAGCGTTAGCAGCTACTCGAATCTTTCGACCCTCAGGTGCGATCGCTCAAACCGGCGAAGTCAACCTTTATTCGTCTCGCCACTACAACACCGACGACACCCTCTACAACACATTTACCGACCGTACCGGCATTCGCGTTAACTTGCTAGAGGGCAAGGCAGATGAGCTGCTAGAGCGAATAAAAAATGAAGGCGCTAACGGCCCTGCCGATGTGTTTATGACTGTAGATGCTGGCATGCTATGGAGAGCCGACCAAGCAGGCGTCTTTGCGCCGATCTCTTCTACCGTACTCACCGAGAAAATTCCAGAATACTTGCGGCATCCCGACGGCAAATGGTTCGGATTCTCCAAACGCGCTCGCGTCATTATGTACAACAAAGCGATGGTCGAGTCTAGCGAACTCTCCACCTACGAAGATTTAGCCGATCCTCGCTGGCGCGGCAAAATTTTGATTCGATCTTCAGACAACATCTACAACCAGTCTTTGGTAGCTTCTCTAATTGAAGCTAACGGACTAAAATCCACCGAGACTTGGGCCGCCGCTTTTGTGAAAAACTTTGCGCGATCGCCCGAAGGCAACGACAGCGCACAGATTGAGGCGGCTGCGGCTGGATTGGGAGAACTGGCGATCGCCAATACTTACTACCTACCGAGATACCTCGAAGATGAAAATCCCAAAAAGCGGGCCGTTTTCGAGCAATTAGGCGTTTTCTTCCCCAATCAGTCTGACCGAGGCGCGCATGTCAACATTAGCGGTGCGGGCGTTGTCGCCACAGCCCCCCACGCTGAGGCCGCTCAAAAGTTTTTAGAATATCTAGCCGGGACAGAGGCCCAAGAATTCTTTGCCAAAGGCAACAATGAATATCCGGTGGTAGAAGGGGTGGCGCTGGCACCGGCTGTTGCTGGCTTTGGCACCTTCAAAGACGACAGTATAAATGTCTCAACCTATGGCGAAAACCAGGTCGCCGCTGTCGCACTGATGGACAGAGTAGGCTGGGCCTAGTTCTCTCTTTTAGCTTTGTTTAACTGATTAGTTCCTCTCTGACAAAAGCGCCTAACTTCAGCAGAGGTTGGCGCTTTTTCTTGGCGTTTGTTGAAAGGATCAGCTTCAAGTGACAAAAACTATAAGAGCGTTTGAAGTAGCGTGATCGCCCCTTCTAAAGACACTTGGCAATGCTGTCCACCGGGCACCGTTACTACATTAGGCCCTTCCTTACAGCGTTTCATACAGCCTGTCGATTGAACCATAATTTTTTGGGAGCTATTAGTTTGAGAGCTATTAGTTTGAGAGCTATTAGCTTGGGAGCTATTAGCTTGTGCGATCGCCTCCTTTAAAGCTCGGCTCACAGCCTCACTGCCCCGCTGCCGACAGTCAGACGCCTGACAAATCAGTACGCGAACAGGAGCCGAAGCTTTAGCAGCTAAAGTAACTGCTGGCAATGAATGAGTAGACGTTTGATAGGCAGACACCCGATAGGCAGAAACCTGATGGGCAGACAGCTTAAAAATTTCAGCCGCTTTCCACTCCAGTTGACCACTGCGCAAATTCATCGCCCGATGACCCACTACCTTCAGCCAGTCTTGTGGGTTTAAATAGCGATACATCATCCGACGCAGATGTTTGTCTAGCACTATCCGATAATGAGTTGCCTCAGCCGAAGAGTCGCCTAAAGAAACGTCTAGAGAAATCATCTGATAAGGCGATTTCTCTCCCGGTACGAAAGCGATAAAACGGCCCACTAAACAAAAGGAACTCTCTAAATCAGCCATTTTTGACGCCATGCTTCTTCCCACAGTCGTTATTAAGCACTATTGAGAACCATTGTATTAAAAAAGGGTTAATAAGGGATCTAATACTAATCAAGCGACTGCGATAACTTTGCCTGAACTTTCTTGACATTGATTATCAACTGAAGGTATAAATGAATTAATGAGATCGTTTCCCATTAAAAATCAGGTTAATAAAAAAGCGGTATCCCACAAAGGCCACCGCTCAATAAATATCTGCCTGACGATTACCAACTCAACTGAATCAAGCCATTAGACGGCTATCTTCTCGTTCAACTTCATTAATTCAACTGTACTAATTCAACTGCACCAACGTATCGGAGAATAGGAAATGGTTCAAGTGGTAAGCGCGTTCTTCCGTCTTCAGCAAAATGCCTTCGTACAGATAGCGCGTAGCTCTATCTCCCAAGCTTTCTGCTTGAGCCGCATTCCGACGCAGTAACTGAACAAGTGCCTGTTCAGCCTTCAAATCATTTTCTACCATTTGGCGACAGCCGTAAGTACCGTTAGGTTCCTGCTCGAAGCAGCACAAATCGGCGAGCGTTGCGAAATTGGCAACGGGTACACCGCCAAGTCCATCCAGGCGTTCGCCAATATCGTGCACGTGCTCTTTAGTCGCATCGTAGCTTTCTTCAAAGAACTGGTGAAGTTGATAAAACTCGGCCCCTTCAACCACAAAATGATGCTTTTGGTACTGCACATAAACGCCTTGAAAACTAGCGAGCGCAATGTTCAATCCTTCGCATACGGGTTCAGTAACCGACTTTTCTAACAGAATTGCATTATCAGCAACTTGCCCGAATGGAGTAATAACAGCAGATGAGATAGCCATGATTTAGATCCTCTTTATTTGTCTACAAACGCCTGTCTTGGACGCGCAGAATAACAGTATAGTTCCTTATTGAGAATCTTGGATCTTCGGACAGGAAAGGCTTTTTGGCTTTGATTTGAAATGATTTCTCAATAAAAAAGTTTGAGTAGATTCCTTCAAAGCTAGTCAGCTAGCGGCACCTAGAGGAAAGATGAAGGACACAATTCGTTCTTTTTTTGACTCTCCAAAACTGCTAATGAAAGTATCTTCTACTAACGCTTATAGCAATATTGGCAACCGGTAACATTGTATTCAATTGTCTACAGCTTTACTTATCTATGCTAATAGAAGTTTTTCTCACTAACAGCATTACCCGCCGACAATCCCCTCAGCCTCAGCCCAGCTATAGTCCATCTTTCGCTATTGACATCACATCTATACAAAATCAAAAAACACCTATTTCTAAAACTAATTGAAAATAGCTTTTATTTATCACTCTCTCAACCTCTACTCAGCCGGAGATATCTCAAGTGTCATTATCCAATTCTGTAGCGTCTTCACAGCCCATGGAGCAACCCTCTACAAGCTTTACCATTAATTGCGAAGACCGCTGGCAAGTCTATCACCGCCTACAAGAACTGGATATTGTTTGTCAATGTCGGGGCTTTCAACCTTTAAAAGCAAACATTAAAACAGCTAACGAAGTAATACAGCTATGGAGCATTATTAGGCGGGTATCGCAGCCCAGACAAATGCTTATAGACACATTGGATCGAAGCTGGAGACAGCCTTGCGGTAAACCGTTGGTTTAGCTTTACGATGCATTTAGCTGGTATTTAGCTGGTATATAGCTAGCGATCGCTGCCCAATGCCATATCCACAGTGTGGTTGTTCACATTGCTCATGTTTTGGCTAGAGCCTGGGCTTTCTAGCACTGCGATTTCAATGATGGGTGAGTGCTTTTTGGCAACTTGGGCGATCGCCAACCCAAACGCATAATATTCACCCGTCGCCAAGCGCACCGTATGGACTTGATGGCGCGATCGCACCAAAAGCACACCACACCGCCGCCGCAGAAGAGCTAGCACGGTCTGCTCAAAATACCGCACAGCATTGAACATTATGAAAACGGTATTAAAACATCCCAAACTTTTTTAAAGTTAGGCCGCCTGCCAGGTGCCATGAAACCCGATTGGAACAGTTCCCGGCAGCGCCAACCGACAAACGGGTTCACCCATCGTTAGCGCATCAAACACCCACAGTTCGCTGCGCTCAGCCACCGAGTGATAAACCACATCTAGCAGCCATCCCTGGTCTGGATCTAGCGTATCTGCCACATGCAGAGCCTCAGAGCCATAGTTGCCCGCACCCAAATCCACCTGCTTCAGCTCGCCCGTCTCATAGTCAAACCGACCAATCGCGCCGAACCAGTCCTCACCTGTCTTCACGCCGTCCCGATGCATCAGCACATAGGTATGCTGCCACGGCTGACCGACCTTTGCCGCAGGCACTAGCGGAAACTCACAGTCGCGATCTAGCACGCATTCATTGCTCAGCACCTTGCCCGCTTTCGGATCTAGTCGCAGCGACCACAGCCTACCATAAGCCGTCGATTCCATTCGTCCAGACGGCACCTCTCGCAGCACTTCGTTAATCGCAATAAAATCATCAAACCGAGCGAAGTCTAGCCGAACGCTGCCATCGGGTTCTACACAGCCATTTCCGCAGTGCCACTGAAACCAGGGTTCCGCGCGGCCTTCGCTCACTACTTCTAGGCTTTCTCTATCGACCACAATTAGCCGGGTCTCTCCGGCCTCGTCCCATTGAATCGCGTCTGCATAGCACTTTTGGTTTAGCAACAGCGGCAGTGCGTTCATTTTTAGCGGCGCGATCGCAAACACCAAATACGGCCCCGCCATCACAAAGCTATGCACCAGCGGCACAGACTTCAGCGGAATCATCGTCTGCTTAATCAGGTTGCAAGCCGCATCGCAGCGGTAAATAGAAAGCTGACAAAGGGCATTTACCCCAATGCTATAAATCTCTCCGCTCAGCGGATCTCGAAGGGGATGGGCCGAAAAAGACTGATTTTTCTTAAGCCAACCCAAAGACGCTTCGCCGATTGTTTCTAACGTCTCCAAGTCCAAGCTATGAGGATTTCCCGCCTCCCACAGCGCCAACAGCTTATGGTCTAAAGCCAGCACAGAAGTATTAGCCGAATTCTTCACGCTGCCGCCTTTTAGCAAGCCCCAAACATGCTCCCACAGCGGCCCCGGATAGCGCATTCCATAGTTGCTGTACAAATACTTACCGGCTGCGCTCTCCGCTTTGTAGCCTTCAGTTTGCACATAGCGGTAGGTGCCCGTTGCCTTGCCATCAGCAAATCCCACCCGCAAAATTGCGCCATCACCGTCAAACCAATGGCCCGCCGCCTGACTACCTCGCTCTAACCGCCCCGTCCCATTCTGATAAAAAGCGCCTTGCAGCCCTGCCGGAATTTGCCCTGAAAGAATCTCCAAATTCACCGGGCCAAATTCTGGAGCGGGTGCTTCGAACGTTTTGTGCCAGGGTTGAGGACTTTTATCTATAGAGGATTTAAGCGGCGCAGCAACAGTCATAAAAAAGCATCAAAAGAGGTTCTTTAAAGGTAACAGATCTCTCTCTTTCTGGTTCTTCTCCTCGCCCTTTTACTCCACAGGCAACGTTAACGTAAACGATGTCTCCCCTTTCTGCGTTGCATCCAACAACAGCTCGCCTCGATGCGCCCGAGCAATTTCTCGCGATAAGCTTAACCCCAAACCAAAGCCTTCTCGCTTACGATTGCGAGAGCGATCCGCCCGATAGAATCGATCAAAAATGCGATCGCGCTCTCCCAAGGGAATCTCTCTAGAAGCATTTGCCACCGTTACCTGCATCACGTTTCCTCGCCGCTCTCCAGCAATTGATAGCCACTGTCTAGTACTTCCCGGCTGCAGATTGTATTTAATGGCATTATCAATGAGATTTTGTAAAACCTGGGTTAATAAATCGCGATCGCCCTTCACCTTCAAATCACCCTGATCTAGCTTCAGCTTCACTGGCAACTCAGGGGCTAACAGCTCAATATCTTCTATCAGCACCGCCAAAATTTCTTTCAAATCCACCGTCGCCTGCCGCAGGCTAATTTGCCCCGCATCGGCCAAAGAAAGCAACAACAGCTTACGGACAATGGCTCCTAGCCGCGATACCTCACCTAGCAAAATGCCTAAACTCTGCTGCAAATCAGACCCCGGCTCAGCCTGCTGAATCGTTAGCTCTAATTCACCCTGCAAAATCGCCAGCGGCGTTTTTAGCTCATGCGCCGCATCGCCGCTAAACCGAGAAGACTGCTTAAAGCTACGCTCCAGCCGCCCCAACATTTGGTTAAACACCTCAATCAGTTCAACAAACTCTACGTCGGCGCTCCCAATCGGCACCTGCTGGTCTAGCCCCTTAGCCGTCACCTGCTGAATCACGCTCGTTAGCTTACGAACAGGCTGTAGCGCACTTCCAGCCAGCACCCAGGCCCCGCCAGCAATCAACAACAACGTACCTGGAATAGAGACTAGAAAGATATTGCGGATAGTCGCCATGTCCTGATCGATGGTTTTCAGGCTAACCGCGATCGCTCCCTTACCCGCCTTAGACTTGACCGTTCCAATTCGCCAGCTTTCTGTTGCCGTCTTCCGCGTAAACGGCGGCGTCAGCCCTCTTGTCGAATCATTTTCAGACAAATCAATCGGGGCACCTAGTAAAGCACTCATATCCAAGCTAGCGCTACCCAACTCCGCCTTACTCAACGAGTAAATGGTTCGCCCCTGGTCATCCATCGCTAGCAGCGTAATTGGCGTCTTCCCCTGCGTACCCAGCTCATCCCGCAGCCCCTGGCCAAACGTCTCCCACCACTCAGGAGATCGGGCCAGCGTCATCTGCTGCACTTGCCCCTTCAGCTTGGCGTCTAGGCTACTCACTTTCTCAAAATAAATCAGCCGCCAAGCAATCAGGCCAAAGCTCATCAAAGCCCCACCGGCCAAAGCCACCGACAGCAACGCAATTCTTAGCCTAAAAGATCTTAGCTGCACTTGATTCTCTAGTAAAAGCCAGGTCTCAAAATTCCTTTCAACCTATATACATATTAGACCTCCTCCTTTTTCGAGATTCGTCGAGCCAACCAAACCACGACAGTCACCGCTACAACAACAATTACGACCTTAGCCACTGGAGCGAGCCAAACCCCAATTCGCTCGTATTCATTTCCTAAAAAGTAGCCCGCCAGCGTTAAAAAAGCCGTCCATAACACGGTGCCCGCTGTGGAGTACAGAAAAAAGGGGGCGAGCGGCATACGAGTGACTCCGGCTGGAATAGAAACGTACGTTCGAATTCCTGGAATCATCCGGCAGATACCCACCGTCCAAGTACCGCGCTTAAGAAACCAGCGCTGCGCATTGTCTAGATCTTTGCTCGAAAGGCCCACCCAGCGACCATAGCGGTCTAGCAGCACTTTTAGGCGGTTAAGACCTAAAGACAGACCGATGTAGTACCAAAGCAGTGCACCGAGTAGCGAGCCAACTGAACCAAAGGCGATCGCACTCCACACATTTAGCTCGCCCTGCGAAGCCGCATAGCCTGCCAGCGGCATCACCAGTTCAGAAGGAATCGGCGGAATCAGATTCTCTAAAAACATCATGAACGCAATGCCCCAGTAGCCAAACGCGGTAACGGCATTCGTTACCCAAGTCAAAATGTTTTCAGTCATAGATCCGGTGTCCTGCTCCAAGCAGTAATCTTCGGCATATTATTCGTTAGAACCCCAATATACATGCCGAACCTATCTACCTGGGGCTAGATTCAGCATTGTCAAGACTTCTATACGATTCATAGTCTAATCAGTTCAGCCAGTCCATTCACTGTTTCTGAACGCTACAACGCAAAAACTAAAATATGTCTGAAATTCAAAACAAGGTTGTCATCATTACGGGAGCTAGCAGCGGACTGGGAGAAGCCACCGCGCAAAGACTCGCCGAGAGAGGGGCTAAGCTAATGCTCGCCGCCAGAAGAGAAGACAGGCTAGAAGAACTCGTTGCTAAAATTGAGCAGGCGGGCGGCACCGCTCAGTATCAAATCACAGACGTCATCCAAAAAGATCAGGTAGACGCGCTGGCAGAAGCGACAAAAGCGGCCTACGGTCGTGTAGATGTCCTAGTCAACAATGCCGGACTCATGCCGCTCTCTCCCTTGGACGAAGCTAAAATCGACGAGTGGGATCAGATGATCGATGTGAACATCAAAGGCGTGTTGTACAACATTGCCGCCGTGTTGCCGATCATGAGGGAACAAAAATCGGGTCACATCATCAATATCTCTTCGGTCGCGGGGCATAAGGTCTTTCCCGCTGGCGCAGTTTACTGTGCAACCAAGTTTGCTGTAAAGGCTATCTCCGAAGGCATTCGCCTAGAAGCCGATGGCGAAATTCGCTCTACCAATATCTCACCCGGCGCAGTGGCGACCGAGCTAACTAACACCATCTCTCACGACGACACCGCTGAAAACGTCGGTAAAATGTACGAAGTAGCCATAGATGCCGACGCGATCGCCCGCGCCATCACCTTCGCCATCGAACAGCCAGACGACGTAGACATCAACGAAATTATCGTTCGGCCTACCAAGCAAGCACTCTAATACAGTCTTCAGCTAGATAACAGGAGGACTTACCTTCAAATATCCCTGAAGCAGAAAGTCCTGTTCTATTTGGGTGATTTGCAGGTTCTCTAGGGCGATCGCCTCACTCATCTGCTCCAGCCCCAAATCGCCCAAAGGAGAAGGCGCAGCAGCTCCCCCAATCAGCTTGGGCGCAATAAAGGCCCATAGCTTTTGTACCGAGCCATCGGCGATCGCCGCCGCCGCCAAAGTCCCCCCACACTCCCACAACACGCTCATACAGCCTCTGTCGTAAAGACGACTCATCACGGCTTTTGGCGTCAGCAATTCCAACTCAACCACTTCTATGCCTTGCTGCCGAAGCGCTTGGGCAGTTGATAAATCCGCACCCGTTTGAGTAAATACCAATGTCTGCACAACCTCGGTGTTCCACAAATTTGCAGCCACTGGCAAATCAAGACGGCGACTCATCACCACCCGCAGCGGATTATGCTCACTCTCTCCATGACTCGTCAAATTTGGATTATCCCGCCGCACCGTATTACCCCCTACAATCACCGCCTCGCAGCGACTGCGTAGCCGATGCACCTGCTGGCGCGAAGCTGGCCCGCTAATCCAGGCACTGTGGCCGGTCGTCGTCGCAATTTTGCCATCTAACGTCATCGCATACTTCAAAATGCCAAACGGCTGACGATGCTTCACTCGATAGATAAACGCCTCATTCAGCCGACGACACTGTGATTCCTCAACGCCTACCGTTACCTCTATACCGGCGGATCTCAGCGTCTCAACGCCCCCCTTCGCCTGCGGATTCGGATCGCGCATTCCAATCACCACGCGCCGCACCCCCGCCACGATCACTGCTTCGCTACAGGGTGGCGTTCGCCCAAAATGATTACAGGGTTCCAAGTTGACGTATAGCGTTGCCCCTTTCGCGGTATTCTCTCCATGTTTCTGAGCATCCCGCAGTGCAAAAATCTCAGCATGTGGCTCGCCCGCTTGTGGATGGTAGCCTTCTCCGACAATCTCGTTCGATTGAACAATTACCGAGCCAACTAGAGGATTCGGTGCCGTTAGACCAGCGGCCCTACTAGCCAGCTCACAGCAGCGCTGCATCATCGCTCTGTCGAAGGCAGAACCGAAGGCAGAACCGGTAGACTGGAGTTCGTCAAATCTAGACATGTATGAATAAACAACGGCGACGGGGACAACGGGGACTTTGGCTAACGCTGGGCCTGATTTTTTTGAGTCTGTTGGCATCACCTAGCTGGTCTCAATCGAGTGATGCCGCAGATACACCCAGAGGTGGGGCAGACTCTGGCATTGTACTCTCTGGGCCAAATACCGGGGTCAATCGACTGCTGCCAGGGCCGCTCTCGGTTTCGGCGGAGGAAGTGGCGATCTCTCCCATTTATCTAGACGGACGCACCCTTTTCTACGTCAGCGCACCCGAAGTAAACGGCCAACAGCCCGCCGAAAAAAGAGCGAAAGAAATTCAAGATCGACTCTACAAAATTGCCAAATCGCAGACAGCACCGCTCGATACGCAGGTAGAAATAGACAAGCCTAGCAATCTACCTGTCGTTATAGTTGGCGACCAAACACTGCTTACCGTTACCCAGTTAGACGCTCAGGTTACTGGTTATGCCAGTGCCAGCGATCGCGCCCAGGTGATCGCCACCGACTTGCAAATTGCCCTAAGGAGCTATCTCACCGAAAGACAGCCAGACTTTTGGCAACGACAAGTCAAAATAGCCGCAGTCATTCTTTTAGGCACTATCCTGCTTCAGCTCGTCATCAATCGGATTAGCCTACGGATAAAGCGCCGTCAAAAAAGGCTAGCCAATGTCAAAACCCAGATAGGAAACCCGCGATCGCAACCTTATAATCCACTCGTAGAAGTCCTTTCATCTGGCAATTTCAACACCGTTTTCGACCAGGTAAAAGCTCGCTTAGACAACCACCAAAAAAGAAAGTTAAATGAGCTACTGCGAGTCCTGATGGTCTTTGCCCAGATAGCACTTTGGGTCGGTGCGCTGCTGTGGCTGCTGGCCCTATTTCCCTACAGCCGCTGGCTCACCACGCTATCTCTCCTGTCGGTGCGCGTTCCAGGTAGACTTCTCCTCACGTTAGGCATTGCCTACGCAGCCATACGGTTAAGCAGCGTTGCCATCGACAAAACTATCCTCACGCTGCAAGAAGGCACCCACTGGGCACCCGAAAAATCAAAACGCCGCAGCCTGCGGTTTTCTACCTTTTCGCAGGTCGCCAAAGGTCTCGCGGGTTCTATCATTTTTGGCATTGCCGTTTTTAGGATGTTGGCGATCGCGGGCGTTGAAGTAGGCCCACTACTAGCCGGTGCAGGTATCATCGGCGTCGGTATCTCGCTCGCCGCCCAAAGCCTAATCAAAGACTTCATCAACGGCTTTTTTATTCTGTTCGAAGACCAGTTTGGCATCGGCGATGTAATTACAGTCGGCGATCTCTCTGGGGCCGTAGAATCGCTAAACCTGCGAATCACTCAGTTACGCGATAGCGAAGGCCGATTAATCACTATTCCCAACAGTCAAATTAGCATCGTTCAAAATGCTTCAAAAGACTGGGCGCAGGTAGATCTCTCTATTCGAGTTGCCCCCAGCGCAGATTTGACAAAAGCGATCACTCTGGTACAACAAACGGCGATTACTCTCAGCGAAGACGCTCAATGGCAGCGCTCTATCTTAGAGCCACCAGACGTTCTAGGCGTAGAGTCTCTAGATCACACCGGCATTGCCATTCGCCTATTTATGAAAACTCAGCCACTACAGCAGTGGCCCGTCGCTAGAGAACTCCGAGCAAGAATCAAGCGGGCATTCGATGCTGCCGATATTGGTATGGGTATGCCTCAAGAGCGCGTAGAGATTCGGTTGAGCGATCGCACAGTCTCCACCTTAGAAAATCGCCAAACTCCAGAACCTGCTACTGCGGCGGCTGAATCCCCTCTTCCGGAAACACCCATTTAGGCCCTTCGCCCGCCTGGGATTTTCTTTCGTCTTGTTTACGTCGCACCGCCTCAGCCGCCATCTCCAGCATCGAATCTAAAGAGGTGTTTTCGATAAACTGAGAGGCTTCTTGCTGAGAATCTTTGTGCGGGCACTGGTCTCCGAGGACACAGCCGTCTTTACAATCTACAGCGCAGTTAACTTCTGGCATGATAAGGCGGAATTACGATGAACTAACAATTATTGTATTTTAAGTGACAAAGCCGTTCTAAAGACCGACCTATAGGCATAAGCCAGCAAAATCCGTAAAATTCCACATAGCTCCCAAGGAACGAGGATTAAATAAATTACCGATTTCTCTCCAGCCACCCTTCGACTACGCTCAGGGTTCGGTATCAGCAGACTACGCTGGCTGAGCGTAGTCGAAGCCAAAACCTACCGATCTATAGAAATAGATCTTATTTAATCCTCGTTCCTAAGCATCATCTAGCAAACAGTCCTTTAAAGCAGCGATCAGATAATCTATATGTGCGCTCGTGTGGGTCGCCATTACGCTCATTCGCAGTCGGCTAACTGGCACCGTCGGCGGACGAACAGCCGAAACAAAAACACCGAGATCTTTCAGCTTTTTAGACAGTGCCAGAACAGTCGCCGCGTCTTTTACCTGAACGCAAACAATCGCAGAGTCGGTTGGTAAACGCTTAAAATTAGCAGCTTGCTTAAAAGAGAGATCGGCTAATAGGTAGTCTAGTCTTTCGCTTAAATAGTGAACATTTTGATCGAGCTGCTTTAGGCGTTGCGGTTCTTGTTGTAGGATCGCGATCGCTGCCAAAGCCGCTGCGGTATCGGCCGGAGAAAGCCCGGTTGTATAAATCCAGCTAGGCGCACGATTGCGCAAAAAATCGATCAGCGCCGCACTGCCCGCCACATAGCCCCCCAAACTAGCAAACGCCTTGCTCAACGTCCCCATCTGCACGAGCGATCGCCCGCTACAGCCAAAATGCTCAGCACAGCCCGCCCCCGTTTTGCCCAACACGCCCACACTATGCGCCTCATCAATCATCACCATGGCGCTCTGCTGGTCGGCCAAATCCAGTATTTCTGGCAGCGCGCAAACGTCCCCATCCATGCCAAAAACACCATCCGTCAAAATCAAACATCGGCGATAATTTTCCCGATGTTCCGCCAGTAGATTAGCCAACTCCTCTACATTTCCATGGGCATAAACAACAACCGTCGCCCCGCTCAGCGTCGCGCCATTCTTCAAGCTAGCGTGATTGTATTCGTCCGCCAAAATCAGATCTCGGTGATTCACCAAAGCCGAAATCGTTCCAATATTAGCCAGGTAGCCGCTGCTAAAAACAATCGCATCTTCTGTCTTTTTTAACCGGGCGATCGCTCCCTCTAGCTCAGAATGCAAAACCCGATGCCCGCTCAATAAACGCGACCCCGTTGACCCGGTTCCATACAGTCTGATTGCCGCGATCGCCCCTTCCACAATCTGCGGATGCCCCGCCAACCCCAAGTAATCATTACTCGCAAAATTAACCAGTCTGCGGCCATTCACCTGCACCACCGGCCCCGCCATCCCATCAATCGCCAAAACGCGGCGATGCCAGCGAGCCTGATGAATCGTATTCAAAGACTGTTCTATCCAGGCATAAGGATCAGACATGCTGCGACCAGAAAATAGTTCAACTAATTCGTCACATTTTAAACCTATCCCTTACCCAAAGCAGACGCTCTAGCTAGCTTGCGCCCTCCGACGACAGCGGCAAAATAACTCGGCTGAGCGATCGCCCATCCTCCATTTGCAAGAGCGTAAACTCACCGCCCAACTGCTGCATCAAAGACTGGCACACCCACAGATGGCTGTTTTTCGGCTCGTACAAGGTCGAAGGAGACAGCAAATCAATCGGCAATCCGTTCTCCAACTCCTGCAAAATCTGTGGCATCACGCTACCTTCATCCGTAATCGCCACTTCTAGCCAGCGCTCATCGATCGGTCGGCACCAGATGTCAACGCGATCGCCCACCGGAGATCTTTCACAAGCTTCAGCAATCAGCTCGTACAGCACATTCTCAATTTTGCCAATATCGCCCGAAATCGTCAGATTACTCTCACAGTGAACCTTCGACCAAAGCTGCCGATCTTGAATTTGCGGATTCGCTCTAGCCGTCGCTCGCTTAATTAGCGTAACCAGCGGCGTTGTCTGCTCGCGAAACGCCAGCGCCCACCCTTCATGTTTGACTACGTGCTGCGATCGCTCCGCCAATACATTCATATTCTGCAAAAGCAAATGCTGTTTAGAATTCATCGGCTGAGCCATCACCTGTTGCAGACACTCCTCAAAGCCCTGACTGAGCGCCGCTATTTGATGCTGCTTGTACCAGTTTAGCTGCGTTAGCTGCTGCTGCTGAGTCAGCATCTTATCCATCAGCTTGATGTGACGACGGCACCAGGCAAGCTGATTCACCACAATCGCCAGCAAAGTTGTTTGCTCATCCGACCACCGACGGTTCGCCTTATCTGCTAAAACAACCACTGCATTTGGTTCATGCTCAGGAGCCGTCCGCAGCGCCATCACCAACACCTGAGACTGTGCAGGCCCCTGAATCCACTGCTTGCCATCAGCGGGCAAATCTTCCAAGCGCAGCGTCATCAGCCCTTCAGTCGAAACCGCCCAGTGCAAAATAGCGTCCGTTTCTACCGAAATTAGCCGCTCAGTGTCTAGCTGAAAGCTGTTGTTTTGCAGCAGCGTACTGCTAACTTTGGCAAACGCACTGCCGTTCTCCCAGGTAACGATGCCCACTAACGGCGCATGTAAGAGCTGAGAAAGATGTCGCATCGCCGACTGGTCAAGCGCCTCAATTTTAGAAAGTCTTTGCAGACTGCGCATCCCCCACTGAAAGGTTTCGTGCAAATGCGCCTGCTGATCGGTCTGTCTTTGAAGCTGCCACTGATGCAAGATTAAGCCGATTTGACTGCTCAATACTTGCAGCAGCTCGCGATCAGCCTGATTCCACCGACGTTCCACTTTGTCGGTCACCACCACTAGCCCTTCGGGTTTGCGCCCTGGAGAGGTGTTGCTCACCAGCAGCGACTTTGCCCGCATAGATTGGAAGTGCGATCGCCAGGGTTCAAACTTCAGCTCCCGCTCCACGCTCTCAATGCTCACTGGCGAATGCGCCCGCTTCAGCATCTGCTCATCCACGCTATCCAACGGGTGCCAAACCTCCGCCTGTCCAAAAGCCTGCGGCATCGCCTGCCCCGTCCGGTAACACAGGTCAAACCCACCGCGTTCAGAATTCGCGCTCAGTACCAGTAGCTGATCGGTTCCTAACCGCACCGCTAGCTGTTCTACGCATAGACCCAAAACATGTTGCCAATCGCGATCGCTATGAATACTCCGCGTCACCCCAGCGCTCATCAACTGATCGGACTTAATCTGACTCAGCGCCGCATCCATTTCAGCCGTCGGCATCGCCAGACTCACGAGCTGAGCTACCCCTTTCACATAGTCCTTCTCAGCCTCGCTCCAAATTCGAGGATTCGCCCCTTCCGTCACTATAAAACCTTGCAAATCGCCCTGATACAAAATCGGCGCAGCCATCACCGATTTAACCTTCAAATGCTGCATTAGCCGACTCGCCACACTAGCTTTGAGCGATCCTTCCGCTTCGCCCAGCACAATCGTCTCTCCCGCACACAGCTTCTGATACAGGCTTTGCACCTCACCCACCGCTAGCGTACCGTTCGGTTTACCTGCGCGCCTTCCCACCCGGCACCAAAAGGCTAGACCGCGCGGCTCTAGCCAGTAAACGCTTGTAGGCGTCTCCACAAACTTCTGCGTTTCGTCCGCCACCACTTTTAGCCGGTCGTCTAGGCTCGGCATTGTGCCCAACATATCTAGCAATGTCAGCAGCGGTTTGGCCGGTTGCTTGGTCTGCTGACGCTGCACTTCTAGTGCATTTTGATGAATCGCCTCAGCGAGCGCGTTATTAATAGCCAGCAGAGTCGAGTTCTCTAAAATGCCGGGGATTACGCCCCACCGCCGAGAAGATAGAATCATGACGCCAAAGCAAATGCTGCGCCGCTGAATCGGCAAAATCACGGTGCCTTGCAGCTCAAAGTTTTTGGCTACGCGCCCCCAGGCACTGGCTCTAGACTCCTCTCGAATATCAGCCACCACCTTGGGCTGCTGCTGAACAATTACCTGCTCTAAAATATCGCCTGGTTCTAGCGCCAGAGACGGCTGTGTAAAGCGACGTGGCCCGCTGGTAATGACGCCACGCGACGTTAGTTGATGCGTAAATCGGTCATAAAGTCCCATCCACAGCAGAGAGTAGCCAAACTCTGCACGGATAGCCTGAAGCGCTTCTTGGATTGAACGGTCGAGCGTTTCGGCCTCCCAAATGGCGGGTAGCACCTGGCTTAAGTCTTGCTTCGTTAACGACTGTCCGGCTCGACGGTCTGCGCGGCGATTAGGGAGGGCGGCTGGTGGAGCCAATTTGTCGGCAGATCTTGAGGAGCTAGGGACTGTGTGCTTAACCATAAGAAAAAGACGCTCTGAGCTGAGATCGAGGTGAACGGTGAACGGCTGTAGATGAGGCGGTCGGTAAAAGCACCCGTGCCGATAGAATATTTATAGATTCTTGATGTCCGTAGAATGCCCTTTACGGCTACTTGACTCAACGGCGATCGCCCCGAGTTAGTTAAAGAACTGGCAACCATAGCCATCTAATGTCTTTTTATTGAAGGGAAAGGTTTCTTGCAGCAGCTCTATCGGTTTGGCTTACGTCCGCTCTTGTTTAGCGTCTTCAAGGCCGACCCAGAAACAGTGCACCGGCAAACCATCGACTTCCTAGCCTGGTTAGCGGACGATCCTGCCACCGGCGCAAGGGTACATCAGCCGACTCGACTAGCCGCCCAAGCCGCGATGACCGGCAGCTTTGAAGCGCGATCGCCCCGCCTTACCCAATCACTCTGGAACCTTCAGTTTGAAAATCCTTTTGGCCTTGCCGCCGGATTCGACAAAGATGGAGCCGCCGCCCGCGCGTGGCCCCTACTCGGCTTTGGCTTTGCAGAACTGGGCACCGTCACTTACCACGCTCAGCCGGGTAATCCCAAACCGCGAATGTTTCGTTTAGTGGGCGATCAAGCCGCACTCAACCGTATGGGCTTCAACAACGCTGGAGCCGCTGCCCTTTCCGACAAGCTGCATCGACTGTGGCCCGAGGGTAACTATCCAGTGCCGATTGGCATTAATTTAGGCAAGTCAAAAATAACGCCTTTAGCAGAAGCCGCCTCAGATTATCTCCAGAGCTTTGAGCTGTTGAAAACGCAGGGTAGTTATTTTGTGGTGAATGTGTCTTCGCCAAATACGCCGGGGTTGCGATCGCTCCAGGCCAAAGAACAGCTCGCGCCCATTCTAGAAACCCTACAAACCGCCAACACCGAGAACAAACCGCTATTCGTAAAGATCTCTCCCGACTTAGCCACCGAAGATATCTACGAAATTGTCGAACTTGCCCAGCAGTGTAATCTGGCGGGCATCATCGCCACCAACACAACTGTTGATCGAACCCGACTGAAAACAAAAACGATCATTGAAACCGGACTGAGCGTAACCGAAGAAGCCGGGGGTATTAGTGGTGTACCTGTGGGCGATCGCTCAACCGAAGTCATCAAGCTAATTTACGAACACACCCAAGGAACGCTACCGATCATCGGCGTCGGCGGTATCTTCAATGCTGACGATGCCTGGGCCAAAATCACAGCAGGCGCATCACTCCTACAAACCTATACAGGATGGGTTTACGAGGGGCCAACGATGGTCAAAACTATTCTCAGCGGTCTATTGATCAAGCTAGAAGACCACGGCTTTGAAAATATTTCAGCAGCCGTAGGCACAGCACACCGTCTATGAACAGATCTCAGCCGAAAAGTCTTGATGACCGCGCCCTGCCTGACAACGAACTTGACGACCAGCTCGCTGAATTGTCCACTGTCCGTTTTGTTGTTGAATATCAAAGCGATTACGCACCCCAGCAACAGAATCATCCAATATCCCACCTTGCGTGATAGTCACCATCACCTGACTAGGTGACTCCACGCCCGGACTTGGCAACACTTCAATATCAACTGGCCCGCCCACTCGAACATTTGCAGCATTAGTCGCTAATGTCAGCGGATCGGGGCCAGTCCGATTCTTAGCTGAGATTTGATTGAAGATATCGGTATGTCCAACCAATGTGGTTGAATTGCGCCAAACATTCGCCGCAATCGAATCCGCCTGAAGTAGCTGAGGATCACGGTTGTCGATTTGCTGCTGTAGGAGTTGGAGCGATCGCGCCTGATGCGGCAACCCGCTATAGAATCGAACCATATCGACTAAGCGCAGAGAACCAGGTTGAGTTTGGGCGATCACAGGCAATTTTGCAGTCGCAGCCAAGCCCCCCAGCAGAATAAGTGCAAACAGCAAAAAACGTTTAGATCGAGATTGAACAGTCATCAGCATTATTTCCTTTATCTACATTGGTGATACTGAGCTATCAGGTTGCGCGATCACTTTTATGCAAGTCCTGCGTCATCGCTCACTACAAGCAGTTCGCCCTAAACGATGCTGACTATTTAAGACGAAGAGATCACTAGGTCGGCACCTACTACTATGAAAATAAGGTTTACTAGACCTGTTGCGTAATAAGCAGAAAAAACCGCCGAGAGCTTTATGTATCAGCGCATTCAGCCATTTTTCAAAGGAAAGCGCTAGATGCTTTTAATATCAACGGTTTCAGCCATTATTTTCCTTATATCGCAACACCTCTACTCAAAAACTGCTTTGCTACTCAACAGCTTCTTTCGCTACTTGTATAACTGGGTCTCCAGTCTTCACAAAACTTTCTTCTTCTGCAAGGTCATCCCAGGTGTCTTGATTCGTTTTTAGGGTTTCATACTTAGTTATGAACTTTGGAGGCATTAACGATCGAGTTAAGCTAGCTGAAAAATCTGTAGAAAAAGCGGAACTAGCGGTTCCCCCAATGTTAATCTTCGTTTTCTTATATGTAGATGCTACTGCAATCGCTTCTTGAACTTGTGTAATCTTAAGACGAACCTTTGGTCTTTGAATAGATCCAAGGATTTCTCCAGAGTCGGGATCAGTAATGTCCTCGCCCTTTGGATCTAATACATCAAAATGCATACCTATGCATACACCCTGGTTTGATCCAGCAGTTATCACAATCTCTCTAGAACTGAGTATTTTTGCTACTTTTGCTTTTATAAGCTCATGCATTGATAGATTCTCCATTTCCTCTAGCAGCTAATTGATTTCTTACCTCTTCTATCTCTTCTGGGACAAGATCAGACCAATCATCTAGTGCATCACCTGCTGTTGATATCTGCTCAATAACAATGGCTTCGAGCTTTGCCAAAGTTATCTCATCGCTTTGAAACTCTTCAGGATTTCTCGCTTTCTCTATTTCCACAGCTACACGAGATAGACTGGAATACAGCGCCAGAGAGCGCCGGAATGCTGAACGAGCATGAGGTCGCATCATATCCATAGCAGCATCTTTTGCCGAATGCTTCCCAAACACATAAGAGCCGCCCAAACCTGCAACCAGTGAAAATGATTGAATTAAAGCGTTCTCCAGACTAGTAAATTCTCGCTTAGTTGCCGTGTATATATAAAGACATTGAATAACCACAGCTATCGACACTGATAAAGCTGGCAGTAAGATTTTAGGCGATTGCCAACTATTATACTTTTTCTGCAAGATAGTTCACTCCCGTGTCAGATTTATAGATAAGTGTGAAACATAAGCCCCACAGAAAACGTCAAGAACTACCTTTAACGTAAGTATCCAACCACCGCACCATTTCCCACAGCACATGATTAACCGCCTCCCTCGAACGATAGCCATGTTCCTCGTAAGGCAAACTTACGTATCGCACGGTGCCGCCTAGTCCTTTCATCGCCTCGTACAAACGATCTGATTGGATAGGATAAGTCCCGGTATTGTTATCGGCTGCGCCATGAATCAGCAGCAGCGGCTGGCTAATTTTGTTTGCATATACAAAGGGAGACATTTTCATGTAGGCGTCGGTGGCGTCCCAGAAGTTGCGCTGTTCGCCCTGAAAGCCAAACGGCGTTAGGCTACGATTATATGCGCCGCTGCGGGCAATGCCTGCACAAAAGAGATGACTGTGGGCCAGCAAGTTTGCCGTGGTAAATGCGCCGTAGGAATGTCCACCAATGGCAATTTGATCGCGATCGCTCACCCCTCTTTCCACTAAATAATCCACCGCCGCCGTCGCACTATCTAAAAGCTGTTCCAAATAAGTATCATTCGGCTCTGTCTCGCCCACACCGATAATCGGCATACTTGGGCCAGAGAGCAAAGCATAGCCCTGAGTCAGCATAAACATCACAGAAGTCTGACTGGGCCTAGCAAAGGTGTTTTCGGCCCGAGTGACCTGGCTAGCCGTCTCCCGGCTCTTGTGCTCTTCTGGATAGACCCACAGCAGCGTCGGCAAAGGCCCGTCCTTTTCTAAGTCGTGACCCGGCGGCAAGTAGAGCGTTCCAGAAAGTTCTAAGCCATCGGCGCGAGTATAGCGGACAATCTCTTTGTGAAGGTTGCTATACCAAGGCAGCGGATCGGTAAAGTGGCTTAGCGGTTTTTCGGTCTTTTGCAGCCGATTGTACAAGTAGTAGTTCTCGGGTTCTGTTTTGCTCTCTTTGGTGATAATCAGCTCAGTTGCATTCGTATCTAAGACTTCGTCCACTCTAGAGAAGATATTGGGGGGCGATCGCCACAGTCTCTCTTTTTCTCCCGTCGCCAAATTGAACCTGTCCAAAAACGGCCGTACCCCTTCAGCCGAGGCTCCCCGCCCATCCAAATACACATCGCCCGCTTCCGAAAGCAACAGCGTCCGCCAACCGTACTCACCCGGCGTGCTCACCGGATTGCCCGGATTGCTGTAGGCATCTTGAAAATTGCGTTCTTCGAGCAGCTTTGGCTCGCGCTCTAAATAATCCGGCGCAATTTGCCAAACCCTCAAAGTCCGGGTGTTGTACATTGCTTCATAGGCCATAGCCGTATCGCCATTGCCCCACAAAATCGTATTAAAGCGCAGCGTTGTTTTCCACAGCGTTGTTGGCTCGCTCGTAAAAGGCGCGTCCAACGTAAAGACGTGATCTCTATAGTCACTCTCCTTGTCCGCATCGCCACCGTCTAGAGCTTCCACCATATAAAGAGTCGCAGGCTTATCTGCCCGCCATCCCGTGTTTCTAATGCCCTCTCGCACAGAGTCGAAGTTAATCGGAATCTCTTCTGCTAGCGGTAAATCAGTCACGGTGTAGGCAGGTTTACCCGATACGTCGAAGACTTCAACGCGAACCGGAAAGCGAGAAATCGGCACCTGATAGGAAAACGGACGGTGCGCAATCGTAATTTTCAGCCACTGGCCGTCTGGAGAGGGCGCAATCGTTTTGAACAAATCTGGCCCGAGCACTGGAGTTTGTGCGCCATCTAGCGAAATGCGCACAATTTTAGAGGTGAGATAATACTCCAGCAGCACCTCATCGTGGCGACTTTCTAAAAGATTGGTGTAAGTTTGGGCCGGGGCTACTCGACCTAAGTTTTCCTCGATAATTGGGCCAATCGGCAGAATGGGAGCCTCTGGCGGCGGGCCGTCGTCAGTTCGCACCTTACAAAGCAGCGTATTATCTGGCAACCAGCGGTTAGGACTCCCAAACGTGCTGTTGAGAATGGGGCCAGTGAGCGATCGCACCTCCCCCGTCTCCATCTCCAGCACCCAAAGGCTCACCCCATTCTTCCGCTCATCATCTACATCGGTCGTCGTCTGCGTAAAGCTAATGTACCGACTGTCTCTCGACCAGCTCAAATTTCGAATACGCGGATTTTCAGGCAGCAACACCTGCCGCGCCGTAGTCTCATCGCGCCGCCGAATCGCCAAACTAATGAAGTAGCCCGCCTTTGCCGGTTCCCAAACGCGAGGATTTACCTGAAAACCCGCGATCGCGACCTGCGGCGCACTCAGTTCGTAAAGCGGCGGCAGCTCCGTTTGCCCGCATTCCACAATCCACTCATTATCTGGAGAAAAGCCTATAGCCGGAAGCTGTTCGACTTCCAGCATAGAGGCTATTGGCTCAGGGGGAGTTTGCCAAGTGTCCTGAGCGGGTGGTGTCATAGGAATGTGCTGTGAGCTTGTGGAGAACGTCGATCAGGTATGACTTTAGCAAGAAAAAGCCGCCCTTGGGTTTAGCTAAGCTACCGAAGGCGTCTTTTCCTCGCAATTATTCGTCGAATTCGTCCATGGAAGGACAGGTGCAAATGAGATTGCGATCGCCATATGCCTGATCAATTCTGTTTACTGAAGGCCAGAATTTGCGATCGCGCGTCCACTGCGTCGGGAACACCGCAGCCTCTCTCGAATAAGCCCGACTCCACTCACCCACTAAGTCAGCCGCCGTATGGGGCGCATAGTGCAAAGGACTCTCTTCCACCGTAATTTTTTCAGACTCAATCTGTTGAATCTCCTGACGAATTGCAATCATCGCCTCGCAAAAACGATCTAGTTCTGGCAGCGCCTCACTCTCGGTTGGCTCCACCATAATCGTGCCAGCCACCGGCCAAGACATCGTCGGCGGATGAAATCCATAGTCAATTAGCCGCTTTGCCACGTCGTCTACATTCACCTGCGCCGTCTTCTTAAACTCGCGCAAATCAACAATGCACTCATGCGCAACCAGCCCATTCTCACCCTTATAAAGAATGTCGTAATGGCCTTCCAACCGCTTCGCAATATAGTTCGCGCTCAAAATAGAAAGTTCGCTCGCCTGCTTTAGCCCCTTCGCCCCCATCATCTGAATGTACATCCAGGAAATTGGCAAAATGCTAGCGCTGCCCCAGGGAGCAGAAGCCACCGCGCCAATCGCCTGTTCGTTTTTATTACAAGAAATCAGGCTATGCCCAGGCAAAAATGGCACTAAGTGAGCCGCTACGCCAATCGGCCCCACTCCAGGCCCACCGCCACCGTGAGGAATGCAAAAAGTCTTGTGCAAATTCAGATGGCAAACATCGGCCCCAATATCGCCAGGGCTACACAACCCCACCTGAGCATTCATGTTCGCCCCGTCCATATACACCTGTCCGCCGTGCGTATGCACAATCTCGCAAACCGATTTAATACTCTCCTCAAACACGCCGTGCGTAGAAGGATAAGTCACCATTAAAGCTGCCAGATTCTCTGAATGCTTCTGGGCCTTCGCGCTCAAATCTGCAACATCAATATTGCCTGCCTCATCGCACTTCACCGCCACTACCTTCATCCCAGCCATCACCGCGCTAGCCGGATTTGTCCCATGCGCCGACTGAGGAATCAAACAAATGGTTCGATGAGTTTCTTCTCGCGCTTCGTGATAGGCCCGAATCACCAACAGACCCGTATATTCTCCCTGCGAACCCGCGTTGGGCTGAAGGGAAATCCCAGCGAAGCCCGTAATCTCAGCCAGCCAATCTTCCAACTGCTTAAACAGAATCTGATAGCCCTGTGTCTGTTCTATCGGCGCAAACGGATGAATTTGGCCAAACTCAGGCCAGGTAATCGGCACCATCTCAGCCGTTGCGTTCAGCTTCATCGTGCAAGACCCCAGTGGAATCATCGCATCTGCCAGGGAGAGATCTTTCTTCTGCAAACTATACAAGTAGCGCAGCAACTCAGTTTCGCTGTGGTACTGATTGAACACAGGATGAGTTAAATAATCTGACGTTCGCTTGAAGCGTTCAGGCAGCGGCTGGGGTCGAAGAGAGGCCACGCTGGGCGCTGGTTTATCGCCTGCAAAAATCTCTAGCAGTTCTTCTAGCTGTTCGATGCCGGTCGTCTCGTTCAACGAAATCCCAATGGTCTCTTCGCCTATTCGTAGATTTACCTTACGGGTTAGCGATCGCCCTAAAATCTCCTCAGTCCGCCCCCCAGTCTGCACCGTCAGCGTATCAAACACAGGTGCCTCACCCAGCGTATAGCCCAGCTTTTTCAACCCATCTGCTAGCGCCGTCGTTAAGCTATGGACTCGATGCGCGATCGCCTTCACCCCACTCGGCCCGTGATACACCGCATACGTACTTGCAATGATCGCCAGCAAAACCTGCGCCGTACAAATATTACTCGTCGCCGAATCACGGCGAATATGCTGCTCTCTAGTTTGAAGCGCCAAACGCAGCGCCGGAGCACCTTTTGCATCCTTAGAAAGGCCCACCAAGCGACCCGGCAGCTTGCGAGCGTACTCCTGTTTAGTCGCAAAATAAGCGGCATGGGGGCCACCGTAGCCTAGTGGTACGCCGAATCGCTGCGTGTTACCCACGGCAATATCTGCGCCAAACTCGCCGGGAGCCTTCAGCAGCGTCAGGCTGAGTAAATCGGCGGCAACGGTCACAATTGTGCCGGTTGTATGGGCTTGTTCAACAAAATCTGTGTAGTCAAAAATTGCGCCATCGGTCGCCGGATATTGCAGCAGTGCGCCAAAGAAAGGCCCTTGCTGAGCAAATGCGTCGGCGTCTTGATGATTACCGATGACTACTTCTATATTTAGGGGTTGCGATCGCGTCCTTATCACCTCAATCGTCTGCGGATGGCAAGCCGCCGACACCCAAAACTTCTTCGCCTGCTTCGCGTCCTTATTCTTACAAACGCCAAAGCTCATGCTCATCGCCTCAGCCGCCGCCGTCCCCTCATCTAGCAGCGAAGCATTCGCAATCTCTAGCCCCGTCAAATCGCTCACCATCGTCTGATAGTTCAGCAGCGCCTCTAGCCGCCCCTGCGAAATCTCCGGCTGATAGGGCGTGTACTGCGTATACCAACCCGGATTCTCTAAAATGTTGCGCTGAATGACCGGCGGCGTAATGCAGCTATGGTATCCCAGGCCAATATAGCTGCGGCAAACTTGGTTTTTTGACGCGATCGCCGCAATCTTCTTTAACGCCTCAGTTTCACTTAGCGCAGCATCCACATTCAGCGCTTTATTCAACCGAATGCCAGCCGGAACAGCGGCCGAAATCAATCCTTCCACCGAGTCAAAGCCCAGAACGCTCAGCATTTTCTCCACGTCTTTATCCGTCGGCCCCAAATGGCGCTGGGCAAACCTCTCAGACGGAAGCTGCTCTATCCAGTCAACTTTTTTATTCGAAGAAAGTGCCACGCTAGCGACAGTTTTAGTCGGAGCAGATAGCACTTCAGCAGTAGCCGTTTGATCGTATGACATAGATAATAGAGGTTGAAACAGTTAAGACTTAAAAGAACGAAAACTTGAAGCTAACGTAGCGTTTAGACGTTCTTATCATTGTGTAACAAAAGACGCTTTACCGGCTAGAGCTAGCAAGCTGAGCATTGCGCTTAGACGCGTTTACTCAAAAAAGTGGGTTAACAAAAAAACGGATGAATTGGCGATCGCGCCCATCCCTCAAAAACGCCGTACCCCTCACTATCAAAAGCACTTGCAGCACTTTAAGAGCATCGCCGCAAGTGCAAAAAACCCGGTTGAGGCCGCTCGCTTTTAGGATATATCGAGGACTTTCAACGACTCGTATCTACACTGCTTATAGTTATATTCTTCAAACAAAACAAACGCCTGCTTGCGAAGCCCCCCACAGGTAGCTCATACAAACAGATGTTCTTTTTCATTCTCACGAGTCATTTAAACTCAAACTGAAGCTAATCGCCCTCTACTTGATCTTTATATTCCTCAGCAGACATCGCATCGTCTAGCTCAGCCAAGTCATCGGCCTTTACTTTAATCAGCCAACCGTCACCATACGGATCGTCAGCGATTTGTTCGGGCGACTCAATTAGCGCCTCATTGCGCTCTATCACCTCACCGTTTACCGGCGTCTTCAGGTCTTCTACCGCCTTTACCGACTCAATGGTGCCAAAGTTCTCGCCTTTCTCAACCGTGTCGCCAATTTCAGGCAGCTCTAAAAAAACCACATCGCCCATTTGATCAACCGCAAACGAGGTGATGCCAATCGTCACGATCTTATCGTCTTCGTCCACACGGATATATTCGTGAGTATCTTGATATTGCAGGTTTTCGGGATATTCGAATGCCATAAAAAATTCTGGGTGGAAGCGCTGAATAATTAGAGATTATTTCATAGTTTTGCAGGAGTTAGCAGGAGCGCCTAAAACCTACGGCTAGGCTTTCGCCACTTTTGCCGCCGGAGCTGCTTTATAAAACGGACGCTTCACGACCGTAGCCGGAAATATTTTGCGCCGAATCGCCACGTCTACGGTTTGCCCTGGTTTAGCCAGCGCGGGCGGCACATAGCCCAACGCCACCGGATAGCCCAGCGTGGGAGAGAGCGTACCACTGGTAATAATGCCCACAGATTCGTTCCCTTGCAGCACCGGATAGTCATGGCGGGCAATATTACGACCCTCCAAGGTCAAACCTACCAGCTTGCGCTCCAGCCCATTGGCCTTTTGCTGCTCTAGCACTTTACGCCCGATAAAATCTGCTTCCTTATCGAGATGAACCAGCCAGCCCAGGCCCGCCTCTAAAGGTGATATGTCATCGTTAATATCCTGTCCGTAGAGCGCCATAGAAGCCTCTAGTCTCAAAGTATCTCGCGCGCCAAGACCGCAAGGCTCCACGTCCAATTCCATCAGCGCCTGCCACACTTTTGCAGCAGCGGCCACCGGCACCATCACCTCAAAGCCATCTTCGCCGGTATAGCCCGTTCGCGCAAAAAAGGCAGGCTCTCCTAATATTTGGCCCGTCAAATGGTGGTAGCGAGCGATCGCCTGCAAATCTTCCTCAGGGCAAAGCGCCTGAAGCCGCTCGGTCGCGTTAGGCCCCTGCACCGCAATCAACGCCTGCTCTCGCGAGATATCTTGAAGCTGCACCCGATCAGACAAATGAGCCAAAAGCCAGTCTTTATCTTTCTGGGTAGTACCTGCATTCACAATCAGCGTAATCTGCTCTTGGCCCTCTGCTTGGCCCTGATGATAAACAATCAAATCGTCAATAATGCCGCCTTTTTCGTTTAGCAGCACCGTGTACTGAGCCTTGCCCTCACTCAAGCGAGCCAGATCGGAAGGCACCAGCGTTTGCAGCTCAGCGATCGCAGCCAACCCGGTTAAAACGAACTTGCCCATGTGGGAGATATCAAAGGCACCCGCGTTTTCGCGCACAGCTCGGTGCTCTTGTTGAATGCCGCCAAATTGCACCGGCATTTCCCAACCAGAAAAGGCAGTCACCCGAGCATTTTGTTTAATACAAAGGTCATAGAGCGGCGTACGCAGCAGGGTCGTCATAAAAAGATTCGCTAGACGGCAGAGTAAACCCATTCTACTGAGGTGAGGAGCGATCGCAAACTCAACGACTCATCTACCCATAAGCTGCCTCAGTGATTATGAGCAGATATCGTATTTTTTAATGACATTGTTGAAAATCATGATGAAGTCTGTGAAGGCATCGCCAGCTCTGAGTACGCCGACCTACTGACAGACAGTCGCTACACCATGACAATTTAATTAAAAAACAAAGCGCCCAGATGCAGTTCAAGAATGCATCTGGGCGCTTTGGCATGAAGCAATAACTGTAAATTACAGAGCAGCCGGATCAACGCCTTCTGGAATCAAAACAGTATCAATGACATGAATAACGCCGTTACTAGCGGTAACGTCAGGCTGCACAACTGTCGCGCCGTTAACAGTAACAGCGCCCGCATCGACAACGACATCTACGTCGTTCCCTTCGAGCGTTGGAACCATACCGGTTTCCAAATCAGCAGCCGTCACAGCGCCGTCAACCACATGGTAGGTCAAGATTTGCGTCAATACTTCCTTGTTTTCGGGCAGCAAAAGCTTATCGAGAACACCTTCGGGTAGCGCGGCAAACGCTTCGTCAGTCGGCGCAAAGACTGTGTAAGGACCTGGCCCGCTGAGTGTTTCTGCAAGATCAGCAGCCTGAAGAGCAGCAACTAGCGTGTTGAAAGAGCCGTTGGCAGTCGCTACATCAACAATCGTGTCGCCCTCAGCCGCAGCAGGATCGGTGGCGACATCGGGAGTCACCGCTTCAGTCGGGTCAACAGTTGTGTCAACAACCGTGTCGGTGGGCTGGTTATCGCAGGCTACAGCGACTGGCAAAATGAGCAAAGCGGCACAAAGGCCAGCTAGTTTTCTGAAGGGCTTGTTTGAAAGGGAAAAACGCATAGGTTGTTTTGTCTATTTAGGTGAGCTATGGAGTCTGGGCTTATCCTCGTTATCGCAAACACGCTTTACTATCGTTGCGTGCCTGTCAGGTTAACCCGCTCTCATGCCTTCTATTAAACGTCTAAAAAGTTAACATTTATCGGCCCTTTCGATTACGGTGTTGTAATGATTCGGTGATTTGCGGTTGTCGCTCTGATTCCGTCAGCATAGTAAGAAAGCAATTTTGGGAAGGGCCAAGACAAATGAATGTTCTATTTGTGGAAGACGAGCCGAAAATTGCCAGCTTTGTGCAGATAGGACTTAATGAGCAAGGGTTTGTAGTGGACTACTGCGATCATGGCGATACGGCTTACGAGAAGGCGATCGCCAACGAATACGATGTGATTTTGCTCGACATTATGATGCCAGGTAAAGACGGGCTGTTTATTTTGAAGCATCTGCGGCAGGCCGGTCGCAACACGCCGGTCATTTTACTCACCGCTCGCAACGAGCTAGACGACCGGCTACAGGGACTCAATCTGGGCGCAGATGACTACATCGCCAAGCCCTTTTTCGTCGAAGAATTAGTCGCCCGAATGTACGCAGTCGTCCGGCGCAGCGTCGGCGAACGACAAAACCTGGTTACCGTTGGCCCCTTCAAGCTAGATCGAATTACCCGCACCGTGATTTGCGATCAGCAATCGGTGGAGCTAACCACTCGCGAGTTTAATTTGCTGGAGTATTTAATGCGATCGCCAGGCCGAGTCTTTACCCGTACGCAAATGCTAGAGCATGTTTGGGGTTACGACTTCAACCCCAGCACCAACGTAGTAGATGTTTGCATCCAAAGACTTCGCAAAAAAATAGACATCAAGGGTCAAGGCCGCTGGATTGAGAGCGTACGCGGCGTCGGCTATCGGTTTCGACAGGCAGAATAAAGCCACCAAAACTCAGCAGAAAATAGTCCCAAAACGACTATTGACCCCTACGACGCAGCAGCCTTTACAAACCTGACTAAAGCTCGTCGATTGAAGTATGCAATTCGCTGACGGCTGATCGCGAAGAATAGGCGGTTTCTAACCCATATCGGCAAGAAATACTTTCCAGGCAGCGGCGAAAGTCGTCGAAGTTATCAATTCCTTCTATCCGATGAATAATCTGACCGCCTTCTATATAAAGCAGCGTAGGCAGCGTTTTTAGCTTGTACTGATTAGCGAGCTTGAAGTTTTCGTCTGCGTTGACGTTAATTAGCCTTAGGGACACTGGCCAGTCGGCGATCGCCTGATTCAAAATCGGCGTAATGAGCCGACAGATACCGCACCAAGGGGCTTGAAAATGAACTAACACTGAGACTGAAGAGGCTAAAACTTCTTGGGTGAAGGTTTCCTCAGTAACCGTTGTCATCATAGACGGGAGTCTCGTATTTATGGTGGTTTTAAGGGGCTTGGATTTAAAGCCAGACGAATAACACCCGTACGTCGTTCAGGCTGAGTTTGGCTTCTAAGTTTGGCTTCTCGATATTTATATTTTATACGCTTTTTCGTAGGCTACAGCAATTTTCTATAAAGAATTCGTCGATTCCCTCACACCTGATTTGAATATTCAAGTCAAGCCAAAACCTGAAAATTTAAGGTTTTTTACAGAATAAACCAGCCGATACCAATGGCTAACAGCGCTCCAATCGTGGTGTTAATGACATTCACCAAGTCATGAGTGAGCCACATTAGCTTTTCTTCTATCGTTGCGCCGATGATGCTTTCGACGGTAGTTGCCCCCAAAGCGGCTACCGCACAAACGCCGACCCCGATTAAAGGAATGAGTCCAATGCACCAGGCGATCGCCCCTAAAGCCACCGAAGCGATCGCCCCCGCTAAAGTACCTTCCAAACTCACCGCCCCTTCTGTCCCTCTAGGCACCGGCTGCAGCGTCGTAATCAAAAAAGTTCGCTGCCCGTAAGCCTTGCCAATCTCAGTGGCCGTAGTATCCGACAGCTTCGTACTCAAAGACGCGACAAATCCTAATGTCAAGAGCGATAGCCACACACTAGATCTCTCGGCAGTCAGGCCACCGTCAACCGCACTTTCCGAGCCAAGTCTGATAGCAACAATGGCCAGCGCACAGACTGCGCCGGTTAGCGCCGACCCCCAAACATTGCCGGGGCCGCGCACTCCTCCTCTAGCTTCAGCGGTGCCCTCAGCTTCTTTCTGAGCACTACCGACCTTAGTAATCGCTGAGCCAACAACAAAGTAAAACAGCGTTGTTGCATAGCCGCGCCAACCCAAAGCACCCCACACAATCACCCCTAGTAGCCAAGCGTTAGCGTAGCCAGCCGGGGTGAGCAGCTTTTTGGGAATGGCAAAGGCGATCGCCATTAATACTGTATTGATTGCGATCGCCACTAACCAGGGATTGCTAATCCAAAGATTGTTCAGCATTAGGTTACTCGATGCCATAAAGCCTCAAAGAAATAGACAAGGACTTCACTACTTAGTCGCGTTCTCCGACTGAGAGTATCGACCATTGCGACCTTTATACCAGCTACCATCGCGTGCGCCTGCCGACAAAATGTTAGAAATCCGGTTACGTGCCTTCAAAAACTGGCTGCGAGGCACGTCCTCTATAAAAATAGAAGACATCACGTCAGCAATCTTAAACACCTCAGAAGGAGCCGAACGCAGTACGCTGCTGACAGCTTCTGGCAAAGCACTCTCCTTAAATTCTGGCTGCACATATTTCTGCCAGTCAGCGGCTCTACCATCCTTTTTCTTCCCTGTTGATTTGGTCGCTTTTGGCTGAGTACTCGCAGTGGAAGACTTTGGCTTGCGTCCAGGCTTTTTCTGAGTGGTTGTTTCAGTTGCCTTAGCAGCCGTCGCCTTGCGCGTTGTTTTGCTGCCAGGAGGCCGACCAGGAGGCCGACCAGGAGGCCGACCAGGCGTCGCAGGAGAAGCCGCTTCAGGATTAGACGCCTCGGCTTTGCCGCCCTCAAACATATTGATGACGGTACGCAGACCTTCGCGTCGGGCCTGAACTTGGGCGAGCTGAGATTCTAGACTATCTACCTGCTGAGCCAAATCAGACTCAACAGAAACGAGTTGAGAAAGGACAGGATCGCTCATTTTTAATTTCCTTATGGATGGGAGTTTACGTTTTTGTTATGGGAAAGATAGCGTTTCCGCATCGGTCGCTGATGGCTCGCCGCAAGTGCGTACGGCAAAAGCTGACCGCACCAGAGCAAACAGTTTAAGAAAGCAAGAGCAAGCTGCTAATCATCTGCACAGCAGTTGAGATCGCAGAAAATCGAGTACCCAAATTTAAGTACAAAATTGAGTGTAGCGCTTTCTCGGTTCGCTGCTCACTTGTCCAACAACATCTTGTAACGGAAAAACACAGTGGTTAAACTATCACCTGAATTAAGCAATCATCATTTCTACAGTATCTTCTACCACAACTATCGATAAAAGCCAGCATCCAAGGCTCTCACCGTAACGGCGATCGCCATCGCAGCCTATCCCCCCAGCCTATTAGCAAGACACGATTGTTTTATTGTCATGCGGTGCCACTCTACCAACCCTCTGAACGTTTCATGGTTAGAGATCACCCTTCAGTTAATATCGTTTCAACATATTGCAGACCAACCCAATACCCAAAACATGCTTTCTGTTCATACGCCAACGCTTCGCAAAATGGTGCCTTTTCTTTTCCTGCCTGCCGGAATGGGATTGCTCTTCGAAATTGCGATCGCGCCTTCAGCCGCACAAAAGATACTCGCCCTCGCCCTCGCCCTCTTCTGCCCAGAACTAACTCGCATGGCCTGGGTAGACCTTCAAAATATAGAGCTGCTAACCATCGCTAAAACATCAAGCGAGACCGTGGATACAGGCTCGCCCACGATAGCCGCTGCAACAGCACAGCCCAAAATGACAGAGCCGTCAGCACAGCCTCAACAGTCACAGCAGCTCAACCGCTTTCGCACAGTTGTTGTTAGTACGATTGCACTAGAAGTAACAGGTTTCTATCTCACGTTTGCGTCTCTCCCAGTTGGCGCAGTCATGATTGTTTTGAGCCAGTTCTGGTTCAACTTGCTCGCCAGCATTCAGTTACATCCCGCAAAACCCGTCCCCATTGTCTCGCTCGGCATCCAAGATCGTCAGGCTGTTCTAACTGTCAATGCGATTACAGCCGGGTTACTCTGCCTGTGGCCGATTCAATCTATGCGCTTAGGGTTAGCCGTTGCACTCCTGGTGCTAACGACTCTCTTCCTAGCAGTCAAATATGGTTTTCACAGGTCCGAATAAGCGCGACCTCGTCAGATCGCAGATTGGCCAAAGATAAGATGAAGAGATAGCAAAACGCCCGGTTGGGCAATCTTTTAGAGGAAACATAAAGATGATATCAGGGCTTAAAACCAGGAGATTTAGTCAGAAATCGAGCGGCTTGAAAAGGACAGTAATTTAGCAATCTTGCTTGAATTGATTGAAAATCTACAAAAAAGTCTCGACAAAAAGAAGAAAACGTTTAAATAGTGTTATTCTCAAAAAAGATACTCTTAAACATTCACAATTACGAAATTGTCCGAGGCAATCCACAGCAGGTTTTTCTACAAAAAGTCCTGCTAATTGATGAAGCGCTTAAATAAAAGCGCGTTCATGAAAACTCGCCCCCAAAAAGGATAGGTAAAAGCCTGACTGAATTTGTAGGGTTTGCAAAAGGAGCCTTCTAAACTTTCAAACAGATCCAAATACCCCTAAACACAAGCCTAAATTAAGGAGGAAAAATCTATGTCTACCTCTGTTTTACCACAGCTACTGGAAGTAGATTCCGAGCTGTCTGCGCAGGCAACCGCACTAGAAGCACAGCTTACTGAGCTACAGGAGAAGCGCAAGGGCATTCAAACTGTTATTGCGATGTTTGAATCTGGCAACGCGCCCGATATGAGAGACATTGCCGCCATAACCGGCAGCAGGGGCAAGTCCGATCTCTTAGATGAAAGCGCGCCTAAAACCGCTAAAAAAACAACTACTAAGACGGCAACGGCTAAAACGGCAACGGCTAGAGCGGCTAAGACAACCGCCAAGGCCGAAGGCAAGACGACCAAGGCCAAGCGCGGTCGTCCCGCTAAAGTAAAAGTCGCAGCGCCCACAGATACCTCAGTAGATACCCTAGAGATAGATAGCGTCACAGACACAGCGGCGACCGAGAAGCAGATGACGGGGAAGCGCAGTGGTAGAACGGCCAAGTGGCAGCGCTATGTGCAAGAGAGCTATCGCCAAGCGCCGCTCCCTGATGTGATTGGCGGTGTCTTGCAGGCGCAGCCCGGTTCGGTCTTTAAGATTGCCGATGTGATGAATGCGGTCTTTCAAGAAGATATGCCTAAAAACCACTTCTTAACGGCGCGCAATCGCGTTTCGAACATTCTTTCGGCGGGTGCGCGTGAGGGTAGCTGGTATAGGGGCCGGGGCGGTACATACAGTGTTTCAGAGAAAGCTGTTAAAGCCAGCTAACGCCAGCACCTAGGCTGATCCGTTTGGTTTAGTTAGAAAGGGTTCTAGAACTATTGTTTTATAACCCTTTTGGTTTAGACGACAGATCGGGCGAGCGGTAGTGCAAGGGCACCCTCGCTAGAGAGTCTATCTCAGCGCTAAAAGAGAGGGCGATCGCGCCATCGTCTGTGCGTTCGTATAGCCAAAATTCACCCGGACAAACATCAGAATCGAGACCCGGCAGTGCAGCAGGCCATTCTCCGTTTTGGTGGGCAAGCTGCTTAGCTTGCAGTATTTTTTGCGTGAGTTCTAAGGTCAAAGCGCGATCGCCCGCCGCTTTCCATCGCCGAGCGAACGTTTCAGCCGGTAAACGATTACGATTCCAAACCGCCGTTTTCTCCACGCTAATTTGCTGTTCAGCTTCAGCCTGCGTTGTTTTACAAGTATTTAGCGTTCTCAAGATCTCTATTGCTCGCTGAGAAGTTGCTTGGGTATCAATGTTGTTGAGGCTGAAGTAGTAAACCGGAGAAAACCAGTAGGAGACGGTTGCGCTAAGTCGGCTATCAGAGCGTCCGTAAGCAGAACGCCTGACAGTCGGTGAGAGCAGCGATCGCTGCAACATCTTGTATTGCAGCCAAACATCAAACTGTAGTCCACTCGTAATAGAGCGTTCTAGAGACTGACGGCTCGATGTCTCAAAGGTGTCTTTGTCTATAGAATCATCTATAAAACCGGAGATGCGATTGCGATCGCTCAGTCTCTTTCGCCATCTTTCTTGCCAAACAACCGGGATGCCTTCCATATGGCGCAACAGTCCGGACTGCTGCTCAGCCGTAAAAGATACCAGCATTTGAGACACCAAATCGGGCTGTTGGGAGATGACCTCATTTAATCTCCAAGAAGCTTCCATCGCCTGTAGCATTTGATCTGTGTCGGCTGCTTGCGCATGACTCGCCGCCGATAGCAGCAGCAGCTTTTGCGTATTGAGCACGTTGATAAACCCCGGCGGCGAGTAACCAATCTCACTCATTCGCTCGAAGTCTATTTCCCAAAGAGGGGCTGGCTTTTCTAAAAGATGCGCCTGTAACGCGGCTAAAGGGATCTCGTACTGAGTTAAATAGTGGCTCAGTTCGACCGGCGGTGTCGCTAAAGCACCTGTCGTTTTAGTCAATTGCGAGGCTAAAAACGCATCGAGTAAAGCTTCTATCGCTCTATAGTCTTGCTCGGCGTCGGTGTCTACTTGCAGTAAAGCATCTGCGCTGTTTGGAATAAATCCGAGCTTGGCGGCCAATCGGTCAAATTGTTTAGCCGCACCGTTTTGGGACTGCTGAGAAATCTGCGAGAGAAAAATATCTGCCGCTGCGTCCACTTGGGTCGCCTGGGTTCTAGCTTGCGCTCCCGTTTTGAATAGCAGCAGCCAGGGCAGTCCGAATATAGCCAGAATAGCCAAAAACAAGAAAGGGCGAGGGCGTCTAAGCTGCGCTTTTTGGCGAGAAGTCAGTTTCAATTTTTGGATAGGTGAGAGAGAGAGTACAAACGGCCATAAAAACCAGCGTTCAGAGTACTCCGGCTTATACTCAGCATTCCCGATTGGTCTTGAAGAGATATAGGTAAGAAATACCAACAGATCACAAGGAACCATGCAATCCGTCTACGCCAGATATAGGACTAGACGCTATTGCTGGCGATAAAGTGTCCGACTACTGCTCGGATGTCTATATATCTCCATTTGTCACCCTCAAACAGCACACCCCTAAAAGCAGCGCCTTCAAGGGTGTGTTGATTCAATCATTAACAAACAGAGGATTAAGTGCGGGGACGCGCCTTATTCACCTTCAGCGTGCGACCCATCCACTCAGCGCCGTCTAGCGCTTCGATCGAAGCCTGCTCCTCTTCTTCACTTCCCATTTCTACAAAAGCAAATCCTCTAACCCGGCCAGTCTCGCGGTCGGTCGGCAGCTTTACAGACTTCACCGTACCGTACTCCTTAAAGACCTCATTGATGTCATCTTGAGTAGCATCAAAAGACAGGTTTCCAACGTAAATTGACATAAAAGCGTCTCTAGACTGTTTCTAGAGTATGGATTACAAGACTTCACAAGCAAGACGTACTTTGAATACATCTCACGGCTGTGACTGGCTATCTCTGCCGATTGGATATCATAACAGGAGAATCACTTATCAGTCACATTAGCACAGTGGTAAGGGTGCGATCGCTCCTCTAAGTATAAAGGTTGTTAATCAGAGAGATCAAACGGTCTTTGAAGTGAGTATTCTAGAGCAGAATGGGTGCAGGCAGAGCGTTATCAGCTTTACTGACCCTTTGCTTTTTACTTACTTTTTAATCATACTCAAGGTGCAGTCGGTCGTAAGTGCCAATGGCGGTAGCACACATTACAAAGTGGCTCTTGTTTGCGATCGCAACGCCCATAAAACAACCTCATGTATCGTCAAACACACTCACCGACCCAAAATCTATGAGCACGATATTTCATCTTTCTTTTCCTGTAGAAAACATTACCGACACCAAAAAATTCTATGTAGAAGGATTAGGCTGTACCGCCGGACGAGAAGGTCGGGGATCGCTTATTCTCAACCTTGGCGGGCATCAGCTAGTCGCCCATGTCGTTCCCGCTGCGGATCAAAAGCAAAAAGGCATATACCCCCGGCATTTTGGCGTCACGTTTGAAACAGAAAAAGAGTGGGAAGATTTTTTACTCACTGCGCAGCAAAAAGAGATGACCTTTTACCAAAAGCCTAAGCATCGCTTCAAGGGCGATCGCATAGAACACCGCACGTTCTTTTTAGAAGATCCCTTTCAAAACCTGCTGGAGTTTAAGTATTACGTTCACCCCAGCGCCGTATTTGGCGAACTGCAATGTTCTCAAGTTGGCGAAGCGCATTAGAGCACATTAAGCGGCCAGTGCCTTCGCGATCGCTCTTAGCCCAGCCTCATCGCGAATCATCCGATTGTGAGCGCTCACTGGCAGCATTTTAATTTGGCCCAGCCCCGTATCCGAACTCCAGGGCGGCAAGATCAACAGATCGAATGGCGTCCAAAGTGAAAAGAAACGAATGGCGTCCAGGGCATGAATATCCTGGTTGAGCGACTTTAAGAAAGGACTGCCCGGTCGCATTTGGCTAACCCCCAATCGCTGACTAAACAGCGCTAACGCGGTGCCCTGGTGCGGTGTAGAAACGCTGACAAATCGTTTTACCCGAGCCAGACCGCCTAACCGCTGCAAATAATACCGACTCACCAAACCGCCCATACTAAAGCCCACCAAGTCGAAAGGCTGCTCCGTCCCCAGGCGATCTGCCACGAACGCGGCTACTTGCTCAGCCAAAACAGAAATTGGGGCATCGCCATTGTTAGGCGTCATACTCAGCGCATAAACCTGCCAACCTGCGCCCTCCAGATAGCGCTGCAAAACAGAAAATATGCCCGCCGTGTTCCAAATTCCATGTACTAACACAACTGGGTTGCGACCCGTTTCTAGCGCGTTGCTTTCTAAAGTCATTCCGAATATGTCGTTGAGAAAGCGGCCATTTCACGACCCTTTACTAAAGCGTTCGGGGAAAGAAAATATATCAGCGTTACTTATCTTTCTTTTTACGATCTTCCCAGCGGAACAAGAAGACTGTGATCGCCACAACCCCGATCTGTAAAGCCAAATTCGGTAAAGACTCAGCCACATCGCGACCCGCCAAAATCTTAGTCAAGAAAACGAAACCACCAATCGCGCCAGAAGCCCCCGCCGAGGCATAAATTACCTTTCTAAACCCTTTATAAGGCGCTTTCGACTCTGCTACTAGCCTGTCGTACCGTTCCTGGCTCATGCCCTTTGGCGGTTTTGCATTCGGCGTATTCCAAGCCTTTTTGTCTTGCTTGGCAGTTTTCTTTCCTTCCGCATTCGCCTTGGCCATGTTCTTGTATCTACGACTAAAAATCCCAGGCAACTAGCCCACCTCTTTGATTGTGCCAGATTGTGCCACAGATCCCCGCCACAGGCTGCTATAATTCAAAGTCGAATAACGCCGATGTGGCTCAGGGGTAGAGCAGCTCATTCGTAATGAGCAGGCCGTGGGTTCGAATCCCACCATCGGCTTCGCAATCATTGAACTTTGTTGACGATCAGCTTCTTCTAGTGGCTAAATCCTGGCGGCCTGCCTTGATTAAAGCGTCATCTCGAATGCGGCAGGAATCGCAAACGCCGCAGGGTTGCGGATCGCCCTGATAGCAAGACCAGGTTTTTTCAATCGGAACGCCTAGTCGCAGCGCCCGTTTCACGATGTCTACCTTAGAATCCATCACCAGAGGCGCAACTAATGCAGGGGCTTCTCCCGCTAGGCCAGCCTTAGAAGACAGCGCTGCCAAAGATTGAAACGCCGATAAGTAGGCGGGGCGACAGTCGGGATAGCCTGAATAATCAACCGCATTGATTCCCAGGTAGATGGCTTTTGCTTCGATGGCTTCGGCGAGGGAAAGGGCGATCGCAATAAAAACCGTATTGCGCCCCGGCACATAGGTAGAAGGAATCTCATCCGTCTTTACCCCGTCTGTCGGCAGGCTCCAGCTCTCATCAGTCAGCGAAGATCCGCCCCACTGCGCCAAATTTACGTTGATCACTCGGTGCTCTGCGATCCCTAACGCCGCCACAATATCGGCGGCGGCTTTTAGCTCTCTGTCGTGTCGCTGTCCATAGTCAAAAGATAGGGCCGTTACCTGGTAGCCATCGGCGATCGCCTGAGCCGCACAGGTAGCCGAATCTAACCCGCCCGACAGTAGCACCACTGCTTTTATCATCGCTACCTCACTCCCAAAAACTTATGCGTTTGCAAGCCCACTCGCCACTCTGAATGAGTCAGCACATAGTCCATCACTAATTGCTGACCGACAGGACTTTCCCACTGTGGCTGCAACAGCTTCACCACTTGCGCAGAAACCTTCTCTGCGTTTTTCTTAGCCCAGGCCAAATCACTCTCTCCGTCAATCACCACTTTTAGCTCACTCGCCAGCGGATAAATTTCTGCTAAAGGCGGCTTAAATTGCTTCGGCGAGAGCGAAATCCAGTCAAATTCACCGCTGAGCGGATGCGATCCCGATGTTTCTAAATGAACGCGCAGTCCTGATGCTTTTAGCGCTTGCGTCAGCCGGGTTAGGTCGTGCATCAAAGGCTCGCCTCCTGTGATGACTACCATGAAAGGGTTGGCCGCGATCGCCTCTGCCACCAAAGCCAAAATCTCGCGCTTAGGATGAGACTGCATCGGCCAGGAATGCTTCGTGTCGCACCAGGAACACCCCACATCACAGCCTGCCAAACGGATGAAAAAAGCACTCACACCCGTCCAAAATCCTTCACCCTGCACAGAATGGAAGGTCTCTACTACAGGCAACGCTGTTTTGGAGTCTATTTTGGCTACGGGAGACTGCGCAGAAAGTAACACCATAAATTTAGTTTTTGAATAAATGGGATCTAAAACGAACCCTTTTAGATCCTAATCGCTGCCAGCGCTTGCTGACAATGAGCCGCTAGTCGGACTCGTACTCCGCCCAAGAATTTGGCGTTTCAGACACCGAGACTTTGAGCTTGACGGCTTTAGGGAGGCGATCGCACGTCTTTTCGTGAATATATTGGGCAATCATCTCTGCGGTGGTCTCATATTCTGGCGGCATCACATCATTCAGCACACAGTGATCGAGTCCCCCCTTCATTACATCCTTCTTAGCCCACTTCAGCGTTCTAAAATCGGCCACCATCGCTGGATGAGGACAAAACTCAGACGCCTGTAGCCGATCAGCCGTTGCCTCCACTCGCACATGATACGTATGACCGTGCATTCGCCCGCAGGGGCCGTCATAATCGCGGATAAAGTGAGCCGCACTAAACGTAAACTCTGTCGATAATTTCCACTTGGGCATAAACCGTTTCCACTCGCTTTTAAGTATTTTTGAATCGCGCCTCTATTTTCTATCAATCTAGACGGTTGTCTAAGCTTTTGTTGCACAAGTGAGTTGTTACACTCGCCAAGGCTCTAGATTGAAAGGACACCAAAGGAAATATCAGAGGAAATATACTTTCATGGATTTAGGCATAAAAGGAAAAGTAGCCGTCGTCACCGGAGGAGATTCGGGCATTGGGAAAGCCACCGCCGAGATCTTGCTAAAAGAAGGCGCTAAAGTTGCCATCCTCAACCGCTCCTTCGACGAAATTGACGATCTCAAAGCCTTTGGCGATCCGTTTCCCGTTAAAGCAGACATCACCGACTTGGCCCAGGTAGAAGCCGCTCGCGACAAAATTACCGAACACTTCGGCCCAGCGGAAATTTTAGTACATTCCGCTGGCATTACGGGCGCAGTTGGAGACTTTTTAGAAATCGACGACGAAGGCTGGATGCACACCATCAACGTAAACCTGATGGGCACCGTACGCGTTTGTCGTACCTTTATTCCAGCGATGCGCAAAGCGGGCTGGGGTCGAATTGTGTTGCTTGGCTCCGAAGATGCCGTACAGCCCTACATTGAGGACATGCCCTACTGCTGCTGTAAGGCTGGCACGCTAAACCTGACGAAAAACCTTTCCAAGGCTTATGCCCAAGATGGCGTACTCACTAATATGGTGTCGCCTGCCTTTGTGAAAACGGCGATGACTGATGCGATGATGCGATCGCGCGCCGAAGAAAGAGACATCTCAGTGGACGAAGCCGTCAAAAGCTTCCTTGCCGAAAACCGCCCAGGCATCGAAGTTGGCCGCAGAGGTCGTGTAGAAGAAGTTGCCGCCGTCATTGCCTTCTTATGTTCAGAGCATACGAGCTATGTCGTTGGCTCTAACTGGCGCGTAGATGGTGGTTCGGTTTCTACTATTTCTACATAACGAGAACGTTTTCAGCTCATACCGCCGTTCTAGCAACTCACTAGGCGGCGGTAGATTTAGCAATCTTTGTTAGCGATCGCAAAACCTCATTGACAGAAGCGGAATCTCGAAAAATTTCTGCAACATCCGGATCTACAAACCTCTCAGACTTCATGCCTGTTTAATGAAAGGCACCAAACGCATCATGTAGTCTCGTTTTCCAATAGGTACACCCGCCATGCGAAGAATGTCGTAGGCCGTGACCAGATGAAAGTAGAAGTTTGGCATTAGAAAATCAGCGACGTAGTGGCTACCGGTTAGCTCGATGTAGGTTCCCTCGCTGTCCATGCGCATAACCTCATCTAGTTTTGTGTCTTCAACGTTAATACTCGAAACAAGTCCCTTAGTATTCGCTACATGCTCATATGCTTGAGTAAGGGATGTGACTTCTGGATCTAGATTATCCACTGGTTTGCCGTCGCACCATAAAGCAAAGTTGCGTGGTTGATTGCAGGTAAAAGCAACCTGTGTGCCAAAGGGAAGCATATCAGCCGCAATTCGCTTCTGAAGGAAAGACTCACTCTCACCAAAATGAGTCTGAGCGGACTTTAAAAGGTGCTCAAGCGTCGCTAGACGACTTTGAAAAATAGTTTTGATCGACTCTATATTCTGACTTTGCATTTTACGAATCCTTAAGACTTCATTTATGGAGCATAACCATGTCATACCGCCCCTAAGGGAGCCGCAAACAAATAAAGTACCGACTATATAGGAACAATGGTAATATCCCACTTAGGCAATTGTTCAGAGCGTTGCCATTGTTGT
>QBMC01000079.1 GCA_003242035.1 Nodosilinea foveolarum | reverse complement strand
CACTAAAGTCAAAGTCTCTGATCAACAGATGGCAACCATGAACCTTACTCGCCGCAAGATTTGCCCACAGTGGAATTATATTGTTCATCCCCATCACTCAAATTGGCAAATAGCATGAGGTTGTTATTTTACAATCCCTTAGTACATAGTTACTCAAGATATTCGTATGCCAGTAGACGACTTACGCAAGAATAATACGATGGCGCACATTTTAGATGCGTTGGACGGTGGTCAGGATATTGGCCACTATGGGCGGCTGACGTTCGCGATGGTGGCGCAGTATTTTGCGGATGAAGATGAAATTGTGACTCGGTTGCAGAAGGATAAGGACTTTAGTGAAGAAGAAGCGCGATCGCTTTACAAACAGGTAAGCAGCAAAGAATACAGCCCACCGAGCCGTGACAGCATTTTAGAATGGCAATCTCAGCAAGACTTTCAAATTATCTCCGATCCTAACGATCCAGATGCCGGAAACATGTATCAGGATTTGACCTTTCCAGAGAAGGTGTATAGCAGCATCTCTAACTACAACGAGAAGAAAAGCGATTGAGAATCGTAGCGGTAGCTCTGACAGTCACGTTTGAGTACCGCTTGTTTAATCTCTAAAGCAACAGAATCAGCGACCAATTAAGTAAGCAGTCACGCTTCTGATGCAGTGACTCACCTAGTGTTTTACCTCATTCGCCGCTTAATCTCGGCCTTCACCGCACCCACATCTGCCGGTAGATGAACCGCAGGATTGGCATACTCGCTCGTCACTTCTTCTAGTTTTGACTCGTGATAGGCAACCTTAAAATCGGTGAACTTCAAGGCGTGGGCGGTACTAATTACGACTGTTTTATCACTGGATTTAATCACGCCACGTTTGAGCAGTTTGGTCAGTACTGCCAGCGCGACGCCGGTGTGCGGACAGGTAAACATTCCGGTTAAATCGGCATGTGCAGTGGCCGCTACCAGTTCTTGTTCGGTGGCTTGTTCCACAATGCCATCCGTTTCTAAAATCGCCTTGGTCGCCTTGTCGTAGCTGACCGGGTCGCCAATTCTAATGGCGTTAGCCAATGTGCTTTGAGCCGTCACCGTAATTTTTTCTTTGAACCCGTTCTTAAAGGACTCATAAAAAGGATTGGCTTTAGCCGCCTGAGCCGCGACTAACCGGGGCATTCGATCAATTAACCCTAGATCCATCATCAGTTTAAATCCCTTGTAGAGGGCGCTAACGTTGCCCAGATTGCCCACTGGGATAATAATCCAGTCGGGCACTTCCCAGTCAAACTGTCGAACAATTTCGATGCCGACGGTTTTTTGACCTTCAATCCGCAAACTGTTCATTGAGTTGGCTAGGTAGATCGAGTTGTCTCGGGTGACTTCCTGGACAATTTTCATGCAGCCATCAAAGTCGGTATCGAGGGCGAGGACATGCGCCCCGTTGGATACCGGCTGGATGAGTTGCGCCGTACTGACCTTGCCCGCTGGTAAGAAAATAATTGCAGGAATACCCGCATAAGCCGCATAAGAGGCTAAAGCCGCACTGGTATCGCCTGTACTCGCGCAAGCTACCGCTTTTACCGAGCTACCCTGCGCCATCATCTGTTTGACTACGCTGACTAATACGGTCATGCCGAGGTCTTTGAAGCTGCCGGTGTGACTGTTGCCGCAAAGCTTGATCCATAGGTCAGGAATGCCTAGCTGTTGGCCCAATCGTTCGGCCCAAAACAGGTTGGTGTTGCCTTCGCACATACTCACGATGTTTTGATCGATTAGCGAGGGCACAACCCACTCGCGCATTCCCCACACGCCGCTACCGTAAGGCCATTTTGTGGTGCCTACTCGTGAGTCGAATAGCTGCTTCCATTCCGATGCATTGCGTTTTTGCAGCGGCTCGCGCTCGTGGTGTACCTCTAGTAGGTTGCCGCAAGAGGGGCAGGTGTAGATGACGTCGTAGATGGAGTGTTTGGCGGAGCAGCCCGCAATGCAGCGAAAAAATACGCTTTGGCTATCGGTGGCGGGTCTAGATTTAATCGCTGACAACATTCCGGGTTCCTGGGTGGTTTCCTAATTAGTTGATATTGTACGCAATATAAAGCGCTTAAGCGGCTGTCTATGTCAGCTTCAGCCCCGATTGGGTGACTGAGTGCTAGCCTAAGGAATATATCTTAGTAGTCAGTGAAAATTTGCTTGAGCGATCGCCCAAGCCTCTCCATTCAACTCATGAGCAAAATTGTCGTCGGTTTATCAGGGGGTGTAGACAGTTCCGTTGCGGCGGCTATCCTCCACAATCAGGGTCACGATGTAACGGGCCTTACTCTTTGGCTGATGAAGGGGAAAGGACAGTGTTGCTCAGAAGGGATGACGGATGCGGCTCAGCTCTGTGAGGAGCTGGAGATTGACTACAAAGTGGTGGATTCTCGCGAGGTTTTCGAGCAGCACATTATTAATTATGTGGTGGATGGCTATGCGCAGGGGGTAACGCCTTTGCCCTGCTCGCAGTGTAATAGCACCGTTAAGTTTGGGCCGATGCTGAGCTACGCGGTAAATGAGCTGGGGGCGGACTATATTGCGACGGGTCACTATGCGCGGATTACACAGAATGCGGAGACCAGGCGCTATGAGCTGCGGCGAGCGGTGGATCGCAATAAGGATCAGTCTTATTTTTTGTACGATTTGAGTCAGGAACAGTTAGCGGCAACTTGGTTTCCTTTAGGGGAGAAGACGAAACCGGAGACGCGGGCGATCGCCGCTCAACTGAACCTCCATACTGCCGAAAAACCCGAAAGCCAGGATCTTTGCCTAGTAGAGCAGCATGGCTCGATGAAGACTTTTTTAGAGAAGTATTTAGCGCCTAAGCCAGGTGACATTGTAGATACGCAAGGTGCGGTGCTGGGCCAGCATGAGGGCATTCATAACTACACGATTGGTCAGCGTAAGGGGTTAGGAATTGCTGCGCCGAATCCGCTGTATGTGGTGAGTTTGGATGTGGGACGAAATCAGGTGGTGGTAGGCGAGCGCGATAGTGTGACCGCGCCAGACTGCTGGGTGCATCGGGTAAATTGGGTTTCGATTTCGCCACCGACCGGGCCGATTCGCGCTGAGGTGCAGGTGCGGTATCGCTCTCAGGGCGTGAAAGCGACGATTGTGCCGGTGGGCGATGATGGGGGCGATTCTCCGAAGGAGAGGTTAGGCGATCGCGTAAAAGTGGTTTTTGACGATCCGCAGTTTGGCATCACCCCTGGACAAGCCGCCGTTTGGTACGAAGCTAGTGGACGGGTACTCGGTGGCGGTATCATTGAGCCGATCAGTTCGAGCGCCGCTTTGACGAAAACTTCGGCTGAAGCTTCGATGGCGGATTGAGCGATTTGCATCTCCTGATTCTGCTGACATTGATGCAGATGTAAACAGGCATCTGTAGACGGCAGATGGAAAAATTCGAGAGACCTATTTTAGTTAGATTTATTTAGAGGAAGATATCTTGAGCGCAGTAAAAGATGGCATTGCCCCTCACGGCGGTACTTTAATTAACCGTTTGGCCAGCCCTGAGCAAAAAAAAGAATTTGAAAGTAAGGCAGAGAATTTGCCTCGCGTTGCGCTAGATCAGCGGGCGGCTTCTGATTTGGTGATGATTGCGATTGGCGGCTTTAGCCCCCTGACTGGCTTTATGGGCAAAGCGGACTATGAGCCGGTGGTGACAGATATGCGCCTAGCGAGCGGCGTCCCCTGGTCTGTGCCGGTAACGCTGTCGGTGAGCGAGGCGGTAGCTGAACCGTTGAAAATAGGCGAGCTGGTTCGTCTTGATGACGAAAATGGTCGCTTTATCGGCGTGCTAGAACTCAGCGAGAAGTATACCTACGATAAAAAGAAAGAGGCAATTAACGTCTATCGTACGGACGAAGACAAGCATCCTGGCGTGAAGGTGGTTTACGACCAAGGCCCGATTAATTTGGCGGGCGATGTTTGGTTACTAGCGCGAGATGCGCATCCGCTGTTTCCCGATTATCAGATTGACCCGGTGGAGTCGCGGAAGCAGTTTCGCGATCGCGGCTGGAAAACAATTGTCGGCTTTCAAACGCGTAACCCCATTCACCGAGCGCATGAGTACATCCAAAAATGCGCGTTAGAGACCGTGGACGGCTTGTTTTTGCATCCGCTGGTAGGGGCTACTAAGAGCGACGATATTCCGGCTGATGTGCGGATGCGCTGCTACGAGATTATGATGGAGCGCTACTTCCCTCAAGATCGGGTGATTTTGGCGATTAATCCTTCAGCGATGCGCTACGCTGGGCCGCGTGAGGCGATTTTTCACGCGCTGATTCGGAAAAACTATGGCTGCACTCACTTTATTGTGGGTCGTGACCATGCGGGCGTAGGCGACTATTACGGCACCTACGATGCTCAGGCGATTTTTGACGAGTTTGAGGCGGGCGAGCTAGGCATTACGCCGATGAAGTTTGAGCACGCCTTTTACTGCACTCGCACCAGCACGATGGCGACAACGAAGACGAGTCCAAGTACGCCAGAAGAGCGCGTTCACCTGTCGGGGACTAAGGTTCGGGCGCTGCTGCGTGAGGGCAAAATGCCTCCGCCAGAGTTTTCTCGACCAGAGGTGGCGGCTGAGTTAGTTAAGGCGATGCAGGGGTAGCGCTTTTTTTAAAGGTCGCTTCTTAGAGGTTGTCTTTTTGACGATAAACGAGGAAGCATAGCTTTAAGGCTGTGCTTTTTTGTTTATAGGTGTAGAAATTAAGCGCAAAAGTAGCTTAGAGCGCTGACGATAACGGCAGCTTAGGCGATAAAATTGCTGATGTTTGCTGCAAATTGTAGTAAACATTCGAACATTATTGAGTAATTGCGTTGTCAGCGTTGGCTGTCAGCGCCTGGTAGCAGCAAGGGGCACTGTTCTGTGACGTTGAGCCGACGAGCATTATTTCAGAAGACGGGCGCGGTGGTGGCCGCATTGGGGTTGGCTGAACTGGCGATTGAGCGGGGTATTCCTGAGAGGGCGGACGCTTACGGTCAATCGCTGATGCGGCCTTTTGGCCAGTCTTCGGGGCGAAAGTTGGCGCTGCTAGTGGGCATAGATGACTATCCGAATGGGGTGATGGCTAGGGAGCATTCTGGGCCGAGGCAGCTACAGGGCTGTGCGACGGATGTGGCTTTGCAGCGCGAGTTGCTGATTCATCGCTTTGGTTTTTTCCCAGCGGACATTGTTTGTTTGACGAATGAGCAGGCGACTCGCGCCGGGATCTACGAGGCGTTTTTCAATCATCTCTATAACCAGGCGCAGTCTGGAGATGTCGTTGTTTTTCACTTTAGCGGCTATGGGGCGAAGGTTCGGTTTGCGGAGTCGGGAAAGGGTGGGGTCTCTGACGATCTTGAGCAGGATGCCGAAGCAGGCGTGGTGCGATCGCTCGTTCCGTTCAACGGATTTCTGCCAAACTCGAATGATGTTGCCGTCAACGATATCTCTGAAATTGAGCTGAAGTCATTGCTGAGGCAGCTTAAAACTCAGCAGGTGACGACGGTAATTGACGCTGGGTTTAGGGATATTCCCGTGCCGCTCTCGGGTGGACTGCGATCGCGCTATCGCCCTGAAGTAGCCGTCGGTTTGCGACCTTCGCCATTTTCGCTGTTAGCGGATGGCCGTCTGGCAAAAGAATCCGATCCGTTTCCGGGGACGCTGCTGCGCGGTGGGACACTGGAAGAGGCCGTGCTAGAACGTCCGTGGGATGGCTTTAGCGCGGGGGCCTTCACCTATGTGTTGACGCAGTATCTGTGGTCTGCGCCCGATCCACTGAGCGCTGAGCTAGCGTTGGGGCGATCGCAAGAAACGCTGATTCGGTGGGGTGGCAGTGATCAGCAGCCTAGCGGAGAAGGGAGCGCTACTCGCTTAAAAAAGAACGCACCCATTTACAATGCGGCTCTGTTAGAGGGTGCTAGAGGCAGTGGCTTTGTTCAATCTGTGAGTAGAGATGGCTCAAAAGTAACGCTTTGGCTGGGTGGACTGCCCCCTAGAGTTTTGAAGTATTTAGGATCGCAGTCGCTGCTTAGCTGTGGAGATTACCCGTTAAGAATTCAGTCTCATCAGGGGCTAACGGCTCAAGCTAAGCTGGAGGAGACGACTGAAAATAGCAGCCAGTCACCGCCAGCAGGGATACAGTTAGGCGCATCGGTATTAGAGTCTGTTCGCGTTTTGCCGAAAGATATTAAGCTGATTGTGGCTTTAGACAGTCGGCTGGAGCGAATTGAGCGAGTAGATGCGACCAGTGCGCTCTCGGCGCTGGCGTTTGTTAACTCTACTTCTGGAACTGATTTGCCAGCGGATTGTTTGTTGGGTAAGCCGGTGGCAAAGGCTGCGGGTACGTTGGTAGCTAGTAATAAGCTAGTGACGATTGGCCAGAGTGGAACAGCGTTAGAGAAACCGACCGAACCACCGAATGAGCTGGGCTATGGGTTGTTTTCTTTGACGCGATCGCTCATTCCCGGTACGTTAGCTCAGCAAGAAGAGGCGATTAATCCGGCGGTTGCCCGACTCGCGCCAAAGCTCCGGGCGCTGTTGGCGCTGAAGCTGCTGCGGCTAAGTGAGAATCGGGCTTCTTCGGATCTATCGGTACGAATTACGCTGGAGCAGGTCGCGCCAGCGGAAAAGCTGTTGATGAGTCGGCAAACGGTTCAGTCTGTTTTGTTGCAGAAGGGTTCGGCTCGATCTGGTAAGAGCAGTGATGCAGAGTTGTTCCCTCAGGTGGCGATTGGGACTCGCGTTCGCTATCGACTGTTTAATGAGGGCGATCGCCCGCTTTACTACACTTTGTTTGTAGTTAATCCAAGAGAGAGACTTTCGGCATTTTGCCCTGCTGTAGAAGGCGGGAACAGTCAGGCCGATAATGAGAGTGGTAAAGATGGCATTGAGCAGAGTGCGGTCGCGCCGGGTAGCTCTGTTGCTATTCCAAATCCAGGGTTGGACTGGGCCGTTGATTCTGCGGTTGGCCCGGTAGAGACGTACGTAGTGTGCAGTACTCAGCCGCTGAGACGAACGTTCGAGCAGCTTTTAGAGACCGATCCGGGGGGCAGTGGCCAGCGGATTAGCCCGCTGCCTCAACCACTGACGGTAATTGAATCTTTGTTAGCGGATATTAGCCAGCAAGATACGACCGATAAGTACAGGCTGAATGTCGCTGACTGGGCGACGCTAAACTTTACCTACGAGGCGGTCTAAGTTAGGACACAAAAGAGGCGTTGAGGCGAAAATGGATGGCGCAGTGAAACCGTTTCTCTGTTCTAGGCGACTGCTATAAACTGACCAAAGCGCACCAAAAGCTCCTGCTAAAACTTAAAAAGAGATAATAGCGGGAGCTACCCGATGAGTAGACTTTTCTCTACGTCAATTCTGTGAGTGCCGATCTGTGAGTGCTAAACTAACTCGCCCTCAGGTTTCTCGCTAGTTACAGTTGCGAAGACAGCTAAGGCTCCGGCGATCGCACTTACCCAGATGTTGTTGCCATAGATAGGTAATGCTCCGAACAGAGAATTGGTTGCCGGTAGGAGACCTAGAAGTGCAATCAGGGGCAGGAACCCAGCGCAGAAACGGTTGTAGTTGTAGGTGCCATTAGAGCCAGTGGCAGAATAGAGACCGATAGCGCCAAGGACTACGTGCAAAATGTTGTGTAGGGTATTAGTGGGAAACAGACCGAACAAATAGCCAAATCCCCGTACGAAACCGTCGAGATAATCAGTCCCGGCAGTGAGCGGAATATCTTCTGCGCCCAGAGGTGCGCCAGAGCTGACAGCGTTGGCGGGCAACGTCACCAAAGATGGGATGAAGCCAGCGATGCCTAGTCCAAGAAAGGTAATGCCAATAAGTAGAGTGATGAGACGAGCGTTGCTAGAGGGTTTTTGAATAGTCATGGAAGCTATGGGTAATAGAACGTCAACCTAGTAGACATAATTGTTAGACGAGATCCTATCTACCGCTGGGTAAGGCTAAGGGTAAGGCTGAGCTAAATCTCTGTCTTTTAGCTACAAATAGGCCAATCTCAAATGGACAGGAGCTACTTATCTCTTTCTTTTGTCAGACGTAGCGATCCGACTATTTGCGGTAAATTTTGCTTGCACTCAAAAAAGGAAAGCTTGTATTTATGATGAAGCAACTCAGCCAGGTCGTAGTTTCTACCTTTCAAAGACTCTCTGGTATTTTTGCCGGTCTAAAGCTGCAAAGCGTTATTTCTATCGCCTTTGTTGGATTTTTTCTGCTGACGACTAGCGTAAACAGCGCAGACCTACCTAATAGCACTAAGACGATGCTGAACGATATGATCTCGCGCGGCGCAGAAGGTCGTCCGGTGACCACGGGTCAGTGGCAAGCCGAGAATGAAGCGCTACAGGGTCAGCCTGCTAAGCAAGCGAAGCGAATTGCAAAGGAGTCTGCTGATGCAGTTGGCGAGATGGGTGAAATGTATCCTGATACCGCTAAGAGCACTTTGCCAGGGATTGAGAACAAGTCTCTAGAGCGCGATGACTAGAGCGGGCAACGCCTGATTCTCTGAGACTACTTTTTATTAATCTCAACTAAAAACGGCCTAGAGAAGCTAATTCTCTGGGCCGTTTTGTTTGAGCTAGACGGCTTGATGATGACTATCGAGCGTGCTTACTCAAAATTTGAGCGAGTTCGGGTACGGCGGCGGTGACATCTCCTTTGACAGATTTTCGCAGTTTGTTATAAGAGGCTTTAATGAGGCCACCGCCGCTGTTGGCAATGCGGGTATCGGTGGCGCTAAGAATGAGATCGGCGGTGCGCTCTTTGTTTTGGCTAAGATGGGCGACCGGATCGCCCTTTTGCAGTCCTTCTGCCCAGATGGGGTCGAGGGCTGCGCAGGTTTCGGGGAGCAGACGCTTGATGGCTCCTGGAACATAGTCAGCGCCAATGCCTTTAACGACGCCGTAGGTGGCTTTGAGCGCTAGCCCTGATAGTCCGGTTTTAGCAGAGACTTGCTGGTCTATGAGCTGAGTACAGTCGGCTGCGATGCTCTCCCGGACGGCTTCGTCTTGGGTTTTGCTAGTGAGTTCCATATTGAACGGGGTTAACAGATCTCCATAGTAGTCTTCGACTGTTTCGGACTATTTAAAGAGTTGTCTGGAGTTTTGCGAGGTTTCTGTTTGGTTGGGCGATCGCGCGTACCCTCAATCCTGCGTGTAGTACTGCGCGAAGCGGGTGATGAATTTTTGAGTCTCTGCTTTTTTGCTGCTGGCGTTTTCGACTAGCTCTAGAATTCTAGAAATTGAGGATTCATTAAAAGCCTTAATGACTTTGACCGTGAGCAACCCAGACTGATCAATCATGCCTGAGAGCACCGTTTCACCGGTGGTAACGCTGCGAGGCATAGATTTTCCGGTGAGCGCAGAGGTGTCTACCTGAGAGGTGCCTGCTATGATCTCGCCGTCTAGCGGGACTTTTTCGCCGGGGCGGATGACCACAATATCGCCAATGTGACCGTCTCGGGGGAGACTTCGCGAATACCGCTGTCTGTTTTTAGGCTAGCGGTATCGGGGCGAACTTCTAACAGGGATCGAATGGACTTGGGCGATCACCCCACCGAGTAATCCTGAAACAGCTCGCCCACCTGAAAAAATTAGCATCACCCCGACGGCTTCAGGCAGCTCGTGAATGGCGATCGCCCCTAACGTCGCGATCGCCATCAAAAAGTTCTCATCAAACACGCGCCCTTTCAAAATGTTGCGGCCTGCGGTCGTGAGCACATGCCAGCCGCAGATGAGATAGGCCGGAATTAACACGGCATATTCGGCGATGGAAAAAGGCGTGTTGTGCAGCGGCTGGCTGAAAATTAGGCCGATGATGAAGAGAGGAATGGCGAATCGCAATCGGCGTCAGCTCTGCTCGCAGGTCGAATTCGCCTGAGCCATGACTGTGCCCGTGATCGTGCCCGCAACAGTCTTCATGAGCGTGGGCGTGGGCTGGTGTCATCGCGGCTACCTGCAAAAAGAACAATCGGAAAGGCAATCTTGCGAATGTATGAAAGATTATTCATATGTTACAGCAGGTAATGACCATTCGAGCTATTTATTTGTCTGGTATCAGGCTTCGGCTAAATGCTCAGCGACGGCTTGATAAATGGTCATGACGTGGTCGTCGGCCATGCTGTAGTAAACGTTGCGACCCTGACGGCGATATTTGACCAGGCGTTGCGATCGCAGCACCCGTAGCTGATGAGACACCGCCGACTCACCCATTTTTACCGCCGCTGCCAAATCGCAAACGCACAGTTCTTGCTGGGCCAACGCAGAAAGCAGCTTCAGCCGATGTGGATCAGAAAGGGTGCCAAAAAACTCTGCCATCTGCTGAGCCTGCTCGGTGGCGAGCACTTCTGACTTTACCAGCCGAACGTTATCGAGGTGGACTAGCGAGGTGTCGCAGCTAGGCGCACTGGCTGATGTCGCTTTCTGGCTGATAGTTTTTTTGCTAGTGGATTTGGAGCTATTCATACTGAGGCGGCAGGGAATCGGTCTTGGGGAGTGCTTTTATGATACTGATAATCATTACCCTGTGAAAGCTTAGACTTAATTAACGGTGTATGGAAAGGTTTAATTTCAAAGTATTCAGGCGTTTTTGGGCGATCGCAAAAGCGTACTGGTTTGGAGAAGATAAGTGGAAGGCGCGCGGGCTGCTGCTGCTGATTGTATTGCTGCTGCTGGGCTATACCGGTCTAAGTGTTTTGCTAAATACCCAGCGGGGCGAGCTAATTTCGTCGCTGTCGGCTCAGAGTGAAAGCCGCTTTTGGAAAACGGTGGGTGTTTTTCTAGGCATTTTGGTGATATATGCACCCTTATTGGCGAGCTATACTTTTTTGCGCGATCGCCTCGGCCTAGCTTGGCGGCGCTGGCTTACCAATAGCTTTATCGAAAGATATTTTCGCGATCGCGCCTTTTACAACATCAACCAGTTCAATCCTGATATTGATAACCCCGATCAGCGAATCGCTGAGGACGTGCGGAGCTTCACTCAAGAATCGCTGACTTTAACGCTAGTTGCCGTTGAGTCAGTCTTATCAGTAATTGCGTTTAGCGGCGTACTGTGGGGAATTTCTAAAGAGCTAGTGCTGTTTCTTGTGGTCTATGCGGTAGTCGGTACGGTGCTAACGATTGGCGTTTTTGGGCAGCCGTTGGTGAAGCTGAACTTTGAGCAGTTGAAGAAGGAGGCAAATTTTCGCTTTAGCTTGGTGCGGGTGCGAGAGAATGCAGAGGCGATCGCATTTTATCAAGGCGAAGGACAAGAATCTGAGCAAATTAAAGATCGGTTCCTAGCCGCGTTTGACAACTATAAAAAGCTGTTGAACTGGGAGCTAGCGCTGAATGGCCTCACTAACTTTTACGAATTTATTCCGTTTGTATTGCCTGCTATTGTCGTGGCTCCGGGCGTATTTAGTGGAGACGTTGAGGTTGGTAAGGTGAGCGAAGCTCAGGGTGCGTTCATTCGCGTTTTCTTTTCACTCAATGTTATTGTGGCTCGCCTGCAATCTTTAACGGCTTTTGGCGCGGGTATTGATCGGCTGTACGATTTTTCTGATGCTATTGGCGATGTCGAAAGCCCTGTCAACCTTGGGGAGAACAAAGAACTACAGGTTTTAACTGCGTCTACGGAAATCGAAACTCAATCAGAAGTGGATGAAGACGCTGCTGAAATCATTACAGAAACTAGCTCACCGATCATTTTGCTAGAAATATCACCCACGTTAGCGCTTGATAATTTGACGCTGCAAACTCCTAACTATCAAAGAACGCTAATTGAGAACCTTTCGCTGACCTTGGATCAGGAAGGATCGCTGCTAGTAATGGGGCCGAGTGGATGCGGTAAAAGCTCTTTGATGCGAGCGATCGCAGGTCTTTGGAAATCTGGCACGGGCATCATTCTCAGACCTGATATTCAAGAGCTGTTGTTTTTACCCCAAAAGCCATACATGGTGTTGGGCAGCCTCAGACAACAGATGTTGTATCCTTACCCAGATACAGAAGCCACAGGCCAGCAGCTTACTGAAGTCCTAAAGCAGGTTAATTTGCCAGGTTTAGCCGAACGCTACGATGACGGCTTCGACACGGTAGAAGAATGGAGCGATGTGCTTTCCTTAGGAGAACAACAACGGCTGAGCTTTGCGCGGGTGCTTATTCACCAACCGGCTTATACCATTTTAGATGAGGCGACTAGCGCCCTAGATATGGCTAATGAAGAACAGCTCTATAGCCACTTAGCCGCCGCAAAAACGGCTTATATTAGCGTGGGTCATCGCGCGTCTTTAGAGAGCCATCATCAATCACTTTTGCGGTTAGCTGAAGATCGTACTTGGGAAATGAGAAGGACTTGATCAAAGCCTAGCCTAGGTCTAGCCTAAAAATAAAACGACCTAGTAATGGTGATTGAGGCTTCAACGTTCGTAGAATGCCATAGAGAATATGAAAATGAAGTCGAAGCTTTCAAAGCTGTTGCCAATTGTTGACAATCCCATTGAGAGTTGAACGCTATTTTTGAAAAAGCGCAATTAAGGGTGACAGTGCGGCAATTAGCTTACTTAATTCGGTGACGAGTGCAAACAGTGCGGCAACTAGTTTGCTCAATGCAGTGACAAGTGCGGCCATCGTTACAACTAATGCGGTAGCTCCTGCTAACGTAGCTGTAGGAAAGTCTATCGGGACAGGCTGATCGGTCGAGACTTGCTCTATGGGTATAAGCGTAGTACTTGATGTCTTGTCATCTTGAGCCATGAAAATTACTCCTTGTAGCTGTGTTTTGGTTTTCTCTCTGTAAATTCGTAAGCTAGCTTTCTGGCTACGAGTTATAAATCTACGAGACTTCTCCTTTGTAACACATAATTTTCCCTCTAAAAGCTGAAGCCTATGCCTACAAAGGCTTTGCATGACATAATGTTTCAGCAAACAAAAGAATTTTTTTTATTAGATAGAAGTTTCATTCAAAGCTTGTCACTGTCAGGATAATAGCTGTAATCCATTTACACGCTGACTTTTAACTTTGCTTAGTACTTGTATGGCTTGTTACAGAGTATGGAAAAATCTTTCTAGAATAGGATTGTTTAGAAATTGTCTGGTAATGTATATCTGCAAATAACTTGCCAATTATGATAGATAACTTATAAGGAAATAAATTTTACTATAAATTTTACTTATCTATAGTTTGGGGGAAAGCAAAATATTTTCTGTCATGACTTGTCGTTCTCTGCCATCCCCGACTGTAATCGACGGGGCGATCGCTCCACCCCTTCCAATCGCTCAATCTCATCACCGCTACCGGCTCCTAGATCCTGCAATTTCCGCGCACTCACCAGCACTCGTCCTCCTAGCGACCCGACGGCTTTGCTGAAGTGATCGACCGTCGAACCTAAGCCTTTGCGCATTTTTTGCATGTGGCTGGCAAAGGTTCGCACTCGCTCGTATAGCTGTTCTATGCCCGCTTCTATTAGGCTGGGATCTTGTTCAAGGGCGGCGCTGAAGAAGATTTCTTCGGGGGAGGAAAAGAACAACAAATTCGAGCGTGGGCTGAAACTGATCCCAGTAGGCTTTTTGGCTGAGCTGTCCGAGATGGCGTTTTACTTGTTTGTTGCATCGTACACAGGTACAGATTTACTAACGAAGACTATTACTGTTAACAGAGCAAAACCAGTAGAATAGGGCCAATGTGATCATAATTATGCTCGAATTACCTCATTACAAGGCTAAACAGGTTTCGGTTAATCGCAAGCGCCACTACGAGATTGAGGGGCATTGTTACCCAGGCATTACCTCAATTTTGTCGGCGACTAAGCCTTACGAAGAGAAGCAGAGACTGTGGGACTGGCAGGATCGAATCGGTCAGGATGAGGCGAGAAAAATTACGACGCAGTCCTCTCGGTCGGGGACGCGAATTCACAAGATTATTAAGTCTCATCTGAAGCAGGAGCCTTACGAGCTGCCGGAAGGGTTGGATGGCTTTTGGCATTCGATTGAGCCGGTGCTGAAGGAGATTGATGAGGTGCTGTTGGTGGAAGGGGCGGTGTGGCATCCTTTGAAGTTTGCGGGATATCCGGACGCGGTGATGCGCTTTGAGGGGGAGCTGTGCGTGTGCGATTGGAAGACGGCGCGTAGGCCGAAAAAAATGGAGTGGATCGGTGATTATTGTATGCAGGTAGCGGCTTATTGCTATGCGGTGAACTGGGTGTATCGAGATACGGGGATGAAGATTGAGCGGGGGATGATTGCGATCGCTCTAGAAGACCACCCGGCTCAAGTCTTTATGCTCAATGCGGACGATCTCTATTTTCACTGGGGAAATTTTCAGCAGCGGCTAAAGCAGTTCTATCGTCAAAAAGGTTTGATATACTCCTGATGAGATGCTTGCAAAAGGGATTTAGCGAATGACTGGATTTATCATGTACTGGGTCGTAATGGCGCTGACGTTCGTGATTTTGACGTTGCTGCCAACGGGGATTGAATCGGATAGCTTTGGTAAAACGGCATTTGCGGCGCTAGTATTTGGCTTACTGAATGGGCTGCTTGGCTGGTTTATTAATAGTACGCTGGTTAATATCTTGAGCCTGGGTTTGGTCTTTTTGGTCGGCAATACTATTTTATTTGGACTGACGGCCCTAATCGTTCCCGGCTTTCGGCTTAGATGGGGCGTGATGAGTGCGCTGATTGGCGGGCTGGGCACGGCTGTTATTTCGGGAATTGTCTCGAAAATTCTATTCGCTCTGGTTTAGATTTCTACTGAATTTGTTTGATCTCTAGCTGTCGTTGTTCTAGGGTTTCTGTAAACAAATCGGTGGGCAAAGATTGTTCTACGGGCCAGACGCCGGGTTTGGCCAGGGTGCCGTTGAGGACGAGTTGGGCGATCGCTCCCGTCCCACAACCAGCGCAATAGGCCGTATCTTCGTGCTCTATGGTCGATATATAGGTGGCCGGTTTGCCGTCTTTTTCACCGTCTATTTCTATGCGCATTGCAATCCCGACGCCGGTATACGGATCGGTAAATTCGGTCATGCGATAGCTGATGCGCGCGAGGGCTTCAATTACTTGGTTGTTTTTGAGAAAATTACCGGGGGCGCGAGCCATTAGCCAGGTGAGGCGGTTGTAATAGTCGGGGACGGAGCCAAATTTGGTGACGATAGTTTTGAGCTGTGGGAAGGTATCGGCTAGGGTCATAGCTTCGATGGTGTTGAACCAGTACACGCCGCCTTTGCCAAAGCGCGGAAATTCGATGACTTCTCGTTCGCTGTAGGGTGAAATCGTTTTCCATTTACCCTGAATCTTAGACATAAAGGGCGTTTGCAGTTCGATGAAGGTGGTTCGCATCACGGTGACGCCTGCTCCCCCAGAACCGGCCACAAGGTAGCTCATATGCGCACTTTTGGCTTTGTCTAGCTGCTCTACGCCCTGGCGCACCATGCTGCCAGAAATGCCGGGGAAAATACCTGTCGCCGTAATAGCCGTGACGCCAGCGGCCTGAGCCTGTTCTCTGTATTTGAGGGCTTGGTTAACGTAGTCGGGGCTGTCGGCTACGTCTAGGTAGGGTTTGCCCTGGGCGATACAGCTAAGCAGGATGTGGTGATTGCGGCTGCGGAAGGGGCCAGCGCAGTGAATGGTGAGATCGTGCTGGGCGATCGCCTTTTCTACGGCAGGCTCATCGTCTAAGTTCAGTGCCTGATAGGTCTGGTTGTTTTTTAGCGCAAACAAAGCTGCCGCTTGGCGACCAGTGACGGTTACCTGAGCGGCAGTATGGGTGAGAATGTCGGCGGCAACGCTGCGGCCAATGCGACCGCCACCGCCTATAATTAACACCTTTTGAGTCATCGCTTTTCTAGAGTAAAGAACCTGGCTCTAGCCTAAAACTACATGCCCAGATCCGACAATATATCGGTAGCGTGAGTGTCGGTTTTAATGTTGCCATCGTAGACCTTTTTGATTACGCCTTTACCGTCGATGACAAAGGTGACGCGCTTCGAATAGCCGCCGCCGTCTACTTCGTAAGCGCTAGAGATGGTGCCGTCGGTGTCTACGATCAGGGGGAAGGGCAGATCGAACTTGTCTTTGAAGGCTTTGTGAGAGTCAGCGTCGTCGCGGCTCACGCCTAGTACGGTGATATCTTTGCCCTGGTAGGCTTCGTAGGAGTCGCGGAAGCTACAGGCTTCTTTGGTGCAGCCGGGGGTGTCGTCTTTAGGGTAGAAGTAGAGTACGACGTTTTTGCCTTCAAAGTCGGCTAGGGAAACGGCGTTGCCCTGATCGTCTTTGGATGAAAAGTTAGGGGCCGTGATGCCTTCTGCAAGCGCCATAATAATGTCCTGTACGTTTTTGGAGTGTAGCTTTGTGCCTCAGTGATTCTATCAAGGGCTAGGCCCCCAGTGGCACATTCTCACACTATTTGTTGAACCAATCCAACTAAAAGGAAGACTAAACTAAGCGCTCGTCTCCCCTCTTCCCTCGACAGTTCCCATGCAGTTCGAAACCCAGCGGCTGATTATCCGCCCTTGGCAACCCAATCAGGACGCTCGTCAGGCGATGGATATTTATGGCGACCCTCGGGTGATGTCGTGGGTGGATGATGGTGGGCGCGATACGTCTATACTGCAGGTGCAGGGGCGGCTACAGCGCTATCGAGATCATGCTGTGTGCGATCGCAAAGGTGTAGGTAGCTGGGCGGTTGAGCAAAAGGCAATTGGCCGAGTGATTGGGCACGTGGTGCTGATGCCGCTGCCGGATATGAAGGTGACCCGGACTCAGCGGGTGCAAAGTAGCTACGATGCTCCGCTTGATGCTGAGGGACTGCCCATTCATTACATTGAGATTGGCTGGCATTTTCGGCCTTCTAGCTGGGGGTTTGGCTATGCGAGTGAGGCGGCAGCCTGCGTGGTGAAGTTTGCGTTTGAGGAGCTGAATTTGCCGATGCTGTTGGCGATTACGTCGTCGGAAAATAAGCGCTCGGTGGCGCTGATGGAGCGTTTGGGGATGCAGTGCGATGGACTGACGACTCGCTACTATCGGGGAAAACCGCTGCTTTTGTATAAGCTTTTGCCAGTGGAGGCTTTGCAGCTAGAGACGCAGGCTACTGTAGTTAATCGTTAATTTCGTAACTCAGCGCTCGTAGATTAATTTTCCTAAAATATACGTGGACTGAACGGCGCGGTCATCTCCCATCATCATCAGTGAAAAAATGCGGTCGGCGAGAGCGCTTAAGGTCGCAGGGGTAGCGGGTGCGTTGCGAAAGGCCATAAGGGGCGTAGAACGCGGATCGAGGACGATGAAGTCTGCGTCTTTGCCGATTTCAAAGTTGCCAAGCGTCTCTTCTAAACAAAGTGCTCTGGCCCCGCCCAGGGTGGCTAAGAATAAAGCTTTAAAGGGAGATAGCTTTTGCTGACGAAGCTGGGCCACTTTGTAGGCTTCGTTGGCCGTTTGGAGGATTGAAAAGCTGGTGCCACCGCCTACATCGGTGCCTAAGCCGACTTTTACCGGGTAGTCTGCGGATTTTGCCTGCTCAATTTTGAATAGGCCGCTGCCTAAAAATAAGTTTGAGGTGGGGCAAAAAGCGATCGCACTCCCCGCTTCCGAAAGCCGCTGAAATTCCCCATCGGTTAAATGAACCCCGTGAGCAAACACACAGCGCTCTTTTACCAGTCCGGCTTGGTCGTAGACATCCAGGTAACCTTTGCAGGTGGGGAAAAGCTCCTTTACCCAGGCGACTTCATTAACATTTTCTGAAATGTGCGTGTGCATGTACACATCTGGAAATTCCTTTAGCAGCTCTCCTGCTTTCTGCAACTGTTCGTCTGTAGAGGTAATGGCAAATCGAGGGGTAACCGCGTAACGGAGGCGTCCCTTTTTGTGCCATCTTTGAATTAAATCCTTGGTCTCTTGATAAGAGGATTCGGCGGTGTCGCAAAGGTAGTCTGGCGCGTTGCGATCCATCATCACCTTGCCCGCAATCATGCACAGATTGCGACGTTCGGCAGCTTCAAAAAAAGCTTCTACAGACTGGGGAAAAACCGCCGCGAAAACCAGCGCCGTCGTCGTCCCGTTGCTCAATAGCTGATCTAAAAAGACCTCGGCTACTTTTTCAGCGTAGGCTTTGTCTTGAAACTTTCCTTCTGTTGGAAAAACATATTGGTCGAGCCATTCTAAAAGCTGTTCCCCATAAGCCGCAATCATTTCGGTTTGAGGATAGTGAATGTGGGTGTCGATAAATCCCGGCATAATCAGCCGTTCGGCGTAGGCCGTGGTCGGAACATCCCTGTATTTACCTTGCAGCTCAGCGTAGTCTCCAAAGGCTTTGATCTTGCCTGCTTCAAGTACTAGCAATCCGTCTGGCACGTAGCGGGCGCTATCTTCTTCAGCCACATAAAAAGGATCGTCCACAAAGTCTAAGAACGATCCACGAATGGCTGTGAGGAGAGATTGATCGGACTGACTTTGGGGAGAAGACATTTAGGGGAGGCTCCGACTTTTTTTGAATTAACCGAACCGCAACGCTTCAAATGCAAATCTGAAGATGAAGACAGCGGCTAATACCCAGGTGACTACTGGGATTTCGCGGGTGCGTCCGGCGGCTAGTTTAGTGAAGGGATAGAGAATCATACCTGCTGATAGTCCGGCGGCGATGGAGAATCCTAGCGGAATAAAGAACATGGTGACAAAGGCGGGAATGGCCTCTGTAAGATCGCCCCAGCGAATACTGGAGACGGCAGACATCATCAGTACGCCGACAATCAACAGAGCGGGTGCCGTGGCGAAGGCGGGAACTGCTTCAAAAATAGGGACAAACAGCAGGGCAACTACAAACATGATGGCCGCGACTACAGCAGTTAGTCCGGTACGCCCGCCTTCCGAGACGCCCGCCGCTGATTCGGCAAAGGTGGTGACGGTAGACGTGCCCATGATGGCTCCTGCGGTGGTGGCGATCGCATCTGCCGAAAGTGCCCGATTAGCCCGAGGCAGCTCGCCCCGGTCGTCAACGTAACCTGCCTGCGTTCCTACACCCATTAGCGTCCCAATGGTGTCGAACATATCGACAAATAAGAAGACCAGCAGCACCGCTAAAAAATCAACAATATTACTGCCGTTGATGCCGCCTAGCCCGACGAACGCCTGACCAAAAAGATTAGAGGGAAACGCTGGCATAGCTACGATGCCAGTAGGAGCCTGAGCAACGCCGAATACCCAGCCTAAAATTGCTGTACCGCCGATGCCCCAAAGCAAAGCGCCTTTGATGCGCCTGATAATAGACTTAATCGGAAATTAAGGAAATTTGGATACAATTAGGCAGTAGGTAAGTCCGCTGGAGGTGGTTCGATGAGAATGCGTTACGC
>QBMC01000078.1 GCA_003242035.1 Nodosilinea foveolarum | reverse complement strand
GGATATTACCATTGTTCCTGTATAGTCGGTACTTTATTTGTTTGCGGCTCCCTTAGTACGGCGGGGCACGTCGGAACTACTCTGCCTGGCAGAGAAAACGCTTCTGGAAAGCAGACCGCTATTGAATGAGAGTCCGCTCTTGCTCAGTAAGTTAGCTTGTTGAAAGAAGAATCCCACTGGCTTTAGCCGTGGGAGTGTCAATCAAAACTCTCAATCAGCCACTGATTGCCTTTTTTAACCAACTCGTAGCTTGCATCGACGACTTCATCGGTAGATCCGTCGCTGAGCTGTTCTCCGTTCTCAAAAAATGTACCGGTTTCCTTAACGGTCGCCTGTACAGAAAGGCTGTCGGCGTCGGTGGCATCTTCTGGCTCTACCGATAAAATTTCGATGGGGCCATGCGCATAGTCTATATACCAGTCTCCGGCCTGAGCATCTTCTAGCTTGGCTGCGGTGGTACTCAGGGCGCTACCGGTCAAGATGTTGGCTAGCTCGCCGGTTTCGTAGCTGCTTGAGTAAGCCGCCTTTTTAATTTCTAGCCAGCGGTCTATAGTCGCTTTGGCAATACCTGCTGCATCGTCTGCGGGCATATCAGCGGTGGCATCGCTCTCGTCTGAAAGCTTGATCGGCGGTTTACCTATCTCGATGTCCATGGGTTCCCCCGTGATCACTGCTTGGTTTTCTGTACCGGTGAATGCGCCCACGATTTTACTCAGCAGCCACAGCCCAGCGATGATGCCGAATACACCCCCCAAGACGACAAGTGCCAGCCGATCCCATTTGGGTTCGCTACGGCGGCGACGGTCTCTTCTTGATGTGCCTGTGACGACTGGGCCACGGGGACTTTCGCCGTCTAGGGGAGGCTGCGAGCCAGAGAGCTTGCCCGTAGGCGACATCTGGGAAATTCTCTCGGCAATGTTGGCAGCACCGAATGCGCCAGCCGCTGCGCCTATGCGTGTTCCTAAGCCTCCAAATCTGGGCGTTCGCTCGCCCGTTAGGCTAGTGCTGTTCGGCTCGGTGCTGTTGGAAGCTGAGTCAAAGCGATCGCCATAAGCCACGGTTCCAGCAGCAGCCTCTACAGTATCTAGCTCTCTACTCGCCGACGAGAAGGGACTGCTGCTTTCAAAGGCCGTTTGCGAACTGGCTGTTTGTTCGCCTAGCGCCTGTGCGCCCAGGCCGGTAGCGCTAAAGCTCTGTCTGTTCCCACTCGAAGCAGCCCATGGCGACTGCCGACTGCTGCGCTCATTTTCGAGGGGTAGGTTCTCTAAGTAGCCTTGAACGGTGCTGTCGGCGAAATAGTCTTTTAGAGTGGCGAGTTCCTGGTCTAGGTCTCTAAAAAAGGGAAACACCTCCTGCTGAAGCCAATTCTCGGCGTACAGACACAGACCCGGTAGCAAGTCGGGGGCACCTTGCGAATGCTCTCGAATAAACTGCAGCGGCTCGTACTCTTGAGACCGTTCGAGCGCCCGACTGGCTTCTTCGGTCTGACCTAGCAGCACAGCGCATACCGCCTGCTCTAAATGCACGTCTTGGCGACCGCTCAGGCGCAGCAGCATTTGCTTCGCTCGACGGATAAGGGCTGGCTGATGTTGAGCAAATCCTCTTGCTAGCAGCGCATAAACGGCTAAGTAGGTGCCGACGGCTGAGGGTCTTTGCGCCTCAGCTTCAAAAATTTCCTGCTGTTCGGCAGCGGTTAGATAGCCTCTGAGCTGCTGGACAAATCTTAAAAAATCATCCACTCCCAGGCCGGAGAGGTCGTCGTCTGCGCCGTCTATGCCGCTGCGGTCTTGTAGCATTCCGCGCAGTAAATTAATGCCTTCTTGCCGATATTGCTTGTGCTCTAAGGGGCGAGCAAGCAGTTCCAGGCAGCGGTAGGGGCGAAGTTTGTATAGGTCGGCCTGAATCTCGGCGCGTAGAACTGGGAAGAGGCCTTCTCTCAGCAACAGTTCGCGACCCGTTTCTAGGGATTCGGCGGCGTGTTCGTAGTGGTTCTGCTGCCACTCTTCGCGGCCTAGTTCTAAGCAGGCGACTGCCAGAGTTAGAATGATATCGGGAAGGGCAGGCTGTTCTTTGAGCTGCTGCCCTTCTGGGGACTGAAGGTCTCGCTTGAGATAGGGGCGACCCAGCCGGAGCACAAGTTCGTATTCGCCTAGCTCTAACAGAATCAGCAGTGCGCCGACTAGCTGCTGAGGTTCAATACTGATGGTTGGGACGTTCGCTTCGGGTGAGTTGGCCTCTTCGGACGACCCAGATGCCTTTGATTTGGCTAGAAATTCTTGGTCGTATTCGGCGCGGCGGGCACTGTTACCGAGCACTTCGTAGGCAGTGTCGATGAGCTGACGGCGCAGGTCGATAGCTAGCTCTGAATACTCCCGTCTGGGCACTTGGAGGATGCGATCGCGGTGCGACTGCTTCAACTGCTCAGCGGTTGCCTGAATAGGCAGCCCCAAAATTCGGTAGTAGTCCAGCGGAATTCGCACTCTTTGTGTCTCCAGCCTTTAAGCCAATTTTGTATTCATACTATATAGAAACCGTCTCTTTCTCAGCAGGCGGTTTATCTTTTAGCGAGCGGGCAAGTATATATTAAAAAATAACGGTATCTCTAAACGATCGCTCTCAAACGTATCGTATCTCACGACTTAAGCTCAATAAGCAAACATTTGATCAGTCTACTGGAATAGAAGCGTCTAATCAGATGCAGTTTACATATACCGATTTATGCGACGTTACCCGCAGGTTCTACAAATATCTGTAAATCTTGATAGAGACAGCCCGATGGTAATCGTATAACTTTTGGTAGGTGCGGAAGAAAGCATATATGATAGAGCGGATCTCGCTTAAGTAAATCTTAAGAACCCTGCTGATAAAGGACACACGGACACAAATCTATGGTTCAGGAAAGACCGCTGCCAACATTTCAGGCGTCCTCTCCCCAAGTGACTGCTGACGAGGGGCTGACTATTTACGAAGATATGGTGCTAGGCCGCTACTTTGAAGATAAATGCGCTGAGCTATATCAGCGGGGAAAGGTCAAAGGATTTGTGCATTTGTACAATGGCCAGGAGGCGGTGTGTTCGGGCGTGGTCAAAGCGATGCGCTCTGACGACTACGTATGCAGCACCTACCGAGATCACGTTCATGCGCTGAGCGCGGGGGTCAGCGCTCGGGCGGTGATGGCTGAGCTGTTTGGTAAGGAAACGGGCTGTAGCAAGGGTCGCGGTGGCTCTATGCACATGTTTTCTAAAGAACACAACATGCTAGGCGGCTTTGCCTTTATTGGTGAGGGCATCCCGGTGGCACTGGGCGCGGCTTTTCAGTCTCGCTACCGTCGCGATGCCATGGGCGATGCGAATGCAGATCAGGTGACGGCGGCGTTCTTCGGTGATGGCACGACTAACAACGGTCAGTTTTTTGAATGCTTGAATATGGCGGCGCTGTGGAAGCTGCCGATTCTCTTTGTGGTCGAGAATAATAAATGGGCGATTGGCATGGCCCACGAGCGAGCGGCTTCTCAGCCAGAAATTTATAAAAAGGCTAGCGTTTTTGGGATGCCGGGTTACGAAGTAGACGGAATGGATGTGCTAGCGGTTCGAGCCGTTGCAAAAACTGCTGTTGAGCGGGCCAGGGCCGGAGAGGGGCCGACGCTGTTGGAATGTTTGACTTATCGGTATCGTGGACACTCGGTGGCCGATCCAGATGAGCTGCGTCCGGCTGAAGAGAAGAAGTTTTGGCGCGATCGCGATCCCATCAAACAGTTCGAGGCTTATCTGATCGAGCAAGATCTGGTCAAGGATTCCGCTCTCAAGGCCATCCGCGACAAAATTACCGATGTCGTAGAAGATGCGCTGACCTTTGCCGAAGAAAGCCCTGACCCGAATCCGGCGGACTTACGCAAATACATTTTCGCTGAAGACTAGTTTCTGTTCATTCCGTCTCTCTACTCCACCCTCCTTAAGTATCCTTTCAAAATGGCACAAACCTTTTTATTCGACGCGCTGCGCGAGGCTATCGACGAAGAAATGTCCCGCGACCAAACGGTGATGGTGATGGGCGAAGACGTCGGTCAATACGGCGGCTCTTATAAAGTAACCAAAGACCTCTACGAAAAGTACGGCGAGCTGCGTGTACTCGATACGCCCATTGCCGAAAACAGCTTTACCGGGATGGGAATTGGGGCCGCGATGACCGGGCTACGACCCATCATCGAAGGCATGAATATGGGATTTTTGCTGCTGGCCTTCAATCAAATCTCGAACAACGCCGGGATGCTGCGCTATACCTCAGGCGGCAACTTCAAAATCCCGGTGGTCATTCGTGGCCCTGGCGGGGTGGGTTCCCAGCTAGGCGCGGAGCATTCGCAGCGGCTAGAGGCTTATTTCCAGGCAGTGCCGGGGCTTAAAATTGTGGCCTGCTCGACCCCTCGGAATGCCAAAGGCTTACTCAAGGCGGCGATTCGCGACGATAATCCGGTGTTGTTTTTTGAGCATGTGCTGCTTTACTTCAACAAGGAAGATTTGCCAGACGACGAGTATGTTTTGCCCTTGGATAAGGCTGAGATGGTGCGCCCTGGCAAGGATGTGACGATTTTAACCTACTCGCGGATGCGCTATCACGTGATGCAGGCGGTGGAGTCGCTGGAGAAAAAGGGCTACGACCCGGAAGTGATTGACCTGATTTCGCTGAAGCCGATTGACTACGACACCATCGGCGAGTCTATTCGTAAAACGCACCGGGTAATCATTGTTGAAGAATGTATGAGAACGGGCGGCATCGCGGCGGAAATTATTGCCTCGATTAACGACCGCTTTTTTGATGAGCTAGACGGCCCGGTAATTCGGATGTCTTCGGAGGATATTCCGACGCCTTATAACAAGGGGCTAGAGGATTTAACCATTGTCCAGCCTGCTCAGATTGAGGAAGCGGTCGAAAAAGTGATGCAGGGTCGCCTGTAAGTTTTTAGGCGGGTAAGCTTTATTCCAAGTCACAAATCGTCAACCTTTCTGCCTCGACCGTCACGACCGGGGCAGATAAGTATTAGGATATGTAACGCATTTGCTGGCGATCGCCCACCCTCAAGGCTGGTTCTAAGCAGGCAATAGCGGTTACTTTCTATCAATATATTTTTATGGGCAAGCAACGTTTAATACTGGCTTCGCTGCTAGCGCTGACGATTGCAGCGGTGGTGATCATCGTGCAAATTCCGACGCAGCTAGGACTCGATTTGCGGGGTGGCACTCAGCTAACGATGCAGGTACAGCCTACCGAGAAAGTCCCCGATATTGGCGAGCGAGAACTGGCGGCGGTACAGCGCGTCATCGAAAATCGGGTAAATGGTCTGGGGGTTTCTGAGGCCGTTGTGCAAAGTGTCGGACAAGATCAGCTTTCCATTCAGCTACCGGGCGTGAGCGATCCCGATCAGGCAGAGCGCGTATTGGGTGGCACTGCGCAGCTAGAGTTTCGCAATCAAAAAGCGGGTTCGGAGCCAGAGCTTGGGGCTTTGCAGGCGATTTTGACGCAGCAGCAAGCGGCATTCCAGGCGGCTACGGCTACGGGCGATCAGGCTAAAATTGAGGAGAGTCAGGGGGCGATCGCCCAAACGCAAACCGACTTCCTCGCCCTCTTCGACAAATCCGAACTCACTGGCGACAAACTATCAGATGCTCAGGCCGCTCCTATTAACGGCCCAGGTAATTCCTGGGAAGTGGTGCTCTACTTTGACGATGAGGGCGGCGATCTCTTCGCTAAGCTCACCCGAGATATCGCCGGTACGGGACGCGGCTTAGGCATTTTTCTCGACAACCAACTGATTAGCCTGCCGGGTGTAGATGTGAAGTTTGCAACGACTGGGATTGTAGGCGGTCAGGCGGTGATCTCTGGCAACTTTACGGCGGAGAGCGCTCGCGATCTAGAGATTCAGCTACGCGGCGGATCGCTGCCACTGCCGGTAGAAATTGTAGAGAACCGAACGGTGGGTGCAACGCTCGGTCGCGACAGCGTACAGCGCAGTCTTTATGCGGCGCTTTTCGGATTGGCGCTAGTACTTATCTTTATGGCTGTTTACTACCGTCTTCCCGGCATCATCGCCGATATCGCTCTAGTCGTTTACGCATTGCTAACCTGGGCAGCTTACAACCTAGCGGGCGTCACGCTAACGCTGCCGGGTATCGCTGGATTTATTCTCAGTATCGGAATGGCAGTAGATGCTAACGTGCTGATCTTTGAGCGGACGCGTGAGGAACTGCGAGCGGGTAAAAGCCTCTATCGCTCTGTGGAGTCTGGCTTCTATCGTGCCTTTTCCAGCATTCTAGATAGTAACGTCACGACGCTGATTGCTTGCGGTGCGCTGTTTTTCTTAGGTACGGGTCTAGTTCAGGGCTTTGCGCTAACGTTAGCCATCGGTGTTGTTGTCAGCATGTTTACGGCTATTACCTGTAGTCGGACGCTGATGTTCTTTGCGATCGGGTTTCCTCAATTTAGAAAACCTCACCTCTTTTGTCCGGGTGTAGAGTCTTTGCCTAGAGGGGCTACATCTGCTCAACCATAAAGCTGATACGTCTTTCTCATTTCCTTTGCCAGACTTTCTTTTGCTAGACCTTCTTTTGCCAAACCTACTGCCTCGTCTATGAAACTCAACGTTATCAAGCAGCGCGTCCTCTGGTGGTGCATCTCCGGGATTATTATCCTAGTTGGCATCGCTTCGATGGCTTTTTCCTGGCAGCAGTATGGTTCGCCCATCAAGCCTAGCCTTGACTTTATCGGTGGCACCCGGTTACAGCTAGCTAGAGACTGCAGCGTACCTGATAGCTGCTCAGCGCCTATAGACATTTCGCAGGTTCGACAGGTTATTGATGCGCAAGGACTTTCTGGCAGTAGCCTTCAGCTCATCGGCGACGATCAGCAAACAATAGTAGTCCGCACGAGTAACCTGAATGTCGATGAGCGAGACGCTTTACAGTCTGGAGTGGCTGAGTCGATTGGGGCGATTGATCCGAGTGCGACCAAAATCGACACGGTGGGGCCAGTTTTAGGTAAGCAGCTACTTAAAACTGGTTTACTGTCTTTGCTGGTAGCGTTTGCGGGAATTGCGGCTTACTTAAGTCTGCGTTTTCAACCAGACTACGCAGTGCTGGCGATTGTGGCACTGCTTCACGACTTGCTAGTTACGCTAGGCATTTTCTCCATTTTGAGTTTGCTGATTGGCTATGAGGCAGACAGTCTTTTTATTGTGGCGCTGCTGACGATCGTAGGTTTTTCTGTGAATGATACGGTCGTCATTTATGACCGCATTCGAGAAACGCTGAAGCTTCACCCCGATCTCTCAATTAACGATGTCGTCGATTCATCTGTAAACGATACGCTAGGGCGCTCTATCAATACGACGCTAACGACGGTACTTCCGTTGTTTAGTATTGTGCTGTTCGGCGGCGGATCGCTTAAATTTTTCGCGCTTTCGCTCATTACCGGTTTTATTGCAGGTGTCTACTCCAGCATTTTTATCGCCAGTACTCTTTTGGCCTGGTGGCGTAGCCGGTCTGAAGATGATGGTTATGACAATGACAGTGACTACGGCGACGACTTTGATCCTATTGGCAGTGAGAAAGTTTGAAAGATTCGCAGTTGTCTAACTCATGGTCTGAGAGTACGCAAGGTGATGAGGAAGTGACGCGGGCGATTGAGGCACTTCGTCAGCAGATGATGCGGGACTGGTGGCGAGTTTGTTTGGCGCTGTGGTTGACTATTGGGCTGCTTAGCTTATGGTGGTTGCGTTCAGATTTTCAGGAGCTAGGCGAATATTTCACCTGGTCGGCCGTCCGCGCTACGATTTTCTTCAAGCGGGTTCCCAGTGTTGGACTTATTAGCTGCTTTGCACTTACGTTTGGTCTGCTGTTGAGTGAGAGTCGGCAAATTTTGTTTGGATTGTCGGCAGGTGAGCGATCGCGTCTCCTAACCCAGCTCAACAAAATTAATGAACAAGGCTCCTCTCATCCCCAGTGGAAGGTCGTTGCCCCTAAAGCGGACTGTCCGAAAAACTAGTTGAGGACTTTCGGGAACATAAACAGTATCAGACAAACTGTTTGTAGACGTACTTAACGCTCGGTTTCTGTGTAACCTGACTTGCTGCTGCACGGTCAATCAAAAGCATTGCTTGAGGAACCTGTCTGAGAATTGCGGCTGGGCGGTCAGTTAAACATTTACTGCGCTTTTTGTTTTTTAACAGTCGTAGGCTTCATGATCGCTATGTTGTGCGCTCAAACTATAACGCTGTGGCCTCTCCCCGCTCAAATCGTCCTATCAATGTCAATCCGGTTGATAAGATACCCATTCGGCTCAATCGCTGGTGGTGGCTGCTCGGCCTCGGAATACTTATTATTGCCTGCTCTACTACACTATTGCACTGGCTGACAGAGTACTGGTGGTTTAGTTCAGTAGGCTTCGAGAATGTTTTCAAAGTGCGGTTGGGCTGGAGCATTCTATGCGCACTTCTGGCATTGGTTGCCTATGCCCTAGTGCTGTTCGCTAACTACTGGCTAGCGCTGTATTTAACGCGCGATCGCCCTTTCTATGCGCCTAGCAACAGCGATTGGACACCGCTGATTCCCAGTATCACTATTTACGGCGGCGTGAGTTTGATTGTGCTGCTGGCGATTGGGGCAGCGCAGCGAGGCGCAAAATCCTGGGAGCCTGTGCTGAAGTTTTTAAACCCGACGGCGTTCGATATTGCCGATCCTATTTATGGGCGGGATGTGGGCTTCTATGTTTTTCGGATGCCGATCTATCAAGGGTTGCAGCAGGAAAGTTTGGAGCTGCTGATTTGGGCCTTGATGCTAGCGCTGATTATTTACGCGCTGCGGGGCGAGATTCGGCTGGAGCGGGGATGGAAGTATTTCTTGACTGGCGCGGTGAAGACACATTTGTGTGTGCTTTTGAGTGCGATCGCGCTGGTTCTATCCTGGGGCTACTGGCTCGCTCGCTACGATTTGCTTTATTCTCCAGCAGGCGTTGTGTTTGGGGCGGGCTACACCGATGCGAACGCTCGGCTTCATGCCTTTAGCATTATGGGCGTGGTGACGTTGGTGGTGGCTGGGCTATTTATTGTCTCGCTCTGGCGGCAGGGCTTTTCACTACCGATTACCAGCATTGCTCTGTACTTTTTGGTTTTTCTCACCATCAGCGGGCTATACCCTTGGATTCAGCAAAGCGTGGTGGTAGAGCCTAATGAGCTAGACAAAGAAGCCCCCTTTATTGACTACAACTTAAAGTTTACGCGGCAAGCCTATGGCCTAACCAACGTACAGCGTGAAAAATTTGCCGTGACTGATAGCTTAGACACCGCAGCGTTAGCGCAGAATACGGCCACGCTAGACAATTTGCGCCTTTGGGATTATCAGACTTTACTTAGCACCTATCAGGAACTGCAAAGTCTGCGCCTGTACTACCGCTTTCACGACGTAGATATTGATCGCTACACCCTAGATGGCGACTACCGGCAAGTAATGCTGGCTGCCCGCGAACTGGACTATAGCAAAGTGCCCGAAGCTGCCCAAAACTGGGTAAACAAAAGCCTTAAATATACCCATGGCTACGGCCTTGCGATGAGTCCGGTCAACCAGGTGACGGTAGAAGGTTTGCCCGACTTTTTCATTAAGAACATTCCACCGGTCACATCCACTGATATCGAGATTGCTCAGCCTAGAATTTACTACGGCGAAGAGACTAACCACTATGTTTACACCGGGGCTAGTACAGACGAGTTTGACTATCCGCAGGGTAATGACAATGCGACTAACCAGTACGACGGCACGGGCGGCGTGTCGATTGGGTCTTTGGGTCGCCGTCTGGCTTATGCCTTCGAAATTGGTTCGGCTAAACCGTTGATTTCTAACTACTTTACCGACAACACTAAGATTCATTATCACCGAAATATTGTGGCTAGGGCTAAGCAAATTGTGCCTTTCTTGCAGCTCGATAGCGATCCTTATCTGTCGCTGGTAGATGGGCGATTTAAGTGGATTATGGATGGATATACGACGAGCGATCGCTATCCCTATTCAGAGCCACTTTTCTCCTCTCCTGATGCAGATGTTTTACTCTCTAGCGAAACGCAGCTTGCCGATATTGCCAGCAGTGGCACTAACTACATTCGCGATGCCGCTAAAGTTGTGATTGATGCCTACGACGGCTCGCTAACGATTTATCCCGTTGATAGCACCGACCCTATTCTCTCGACCTATCAAAAGATTTTCCCTGAGCTGTTTACGCCGATAGCGTCAGTTTCTGAAGATCTGCGTAGCCACTTTCGCTATCCACTCAACCTGTTTCAAATTCAGTCGCAAATCTACCGCGCTTACCATATGGAAAACACCGAAGTTTTCTATAACCGCGAAGATCTTTGGCAGTTCCCAAGTCAAATTGGTGGTAGCGGTGAAACAGAACAAATGGATCCCTATTACGTCATCATGAAGCTGCCTAATGAAGAAGGCGAGGAGTTTCTGCAAATTTTGCCTTTTACGCCTGCTAAAAAAGGAAACATGGTGGCTTGGATGGCCGCTCGGTGCGATGGCGATCGCTATGGCGAAATAGTACTGTACGAATTTCCTAAGCAGGGCATTGTTTACGGCCCCCAACAAATCGAAGGTCGTATCGATCAAAACACCGATATCTCCCAGCAGCTCACTCTTTGGGATCAGCAAGGCTCCAGCGTGGTTCGTGGCAATCTGCTGGTAATTCCCATCGATCAATCCCTGCTGTATTTTGAGCCGGTCTATCTTCAAGCCGATCAGGGCGCGCTCCCTGAGTTAAAGCGGGTTATTGTTGCGTTTCAAGACACTATCGTGATGCGCCAAACGCTGCCCGAAGCACTAGAGGCTGTATTCGGGAGTCTTCCAGAGACTAGCCAGCTAGCCTCACAGTCTCCTAACTCGACTGATTTACCCGCAGGTGAAACCAATGGCGTACCTGTAGATCTTATTCAATCTGCTATTGAGGCTTACCAGCAGGGCGAACAAGCCTTACAGAAAGGAGATTGGGCTGCTTACGGTCAGGCTCAAAGCCGGTTGGGTAAGCTGCTCGATCAGCTTAATGGCGAATAAACTGAGGGCGAACAAACTAGTGGCGAACAAATTAGTGGCGAACAAACTAGTAGCGAACAAATTGGTAGCGAACAAAAATCTCAGCCCTAGCGGTAAAGCTAAGCCTAAGCCTTTCGTTTTGTTCTATTTGTCTTGTTCTGTCTATCTGTGTGTTCTTTTAAATGAGCGTTCTTTCGCGAACTTCTTGTCTCTCTGCTGTTCGTAGATCTGGCGTTAAGACAGTCACCGGCTGAGTCGGTATCAGACCGCGCGAACTCTCTTCTCTTAAGACGGACGCTAGCAAGTTTTCATAGGCGGCGATCGCCTGTCTAAAGGAGTAGTGTCTGATAGCAAACTGCCGCCCGTTGTCTCCCATAGCTTCAACAAGTTCTGGGCTGTTGTACAGTTTTTGAATGGCGATCGCTAGTCCAGTGGGGCATTCTGGCTTTACGACAAGGCCGCTATTACTGCGTTCGATGGCTTCAGCAGCAGCACCTTCTAAAGGAACAGAGGCAATAATCGGTCGTCCGCTGGCCATGATGACCTGCGTCTTGGAAGGCATATTGAAGCCTACCACCTGTTTTTTTTGCATAATTAAAGACACATCTGCCGCCGCTAGCATCTCAGGCAGATCTGCTCGCTTGACGAACGGCAACAGCTTTACGTTATTTATTTTTAGCTGACTGCTCAGGGTCTCTAGCTCTGCAAGCTGGCTGGGTTCCCCGACAACAACGAACTGAATGTGGGGATTATTTTTTAGCTGCTCGGCTGAATGAATGATGGTTCGCACACCTTGAGTTCGAGCGATATTGCCAGAGTACAAAACGACAAATTTGTTTTCTAGTCCATGCGTACGCCGAAAAGCATTGTTCTTTTTCGGTCTAGGTGCAATAAAGTCTACGTCTACCCAATTGGAGATGCAGGCCATCTTTTTGTCTGCAACGCCTTTAGCTCTAAGGTTTTTGGCAAAGCTAGGCGTAATAACGCTGATTTTGGTGGCGCTGGCGTAAGCGAATTTTTCGAGCTTCTCGAACACTTTAATGGCTAGCGCGTTGCTGAGTAACCCAGTTTGAATAGCGGCTTCTGGCAAAATATCTTGCAGGCTGAGAACCACGGGGCAGCGGAAGGCTTTTTTGGCGATCGCAACGGGCAGGCAGGCCGGTAGCGATGGGCTGGTAGATAAGATAATGTCTGGTCTCCAACCGCTAATCGCTTTGATCAGGCTCAGGCCGATGAAGCTGCCTTCGAGCATTGCTCGACCAATCAGTCCAGGTTGGGGCTTCACTGCAACAAAGCAGCGATCAATTTCTACCCCGTTGCGAACTTCGTGCTTATAGAGTTGGCCTCTGTATCCAGGGTAAATCTTACGCTCTGGGTAGTTGGGCATTGCTGTAACCACCCGAACTTGATGTCCTTTTTTAACTAGCCCTTCTGCTAGTTCTGTCATTAAAGGCGCAATGCCAATAGGCTCGGGATAGTAGTTGTAAGCGTAGAGAAGAACTCGCATGGATAGTAACTCTTTAAGACTGGGCGTTCTTGTTTTTTAGAAGATGTAATAGACTGCGACTGTCAAACAAAAATGTGGAAATTACCTACAGAACTCTTCGCCCCTGGTGCCCAAACGCTAACCGCCTTGGTTGCATTTATCACTCAATATGCTGCCGGGCTTTAGCTAATCTTTAGCGGGTGAGAGGGGTTTGCACTAAGTTTTTATAGAAAGCGTGGAACAAAATCACCCCAGTTGATTGATTGACCGTATAATTACGGATAGACCAACGCGTTTGGGATTGTTTTGTATGACGCTAAGCTCCTTACTGCTATCAGGACTTATATAGCCCAATAGCTGCCAATGACTCGCCTCGAAACAACTGGGTTTTGAGCATCTATTGATACCGCGCCCTTAATCTACTAATTCCCAAAAGAGCAAAAAGAATGTCTAAGCAGCGTACTTATCTTTTAAACTGTCTTTGAATCGCTTCAATCAAGGGTTTGAATAAATGAGGGTATTTGATGTCTGCTTCTGATCAGCGTTCGTGGGATGCAAATAGGTTTTTAAAAACACTTAACTACTTTGGTGAAGTGCCCTTTGTGGGTAGCTTTCGTTGGCTACAGCAACTGATGGGGCAACAAACCACATTTACAGGCGTAAATATGAGTGTGTTAAAGAAAAAAATAGTTGTTCTAATTTCAGCTATTCAGGACTCAAATTCAGTTGGGATAGATCCCTCCGAATCCTGGCAAGGCTTGCTTAAAAAGCAGTTGCAAGCAAAGTTAGATAGACCCGTTCATTTTGTTTTTTGTAATGTTGCTGGCGGAGCAGTCTCGCTTGAGGAGCTAGCTGCTCTAGTGGCCTCTGCGGAGACGACGATTGTGCTAGGAACTTCCACACTGTCTACTTTATTAGAGGGTTATGGAAGTGTCTTGAGCAAAAGCTCGGATCTTATGGCTAAGCGCCGAGTGTTTGACTTTAGTGAATCTAACGAAGTGCTGGCCGCTTGGGGGACGCTGGATGATGTGGTGATGGGTGGGGTGAGCCAGAGCGGACTGTCTTTAGATGGTCAGGGGCAAGCCGCTTTTGCGGGCAATGTCTCGGTCGAAAATTCGGGTGGATTTGCTTCTGTGCGAACAAAGAATTTTGAGCCACCTTTTAACTTTTTGGGTTGGGAGGGGCTGCGGCTGCGGCTAAAAGGCGATGGCCAGCGGTATAAGTTTATTTTGCGTAATAGCGATGGCTGGGACAGTCCGGCCTACGTTTACGGTCTTGACACGGAGCGCGATGTTTGGCTATCGGTGACTGTGCCATTTTCTGAGATGGTGCCAACTTTTCGGGCGAAGTCCATTCCCGATGCGTCTACGCTGAGTCCGGCTCGGGTCTATTCTTTTCAGCTAATGCTGAGTAAGTTTGAGTACGATCAGCAGCTCAATCCTCGATTTGAGCCGGGGCCTTTTGCCTTGAATCTTGAGTCGATAGATGTCTACCGAAAGCGGCAAAATGCACCTCTGATTGTGGCTGTAGAGGCAACCGATAGCGTCGCGGAGTGGCAAGCGAATTTAGCAGAGATGGGTGTGGACTATCACGGGCTTGAATTAGAGGCGGCAGATTTACAAGCTTCAACAACCGTATCTCTAGCTGAGAAGCTTGCTTCGCTTTTAGATAATGAGGCCCAGAAGAATGAATAAAACCCAGAAGAATGAATAAAAAATCCCCCCATACAAAATGAATGCATGGAGGGATTAAGGGCAAGGTATTTAGTAAGAGGGGCGCGGGGCCGGACTCCCTTGCATTTGTTGTTTTGCTTTGTTGGCGCTCTTTTTGAGGGCTTCTAGTCGGCGGATATAGCGATCACGCAGCTTCTTCTTAGGCGTTTGCTCAATCAGTGTTTTGAGGGCGCTACCCAGACTTTTGTAAGCGTTTGGCAGTGTATAACCAAAACGGGTTGCAATAGAGATTGCCTTTTCATCAGCGGAAACGGCTTCTTCTAAGGTTTTTTGACCGTTGTTACGCTTGTAAAGTCTCCAGCCAGAGACGCTACAGAGTCCTAACGCCAGAAGAAGGAGAAGACCGTCTTGCACCCAAAGTTCTCCGACTGCGCCGCCTAAACCAATCGCTAGCGCTGCCATTTCCCAACCGTCGCGGGGAATGGTGTCACTCTGGACGCGAGCAACTTCGTGCCAGAACAGCAGGTTGCGCTGGTCGATGGCGAGTTCTTCCCACTTAGTCAAATCGATTTGAACTTCTACCTGGTCGCGGCCTAGCTCTTCGCAGGTAATCAGCGGTGGGCCTACGTCAGTAGCGGGTTCTACCGTTACCCAACTTTGCAGCTCTGGTGGTAGCAGGCTTCTGAGTCGGCGCAGTTCACCAATGTCGGCACGGGGTGAGGCATAACTGGCGTAGGACATAGGTCTAATGTCGGTGAGGGTCTGGAGTGTGTAGGTCTGGGTAAACGATGTGATCTAGACGACTACCCTTATAGAAAAAGTTATAACATGCTAGCGGGTCGGAAGGGGTTGGCGTAAAACCGTCCCTTCACTTTAATTTTGCGGCGCTAGGGTCAGGCAGTGCGATCGCTACATTCTTTAAGCGGTTTTTAAGCGGCTAATAGCGCTATCTATCAGCTCGCATCCTTGCTCTACGGTTTCTATTTGGCAGAGGCGATCGCGTAAATCAGCCGCGTTTTCGAAGTCTTTGGCGTACCAGCTCATATGCTTTCTGGCCTGACGGATGCCTCGCAGTCCTTTATAGTCCCAGAGCATGATCAGGTGTTCTTTGGCACATTGCAGCCGTTGAATGGCGGTTGGCGTTAGTTTGCGATCACCTGTTTTTAAGAAGTAATCAATTTCGCCCACTAAAAACGGATAGCCCAAGGTGCCGCGTGAGCACATCACGCCGTCTGCTTGAGTTTCTAGCAGGCACTGGACGGCGCTATCGACGGAGAAAATATCACCGTTGGCGATGACCGGAATGGTCAGGGCCGCTTTGACTTTGGCAATTTGATCCCAGCGGGCGATGCCGTTGTAGCCCTGGGCGCGGGTGCGACCGTGAAGGGTCAGCATTTTTGCACCAGCGGCCTCCATTTGCTGTGCAAACTCTACTGCGTTGATCGCATCATCCGACCAGCCAATGCGGGTTTTGACGGTGACCGGAACTGAGACGGCTTGGCAAACTGCCTTGACGATGGCGATCGCCGTCTCTGGATCGCGCAGGAGGGAGGAGCCGCCGCCGTTTTTAGTAATTTTGTTGACGGGACAGCCCATGTTGATGTCGATGGTGTCTGCGCCCTGGTCTACGGCTTTGCGGGCGGCTTCGGCGAGAAACGCAGGACGACAATCAAATAGCTGAATGCTAATGGGCTGCTCGTCGGGGTCGATGTCCATGACTTCGGGGAGCTTTTTGAGATGATGTAGCTCGGCGGCGCTGACCATTTCGGTGTAGAGCATGGACTGAGGCGCATAGCGGCGGACGAGACGGCGGAAAACTTTGTCGGTAACGCCAGAGAGCGGGGACTGGAGGACGCGGCTGTTGAGGGTGAGGTTGCTAATTTTGAGGGGCAATCGCATTCGGGCACTCAGTGCTTCTGGTAGAGCGCTCAGGTGATGCCCTGGCGAAGCGTCGGTGCTAATGTCTTTTTGCGTGGTAGGGGCAACTGTGTTAACAGACATGAGGCTTTTGCGATAGACGACGATAATAAAGAGACTTTGGGGTGGGCGATCGCCTAATAATTGGCTGAAGATTTTCTAGAAGATGAGTGTGGAATGGAAAACGGTGGACTAACTGGCGAGATTGCGGCACTGAGCGCGGCCTTTTTGTGGGCAGCCGCAACGCTGATGTTTGGGCGGATGGGACGGCAACTCTCACCGGTTGTTCTGAATTTGGCAAAGGGTTTGTTCGCGCTGTTATTTTTAGGCGTGACGCTTGGCACTCAAGCCCTGTTTCTTTTGGAAGCTGACCCAACGAACCCTAGTATTCTAACGCTTCCAGTCCTTTCTATTGTTTACTTGCTGATTAGCGGCGCGATTGGAATTGGACTGGGTGACACCGCCTATTTTTCAGCAATTAACCTTTTAGGGGCTAGACGGGCGCTGTTATTAGAGACGCTTGCGCCTCCCGTTTCGGCGGTGCTGGCCTGGATATTTTTAGCAGAGCAACTGTCCGAAACGTCGGTGATAGGCATCGGGCTGAATTTAGCAGGAATTGCTTGGGTGATTAGTGAGCGAGTTCCTGGCAAGAAGGTAATTGCTTGGGGTCCGGGTCTATGGATTGCGCTGCTAGCTGTGTTCTGTCAGTCGTCGGGCGCGGTTCTGTCTAGAGCGGCACTGGCTAATACAGCGATAGATCCACTGTGGAGTACGTTGATTAGGCTGCTGGCAGGTCTGGCGTTTATGGGTTTTTCGATTGTTTTTCGACCTCAGCAGCTAGGCGCTTATCAAGATGGTTCGATAGATGGACAGACATTTAGGAAGTATTCAAAGGCATGGCGATCGCGCTGGCAGAAGAGCTGGCTAGCGTTGAGGACGCCCAAACTGTTGATTGCTGTCGCTGCAACCGCATTCTTTGCGACCTATCTAGGCATTTGGCTTCAGCAGGTAGCGTTGAAATATACGGCTACGGGCGTAGCTCAGTCGTTGCTGGCAACGAGTCCGCTATTCGTGCTGCCAATGGCGAGGGTGATGGGCGATCGCGTGAGTTGGCGCTCGGTCTGCGGCGCTGCTGTGGCAATGAGCGGAGTATGGCTATTGTTTTACGTGAAGTAGCGTCTTAGGTATAAGGATCTCTGGCGTAGACCTTATACCTAAGACCCTTATCTAAGCTATCTGAGCACCTAATCTAGGCCACTTTAGTTTGCGATGACTTCCTCCACTGTCTGAGTTTAGTCCTATGCTTAAGTAGTTCTACTGCGTCAGTGCTTTCACAGGCTGTCTCTGTCTGAGTAAAAGGCTGTGTCTGTGCAGGATACTCTACTTTCCACTGCCCGGTTACGGGGTCTCTATAGGTCTTGTATGGATTTTGCGCGAGCGGCTTGCTGCAAGGCTTTGGCACAGCTATATTCTTCCTTGACAAATAGTGACGATAAATATAAATAAGCGTATGAAAGAGGCGCGGGAAAGCCGGTTATAGACAATCCATCAATTATTTATTGATATAAATCTTACATGAAGTTACTCCGACTTATATGTAAAGTTACCTACCTTAGGCAATAGATACTGATAATTCATCAGTGTAAATGTGGAGCCTTACGGTTTTTTTGCCGAAAATACGTAGTTATTCTTTCAGTAAGAGGTAGTAGAGTGTGCCGGTGCTGTTGATTAATCCAGCGACCTTGCCAGCGTCTGTGCCGGTGCCGATGAAAATATCTACGCGACCTGCCCCTTTGATGGCACCTCCGGTGTCTTGGTCTAAGACAAAGCGGCTAGTTAGCTTTGTTTCGACTTCACCTGCTGAGTTGATTTGAGGCAGGTTCAAGTTGATTAAGGCTAAGGCTCCGGGCGGCATGACAGACTTGTCTGTTGCAATAGATCTGCCCGCAGTCACTGGAAACCCGAGGCTGCCGGTGGCGGGTGCGCCGTCAGTTTTGCGAAAGAAGATGAAGCGGTCATTGCGAGGAAGGTAACGGTCTAACGCTTCGGGGTTTTGTTCGAAGTATTCCAGGAGGACAGGCAGCGTGAGTTCTTCTTCTGAAATAATGCCGTCGTCGATGAGGGCGCGGCCCATGCTGGTGTAGGGGTAGTTGGTGCGGCCATCGTAGCCAACGGATAGGGTGCTGCCGTCTGTAAGCTGTAGTCTGGCGGAGCCTTGAACTTGCGTAAGGAAGGCTTCTAAACGACTGCTAAGCCAGACCAGTTCTAGACCCTTTAGCGGGCCTTGGTCGGCCTGTAGTCCGTCGGCTCCTTCTAGTTCTAGTCGGGTGGGGTGGGGTTCGGCCCAGGTTTCTAAGTTGGGTGGGCTTTTGTAGAGCGGGTATTTGTATTTGTCGGTTTGGGTGAGCCTAGCAGTATAGGTGGGTTCGAAGTAGCCGGTGAAGGCGACGGTGCCTGCTTCGTCTTGGCCGATGGACTGGTAGAAGGTGAAATTGTTGGCGATCGCTGCTTGCAAGTCTGCGGCGGATTCGCTTTCTAAAAGCAAGGTGCGAAAGCGAATCAGGCTGCGCTGAACTCGACTGTGGGTAACCCCGGAAACTGAGTAGTTTTCGTAGTCGGTCACGGAGTCGGGCGTTTCCATATAGGCCAAACTGTTGTCGATAGCGGCTAGCAGTGATGCTCGATCTCCGGCGGCGAGAGATTCGCTGAGTAGCTGGTTGTCTAGCTCGATGAGGGCTGCGGCTTGTGTAGCTTCTTGGCAGACGAGCCTTCTGAGGGGAAGTGGCTCGAATGCGTAGGCGCTGGGTAGGGAGAGGGCGATACTCCATAGGAGTGGCATGGCCAACGCGCTGCTGAGGGCGATCGCGATTTTTGAAGAGATTCGCAAGGGAGGGATGTTTAAAGCTACCCCACAAATTCTATACCGACAGCGATCCTATCAGTGAGGCTACTGGCGATGAAACGTTATTCTAGGGAGTACAGATAGTTGAGGGTTAAAGCTGATGACTTACACTATTCGTCGCTACAGAAGCTATCAAGAATACCTAGACGATGGTGAGCTACAGGCAGAATCAAAAAATTACCGTTTGCTAGATACAGGAGAGCTGATCGAGGTGGTTCGCGAAGATGATATTAATATTCAGATTGCGAACAGATTAATAGCGGCGATTTTGCAAGTGATGGGGGCGTTGTTGCACGAATGGGGGTTGCAGACGGGGCAATGAAGTAATGTTTAAGTA
>QBMC01000077.1 GCA_003242035.1 Nodosilinea foveolarum | reverse complement strand
AGCTTAAAGCCTGATGGAATCAGATGAAAATGACAGTTATTGATGGGTCAGTCCTAAGTAGCTTTAAATAGTCGTCCCGATCTTCGATATAGATTCGTTCAGGAAGTGATTGCGGGCCATGCTCGCGATGGTTTCGAGTTCTTAGCTCTAGCACATAGCCATAGCCCAAAGTGTCCTTGGACTGGGCCATTAGCTCAGGGACTGATTGGTTTAGACTAGCAAAGTCTTTCGGCAGCTTTCCAACGGGCAGCGCTAAAGGAAAAAACGGCTCACCTGTTATCGTTGAAGCGAGAAAGGTGGGATATTTTCGCTGAGCTTTTTGCTTGATTTCGGTGGGATTAATCACGATTTGCCTGAACAGTCTGTTCGCGTTTTTCTCGGTAGGCTTCGATTGAGAGAGAAGCTACTTCTGAATAGCTGCCCTCTGCGTTATTAGAGACATAGTGAAGGTTAGAAATGTAGGGTTCTATCACATGAATTTTATCTTGTGGTGTGATCACTAAAAGCTGTAGCTGTAGGTTTTTGAACAGTTCCATCGCATAGCGAGCGTTGCTGTCGTCCGATTTGCTGAAGGCTTCGTCAATGACTACAAAGCGGAAAGATTTGTGGCGATCGCCATTTTGATCTGGCGATGGGTTTAGCCCAAACTGATAGGCGATCGCCGAAGCCAAAATCGTATAGGCTAGCTTCACCTTCTGCCCGCCCGATTTTCCCGAAGAGTCGGTATGGTGTTCTTTTTCCTCCTCATCGGCTCGATACCGCTCGCTGACTGAAAAGTCTAGCCAGTTGCGTACGTCGGTTACCAGCTTTGTCCAGCGATCGCCCGACTTAAATCGGTCAATTAGCCGAGTGCGAATATTTTGAAATCGCGTCTCATGATCGGCCTCAGACTGACGGGCCACATCGCCCAAGCAAAGCTTCAGATCTGCTTTGAAGTCTTTTATTTCCTGGCTGCGCGTTTGGTCGTAGCACAGCTTGATATAGGTAGAATCGGTATAGTCAATCTGCTCTAGCGACTGGTTTAGATCGTCGATGGCGGTGCGAATATCTTCTTCCTGGCGCTCTAGATCTGTTTTGAACATCGAGATAGCGATCACTACCTTTTCGTTCATCAGCGCCTTAAATCTCTCTTCATGTTTGGGCAAATCGTCCTTTTCAATTTGGGCTTTTAGCGCTAAATATTCACTCAGGTACTCAATAGAAGCTGTTATCTCTAAGGTCGTCTCGGGAAAATCGTTGTTGAATCGGAGCATGGCTTTTTCGAGGGTGCTTTGAGTGCTGCTGAGCTGCGATCGCGCTTCCGTCAACTGCGCTTGAATCACCTCTTTGAGATCCGCCTCATCTTGAACAATACTCTCTAGGGTCATCGGGTATTTTTTCAGCGTCTTCGCCATGCCCTGCTCAAAAGCAGTCAGATCGATTTCTTCTATTGATAACAGTTTCTTTTCACACTGTGCCTGCGCTGCCAGATTTCGGCGCTGACTGTCTTCTAGCGTTTGCATTTCTCGAATAGACTGTTCTCGTCGTTGTTCTACTCGTGCGAGTTCTGCTTGAGCTGTCTCTAGCTGGGTTTTGAGCAGCTTGAGCTGATTGGACGCTTTTTCAAGCTTTTGCTTTTGCTGCGTTAGTTCCAGGCGATCGCTCTCTGCCGAACGCCAGTCAATATCAGAAAATTCAGCAATCCGCGCAAAGTCCTGTAGCCAGCTCGCCCGGTCACGCTGTTTCTTTTGCGCTCGTTCTAGAGTGCGAATTTGCTGTTCTACCTGCGCCCCTCCTAGTTTGACCTGTTGTAAATCTGACTCTAAAGCCTTGATTTTATCGGCGTTGTCCCAACCTAAAATGTATTTGCTGCGATCGCCTATTTTTGATCGATCATCTTTCTCATGCCGCTCGCCGCCACTTTTAATTAACCCAGTTGGCGTAATCGCTGTGGTCTCTCGCTGAAACTGCGCAATCGACTCGCAGCAGACGTAGCTATACTGTTGCGCTAGCCGCTCGCGAAGCCACTGATAAAAGGTTTCGTCATCTTGCTTAATGTTCAGCTTAGAAGGCACCCGTTTGGGATCGTTACTTCTTTGCGTTGGATCAGGCTCCGATGGCGTCACGCGATAGTAGACCACTCGCCCTTGTAAATGTGTTTTATTCACGTACGCATTCACGTCTCTGTAATGCACTTGTGGCACTAGCAGGCAAAGGCCAAATCCGCGCAGCAGTCGCTCAATTGCCCCTTCCCATTCTTTTGCTTCTGAGCGAACCTGGAGGAGTTCTCCGATAAAAGGGAGTTGGTAGCTGTCTAAGTTGAGTTCGTTGGCGAGGCGATCGCGCAAAGCTAAATTACTCATCGGAATCTGACTTTTTCGACTGCCTAAAGAGGTTAGCTCATCTTCTAATTCTTTTTGCTGTGCCTGAAATTCAGCCTGTCGTAGCTTTTGAGCATCTCGCTGCTGTTCTAGCTGTTGCAGGGCATCGGCGATTTCCTGACGTAGCGTTTCACCTTGCGTTTTAGCGGCATAGAAACTCTCGCGATTATCATACTCAGCTAGTTTTAGTTTGGCGGCGAGTTTGTTGTAGTCTTGAGCGCACTGCTTTTTGGCTTGGACGGTTTGGTGCGCTCGCTCAATCGCCTGCTCTAATTCCCGTATCCGCATCGCTCCACTATCTTGCGAAATCGCAATTTCCAGGCGCTTCTCATCCGCTCGCAAATTCGCCACCTGCTGATCGTCCTTTTCCCGCAGGCTTTGCGTTCGAGCTAGCTGTTCTACAATCTGTTTTAGCGTCTCTACCAAAAGCGCTTTCTGCTCTCTGGCAAAAAAGATCGGCGTGGCAACTCGAAATATCTCCAGCGAACTCAAATCTTTCTCTAGCTTTGCATATCGCTTGGCGGCTTTGGTTAGCGGCTCTAGTCCCTCTAGCTGTCGCTTGGCCTTTTGAATAGCTGTATGCGAAACCGTCAAATTCTCGTAGCTCTCTTGCAGCGCCAAAATTTTCGCCTGCACGTCTGCTTTCTCTAGCATGTGGCTACGCACAAAGTCGTTTAGTCCTCCAATTTCTTTGATGCTCACGGTCTGATTGAACAGATCGAGGGCTTTTTCAGACTGAAGGCCCATCCGCTTGCGAAACCGCTGACTGTAGGCGGAAAACCCATCGAACAGTTCTGCGCCATTGGTCTGTAGCTGCTGCTTTAGCTCGCTGATGCTGTCGAACTGCGCAAAGTTTTCGGCAATAGATAGGGGGCGATCGCTCACCCCAAAAAACTTACGCACTTTTCCTGCGTCCATCCACAGCACCTGTGCCAGCATTACCGTCTGCTCGCTCAGTGCATCAAAGAAATGGGCCAACAGTACCGACAGCGCCCCTTTCTCTCTTAAGTATTTGGTCTTAGACGCATAAGAATCTTCAGAGCGCGTTCGGCCATACGCGCCCTGCACATAGCTCTTCTCATTTCGCTCCGACTTGCCAGACGTGCTAGAGGCTTTGTTGTAGCTGCGGCTACCGCCTTTATTCGGCACCAGCAGCGTCACTATTGCATCTACCAGGGTCGATTTCCCTGACCCGTTAGCGCCGGTTAGCAGCGCCGTTCCGCCATTGACAGACAAGTTCCAGGGCCGCTGCTCGAAGGTTCCCCAGTTTAAGACTTCTACTTGTTGCAGTCGGAATCCTGCTGCCGTTTCAGTCGCTGCTGGGTCTGTTGCAGAATTTTCTGTCGCAGATTTGTCTATTTCAGACGGCGCGATCGCCACAGCCTGAATCTCTTCAGCTATCTGGAGATCTGGGGATGGTTGCATAATCGGCTCTTATTCCTCTCTAGTCAGTTTTGTTTGGTCATTTTCCTCTGGTCATCTTTACGCTGGCGCAATCATGACGCCTCTGTCAGCGCTCCTCCATCATACTCTTCTAGCTTTTGCTTCAGCCGCTCCAACATCTCAGCGTCAATCTTGGCCTTCAAAATCGGACGCACTTCGTAGTTCTCTTCCTCGCTAGCCAGCCGCTTCAAGAAGCCCAGTTCTTCAGCCTGCTTTACCAATCTCACCACCTCTCGCCGAAACCGACTTTCGTTATTACTCTCTGGCAAATACGGCTGCAACAGCTCTCGAATTCGATCAATACTCAAGATTAGGCGTCCAGTCGCATCGCTGGCATCAGATTGTCTGAACTGTTCTCGTAGCAGTACGCAAAATATGGTTTGCTTAAAGCTCAATCGTCGTCTGGCCGTCAGCCGGGGCAAAGCTTCTGTGCTGCTCTCAGACTCTTCTTCAGATGCCTCTCCAGACTGAGACAGATAGGCAAATCCTTCCGTCTCAAAGTTTCTAACTTGCAGTCCAATTTGGCCAAAATAATCTTCAATCTGCGATAGGTAGCTTTGCAATCGATCCCAATGCCAATCGTCGCTGTACAGAACGCCCTGCAATAGCTTGATCACAACCGGCGCGTAAGGTTGAGGCTCTGGCGCAGAGGGGAGTGGTAATGACTCGGTTGGCGGCATGGCTGGCGTTGGGGAAAGAATGTTAGAACGACGGTAACCTTAGCGGTGAAAGACAATTGACGGTAGCTTGAGCTGTAGCTGCATGGTTGGCTCCAGGCTATTTACTGTGATTAAGTCGGCGCGATCGCTATCCACTACATGCTGCAAAGAGCGCGTCGCCAAAGACAAATAGGCCACTACTTCTGGCAGACCCTGACTAACCGGATAAAGTTTCAGCAATTCGGTAAACTCAACCGCTGAGCGATCTTCTAGCACCCGATCAATGCGCTCTGCCAAGATAGTTTCATCGACGTAAAACTGTTGGAAAAGTTCAGCCATCGCCTCTGTTCCAGACGGTTCTGATAAGTCTATGATATCCAGCGAAAAATTGGGCGTCTCGGCGGCTTCTAGAGGATGAAAAGGCCGTTCAATAATTAGGTGAGTGATCGGATCGCCTTCCAAAGTCCAAAAATCTGGCTCTGGTGGCTCATTGCCCGCTGCCTGCAACGCCAACCGCTGAACTTCTACAATCAGCTCTGCGACCCGGCGATTTTCCCGGCGGCTGCGCTCGTCCAACATCTGACGCAGCTTTGCCGCCAGACTCACGTTAGATTCCACAATATGTCGGGCTGCATCTAGCAAGCTGTACTCAATTCGCCGCAATGACTCGTACTGTCTCGACAGCGGCTTTAGCTCCTCTAGTTGATAAACCGCCTGGATGCGCTCCTTCAGTTCCTGCTTTTTAGCGGACGACATCAAAAACTGCCAAAAGGCATAAAAGCTGCGCCCCTGATCGGATGTTTTGAGGGCGTCGTCAGCATCTAGCACTCGTCCCAAAACCGCCCCTCGACGGCTGTCTTTCTCTAGCTGCTCTGCCTGCACCCGGCGCGTTAGCCCCCGAAAGTTTTGCTCCACGCTCTTAAAGTCGGCCACGAGCTGACGCGTCATTTTATTGGCCGAGCGAAACCGCTCCTGTAGCTGCGTTTGGTTAAAGGCCGAGACATCTCCGGTGGCCCGTACCCGATCTATTTCCTGCTGAATGCGATCGCGATCTGCTTCGAGCTGTTCAATCCGCGTCTCTACATCTGTTGTACTTCTATCTTGAATCTCTTTAAGCAGCGAGAAAATTTGTAAAAATCGAGATTCTGTACCGACAAATTCGTCGCGCTGCTGGAGGTCTTCTATCCAGGCGATCGCCCTTTCTGTCTCTGGCGTCAAACTCAAAATCGGTTCATCGCTTTCGTCAAAACTCTTGCGCAGCCAGTCGCTGTCGCACCAGTCCTTGAGGTAGTCCTTGGGCGATCGCCACTCACTCTCCGTCTCCTCATCCTGCAAATACTCCAAATAGTCGCCCAGCTTTTCCTCCAAACCGGTCTGAGCCACAAAAACCGCCTGCTTCTGCGCCTTAAACTGCTGATGCAAAAAGCTAACGACCAAAGCAGCATTCCGACTGCGCAACAGCTTAACCGCTGGAGACTGCTTCAGTTCGTACGCTATCTGTGAATAATCCATAATTGCATTGGCTTAGACATTCTAAACTTATGCGCTTGAACTGAAACGCTTGTCAAAATTATAGGCTACTTCACGGACGTAGCTATTCATTCCATGTCCGTCGGCAGACCGCTTGGCTCTAACCACTACAGATTATCGCTACAGTGGTAAGGCTATCTATCGCGGCAGATTTTGCCTGGACTTCATGCAATCGACGGTTCCGATTAGAAAGGACTTAATCCTGGTAGGCGGTGGCCATAGCCATGCCCTAGTGCTGCGTAAAATGGGGATGAATCCTTGGCCTGCGGATGTGCGCATTACGCTGGTGACAAATCTGGCCGATACGCCTTACTCGGGTATGCTGCCCTGCCATATTGCCGGACTGTACGACTTTGATACGGCGCATATCGACTTACGACCGCTAACGCGCTTTGCGAACTGTCGGCTGATTATGGATGAGATGGTGGGATTGGATGCCCAGGGCCAGCAGATATTTTGCCGTCATCATCCGCCGTTGGCCTACGACGCACTTTCTATAGACGTGGGGAGTACGCCAACTCAGTCTAAAGTTTTGGGTGCGGCGGAATATGCGATTCCGGCTAAGCCTGTTCCCGATCTGTTGAGTGCCTGGAAGTGCTATCTGGCTGAAACGGCTGAAAAGTTAGAGAGTAATCGCGAGACCGTAGCGACCATCAGTATTGTGGGCGGTGGCGTGGGCGGTGTGGAGATGGCTTTTGCCATGCAGATTCGACTTCAGGAATTGATGAGATCTGTGGGTAAAACTGAACAACCAGCTAAACAACAGGTTGCGGTTCATATTTTTCAGCGGGGCGAGCATTTAGCGAAGGGGCGCAATCGTTGGACGCAGCGGATGGTGAAGCGGCTTTGTAAAGAGAAACAGATCTATGTGCATACGAATCAGACGGTCTGTGGGGTGAGTGCTGAGAAGGTTATCTGTGAGTCTGGTTTGGCGGTGGAATGCGATCGCACGTTCTGGGTCACCAACGCTTCTGCACCATCCTGGTTAAAAGAAACAGATTTAGCGCTGACTGATAACGGATTTTTGGCTGTAAAAGACACGTTGCAAACTTGTTCTCATCCGAATATCTTTGCGGCGGGTGATGTGGCGACAATGGTAAATTATCACCGGCCTAAGGCGGGGGTGTTTGCGGTGCGGCAGGGGCCACCGCTGTATGAGAATTTGAAACGGTTTGTAATGGAACAGCCGCTGAAGCCGTTTGCGCCGCAGCGTCGGTATCTGAATATTATTGATACGGATACTGAGCGGGCGATCGCGTCTTGGGGGCCGTTTGCGATTCACTCGAAATGGTGTCGGGGGTGGAAAGACAGCATTGATCGGAAGTTCATGGGCTTGTTTTCGGATTTCCCAGAGATAGAGATGGCTACGTTAGGAGAGCGGGCTTCGACTACGCTCAGCCCTCGACGCGAACGACAAACGCATTGTTCTGGCTGTGGCTCTAAGGTGGGAAATCAGGTGTTGACTCGGGCGCTGGCTCGGGTGCGGACGGAGGCTCCGAGTGATGCTGACTGGCCGGGGCGCGATCGCATTCATACCGGACTAGACGCGCCCGACGATGCGGCGATTGTGCAAGTTCCGGCTGGCAAATTGGCGGTGCATACGGTCGATCAGTTTAGCGCATTGGTGGACGACCCCTATGTGTTTGGGCAAATTTGCGTGAACCATTGTTTGAGCGATCTGTTTGCAATGGGGGCCACTAGCCATAGCGTGCTGGCGATCGCAACTATTCCCTACGGCACTGATGCCAAACAAGAAGAGACTTTGTATCAGCTCCTTTCGGGCGCGACGGTTGCGCTGGCAGAGTCAAAGACTTTTTTGGTGGGCGGCCATACGACAGAAGGAACAGAACTTTCTTTGGGGTTTGCCTGCAATGGCTGGATCGATCCTGAGCAGGTCTGGCGGAAGAACAATCTGGTGCCGGGACAGGCGCTGATTTTGACTAAGGCGCTGGGGACGGGGACTTTGTTTGCGGCAGATATGCAGCGCAGCGCGAAGGGTCGGTGGATTGAAGGCGCGATCGCCTCTATGTTGCTCTCTAATCGCGGCGCTGCGGACTGTCTAAAGAAGTATGGTGCGACGGCCTGTACCGATGTGACTGGGTTCGGTCTGGCCGGACACTTGTTGGAAATGCTAGGGCGCAAGGATAATCCGGTTGATGTGGACTTAGATCTCGGCAGTATTTCTCTCCTAGCTGGAGTAGAACAGGTTTTGGAGAGCAGATTTGTGAGTTCTTTGTACGAGAGAAATCGAAAAAATGCTATTGATGTAATTCAGGTGAATGGGGCGATCGCAACTCAACCCATTTTTCAAATTCTGTTTGACCCGCAAACCTCTGGTGGACTTCTGGCGAGCATTCCTCCGGAGGCGGTTCAAGACTGTTTGATAAGTTTGCGCGATTTGGGATATTCGCAGAGCTGCTGTATTGGCAAAGTCGTTGCTTCGTCTGGCGATCGCGCGTCGATTACGATTAACCCTTTATAATTTTGGGGTGAGCCGTTCTCACAAACTCTCGTAAGTAGGAAGTCTTTGTGTCTGTACAAGCCCTAGATCTGGAAAATCTTGAGCAGAAGGTTTTTGCAGTTGCCGATCAAGCTGCTGAGCCAAACTCGGGCAATGGGTTGTCTGTCGATGCGTTTTTAGCGGCGGCTGGCCCGATTTTGGACGTGCGCAGTCCAGGAGAGTTTGAGCAGGGGCATATTCCGGGGGCGATGAGCTTTCCACTGTTTAGTAACGAAGAACGCGCTCGGGTGGGGACTTGCTACAAGCAGAAGAGCCGAGAAGCTGCGGTAGAGCTAGGGTTTGAGATTGCGGGGCCAAAGTTTGTTGAGTTTATTCGCTACGCGAAGGAGATTGCGCCAGATAAGCGGGTGCGGGTGCACTGTTGGCGTGGGGGAATGCGCAGTGGAGCGATCTCCTGGGTATTAAATCTGGCAGGTTTCCAAACGGTGATTTTGGAAGGAGGATACAAAGCGTTTCGTCGGTGGGTGCGGCGGACGGTGGCCACGCCTAAGCCGATTATTTTGTTAGGCGGAATGACTGGGACGGCTAAAACGGATATTTTGCAGGCGCTGGCGCAGCGGGGCGAGCAAATGCTCGATTTGGAAGGCCATGCGAGTCATCGGGGGAGTAGCTTTGGGGCGGTTTGTTTGCCGCCGCAGCCGAGTACCGAGCATTTTGAGAATTTGATTGCGATGGACTGGTCTAGTTTTTCGGCGGAGCGGCCTGTTTGGGTAGAGGCGGAGAGTCGGCGGGTGGGGCCTTGCCGGGTGCCGGTAGAGCTGTTTGAACAGATGGCGGCGGCGACGGCGGTGGAGATTACGCGGCCTATTCCGGAGCGGCTGGCGCTGCTGGTCGATATCTACGGTCAGGCGGATAAAGCCGAGCTGGTGGCGGCGACTGAGCGGATTCGGAAGCGGCTGGGGGGAAAGCGAACTCAGGAGGCGATCGCCCTGATCCAGTCGGGCGATTTGACCCATGCGTTTGCGATCTTGCTCATTTACTACGACAGCACCTACCGCTATGGTCTAGAGCAGCGCGAGCAGGCGGTGCCAGAAGTGGACGTTACCGGGCGAAACCCGGAGCAGGCCGCTCAGAAACTGATGGACTGGGCAGGAGCAGCAGCGGTTAGTCGTGTTGACTAAGTTCGATATAACCTCACAAACCTAGTCGCTTCGATTAAGAGACGGAAAACTTGGCGGAATTTGGGTGGAGGTAGTTGATGATTGATTAGAGCGGGTGTAAAAAAGACAATACGTTCTCACCAACCTACAGCCCTGCCCGCCCTGCTCTACAAATTAAGTGAGTGATCTTCAAATCCCTGACGATGACTAACGAAGTGCAGCGCGATCTGCTGAGTGCCTCTAGCGGATTGCGATATTTGCGCTAGTGTCTGGCTTTCTCGGGAAAACTTGCCTGTATCACCCTACATCCCCTCAACCAGCTCATGATTCTTACTTATTGGATTGCGGCTAGCGCGACCGCCACTCTGACTATTCGAGCTTTTCTTAAAGACAGCACGGCGAGTAAAGTTAGCGTCGAAGCCTGGGCCTTTGTTACAGTGGCTACGCTGCTGTGGCCGATTACGCTGCCGTGTATTATCAGCAGCAAGCTACGAGCTGCTGCCGCCTACCAGGCGAAGCCACAAGCAGAGAAAACGCTAGAGCGTAAGCAGCCTTTCTCTGCGGTTTAGTCAGCGATTCAAAGTTGTAGAAGCTAGCGTTACTCTATGCTCATATACTGCTGAGCCTCTAGTAAGTGCGTTGCCAACGTCTCTTTTGGCAACGGCCCTGCCAGATGTTCCCAGGGGAGTGTTTGACTAATTGGCCATTGTTCATGGACGTAGAAATCTAAGGGCGGCAACTTTCCTTTTAGCGCTTTGAAGGCGCGGCGATAGCTGCCCAGGGTGTCGCCATAGCCGCGTGTGAGTTCTAGTAGATCGGCTAAGCGGCGATCGCCTCTCGAAATCAATGCCTGAATGACTGACCAGCTATAGCTTTCGGGGCGAAAGTCAATGCCGTCTGAGCGCAGGTGCTTTTGCAAAAACTTCAGGCGCTTTTCGGCCTGCCGGGTAACGCCGTACCACTGGAAAGGCGTGTGGCTTTTGGGTACAAAAGTGCTGCATCCAAGCGTGAATCTAAGTCCGGGCACCTTGCGTTTAAGCGCTTTAAGTAAATCGGCGGTCTGTATAAGATCCGCCTCAGTTTCTCCGGGGACGCCTGCCATCCCATACAGCTTTAGGGCCTTAAGTCCGCCCGCTTTGGCCTGCTGCGCCGCGACTTCAATTTCGGCAGTGTCTAGCTTTTTGTTGACGATATCGCGCACTTTTTGCGATCCGCTTTCGATCGCGATAGTCACCGATTTAGACCCGTGCTCGACCAGCGTTTTCGCCAGCTTTTCGTTCACAGTGTTGGTACGCACCGACGACATACTCAGCCTAACGTCGTCGTATTCGGGCCGGTTGATGTAGTCCAGCAGCGTTTCAAACTCTGGATGCTGCGTGATCGAAGCGCCGAGTAGTCCGAGTCGGCGTGTGGCCTGTAGTCCCCGTTCGATGGCGGGAATAAGGGAGGCTTCTATGCTGGCCGCTCGAAAGGGCAGGGTGAGGTAGCTAGCCAGACAGAACCGGCACATCTCTGGACAACTGCGAACCACCTCTACCATGAAGATATTTTCCCAGGCGGCTTTTTCGGTGACAACGGTGGAGGCCGAAAGGACATTGCCCCGGTAGGTTTGCTTTTTGACGATGGCCGGAATGTCGTTGTCTATGGGCGCAATAGAGGCAATTGGCCCGTCGTCGCTTTCGTAGGTGACGGCGTATAGTTCTGGGATGTAGAGGCCGGGGATTTGGGCTAGGGACTTGAGCTGCGATCGCCGATCTAACTCCCGTACTTGCTGGTAAGCATCCAAAAAGTCGTGCAGCAGCGTTTCGCCATCGCCCAGCAAAATAACGTCGAAGAAGGCGGCGAAGGGCTCGGGATTTGCAGTGAGCACCGGGCCACCGCCAAACACCAGCGGATGTTCATTCTCTCTCTGGTTGGCTCTGAGAGGAATTTTTTGCTGCTCTAGTAAATCTAGGACGTTGACGTAATCTAGCTCCCACGAGAGAGAGAATCCCATTAGCTCAAGCTGGGCTGGCAAAGCTTCGCTGACATCGGTGAATAGACGACTGACCGCTACGTCGTTACGCTGCGCCAGCATCGACCAGACCACCTGATAGCCCAAGCTAGTGATGCCTACGGTATAGGTGTTAGGAAAGGCAAAAATTAGCGGAATCGCATCATCGCTGGTAGCCGCTGGCGTAAACAGAAGTTTCTCCGCAGAGAAGACCGAATTAGACACAAAAATTAGGCATAAAGAGCAGACAAGAATAGAGGACGAATAGCTATCACGTCACTGCGCTTAGCCTAACATTTTTGCCTGTGCCTCTACCTATTCTCTAATTGTTTCTGTAGCTATCTATTCAACGATCTTGCGATACCCGACGTATCCCAGCACAACCAGCAGCGCCATCAAGCCTAAGAAAGTGCCAAAGGGTAAATAGGAGAACAAAACGATTCTAATCTTTGAAAGCACCCAGGAAAGGGCAAAAAATGCGGCTTCTAGCATCACCAATCCCTGCATTGTTCTAAAGGCTGGAATGCGCTGGAGCGGTAGACGCAGTTGAGATAGCCAGAGCGAAACCCCAACGTGATAAATCGGTAGCACCAGCAGCATGAAGTCTGCCTGGTTAACTACTTTGGCCCAGCCGCCCGTATTGGTAGCAAAGGCCAGATAGCCTACCCACATTAAAACGCTCAGCGTTGAGAGGGCCAGATTTAGACTCAGGAGGGAGGGTTCTTCTCCTTTGCCTGGAATCAGATGGCAGGCTAAATAGGTCACCCATGGACTGCCAAACAAGAGCAACACAATGGGTAGACGATAGGCTAATATTCCGCTGTATAAGGCTCCTAGAGACATCAGTAAACCCCTATACCAGTAGATAGCATAAGCTATAAATACGAAAGCAAAAAAAAGCAGGAACATAGTGTCCCCGCTTTTAGTTAGCTATCTGTCATCTTCTGACTTTCATCTTTCTGACTTTTCAGTTAGTCTTTCCACTTCTTCGCAATTAGCTCAGCGAGGTCTACAACGCGCTGGCTGTAGCCCCACTCGTTGTCGTACCAGGCAATCACTTTCATCAGATCGCCATCCATTACCAGCGTAAGCTGAGAGTCGATAGTGGCAGATTCGTTAGTTTTGCGGAAGTCTACAGAAACTAGCGGCTCTTCGGTATAGCCCAAAATGCCTTTCATCGTCGTTTCAGAAGCGTTCTTCAGCACTTCGTTGACTTCTTCGGTGATCGTCTGCTTGCTGACTTGTGCAACCAGGTCAACGATAGAAACGTTTGGTGTGGGAACGCGTAGGGCAATGCCGTTGAGCTTGCCTTCCATTTCTGGAATGACTAAGGCAACGGCTTTGGCTGCGCCGGTAGTGGTAGGTACGATGTTGACCGCTGCGGCTCTTGCTCGGCGCAGGTCGCGGTGGCTAGCGTCTAAAATTCGCTGATCGCCGGTGTAGCTGTGCGTGGTTGTCATGGTGCCTTTGACGATGCCAAAGTTGTCGTTGATGACTTTGACGACGGGCGCTAGACAGTTGGTGGTACAGCTCGCGTTGCTGACGACATTTTGCTTGTCGTGTTCGTAGTCTTGGTCATTTACGCCCATGACATAGGTGCCTATGTGTCCGCCTTTACCCGGTGCGGTAATGAGAACCTTTTTGGCACCGGCTTCAATATGGCGAGATGCGCCTTCTTCACTGTTAAAAACGCCGGTGGATTCGATGACTAGATCGATGCCCCAGTCTTTCCAGGGGAGATTGCTGGGGTTGCGGTCGGAGTAGCACCTAATTTTGTGACCGTTGACGGTCATGGAGTCAGAATCGTAGGAGATGTCTGCGTCTAAGCGGCCTAGCAAGGAGTCGTACTTTAATAGATGCGTGTTGATGCGCGGGTCAGAAGTGTTGTTGACAGCGACCAAGTCGAGATTGCTATTCTCTCGTGTCAGCCAACACCGTAAGAAATTTCTGCCAATTCGCCCAAAACCATTGATCGCTACTCTAACCACTGCGCGTTAACCTCTTGTTCTCTAAAAAAAGATAGTATTCAGTCTTCAAGTTCGACGGTTGGGTTGTTTGCCCAATTGTCTTGTTTTTGGGTCTATTAAGACCCGGCCATTGTCCTTATGGCCTGCCTGCGTGCTCGCTGTTTGCTAGCCGATCACTGGGAGCGTTAATGGCTGCAATCGGCAGCCGAAAGTAAGGCCAAAGCAATCTCTACAGAATCTATTAATCTTGACTATCATATCGCATTGGGGTCACCCCGCTTTGATTTGCAGTAGGGTTTTATACTCAGTTGCGATGGGAGTTGTGATGAGGATGGCGATGAGCGATCGCGGCCATTAGGGTTTTAGAGTTCGCTAAAGATTCCTGGTATGATACGCCTGATTATGAATGATGTGCCACGGCTTAAGAGGAAGTTAGATGTTTGATCTGTCTGGGCTGAGTTCGCCCGTGGATTTCAGCGGCAGACCGTTTCACTTTATTGGAATTGGTGGAATTGGCATGTCAGCGTTGGCGCATGTGTTGGCCTGTCGAGATCTGCCGGTTTCTGGCTCGGATTTGCGCTTGAGCCACATTACGCGACGGTTGGAGAGTAAGGGCGCTTATGTTTTTAATCAGCAGCAGGCTGAGAATATTTCGTTTTTTACTCATTTGCATGGCGGTGAGGCGACCCAGTTGCCGCAGGTGGTGTGTTCTACGGCCATTGGTGAAGACAATGTAGAGTTCGCAGAGGCTAGAGCCTTGGGCTGTCCGGTATTTCACCGCTCGGATATTTTGGCGGCGCTGATGAATGAGCGCAAGGGGATTGCGATCGCCGGCACCCACGGTAAAACCACCACCAGCAGCATCACCGGCTATCTACTGCTTAAAGCAGGCGTCGATCCTACGATTATTATCGGTGGCGAAGTTAGCACCTGGGATGGCAATGCCTACGAGGGCAAAAGCGACTATGTTGTGGCTGAGGCAGATGAGTCGGACGGCTCTTTAGTTAAGCTCTCTTCGCACATTGGCGTGATTACGAATATTGAGCTGGATCATCCCGACCACTACAGCAGTCTCGATCAGGTTGTGGATATTTTTGAGCAGTTTGTGGCGAAGTGCGGCACGGTGATTGGCAGCGTGGATTGTCCGACGGTGCGCGATCGTATTCAGCCCGCTATTGGCTACAGCCTCGATGCTAATTCTGGCGCAGATTATATTGCCACTAATATTACTGAGCTGGCTGAAGGGACGACGGCGGAAATTATTGAGCGGGGTGAGTCGCTAGGGATGATGACCGTGCCGCTGTTGGGTTTGCATAACTTGAGTAATACGCTGGCGGCGATCGCGGTGGCCCGTCAGTTAGGGGTAAGCTTTGAGGCGATTTCTCAGCATTTACCAAATTTTGAAGGAGCCGCGCGGCGGTTCGACCATCGCGGCTTGCATAACGAAATTCTGTTTATTGACGACTACGCCCATCACCCCAGCGAGATTACCGCTACGCTAGCGGCGGCGGAAGTTCAGCGCAGCGGCAAGCTGCCGTCCGGGATGCCTAGAAAAGTAGTGGCCGTTTTTCAGCCGCATCGCTACAGTCGAGCTTTTACGCTGCTAGATGAGTTTTCGACGGCGTTTGGCAGTGCGGATAGAGTGATTGTGACCGACATTTATAGTGCGGGCGAGACGAATACGTCTGGGATTACGGGCGAGCAGGTGATGCGGGCGATCGCGCAGCACAATCCTCATACCGAATATCAGGCAACGCTACAGGAAGTAACGCAAACGCTGGCTACGACCCTTAGCCCTGGCGACATCGTTATTTTCTTAACGGCTGGTAACCTCAACCAGATCATTCCTGAGGTGATGAAGGCTTATCAGTGGGTGCCACAGCCGGAAGCTGCTCTGACTTAAGTTTGCACATGTCTGCATATATTTAGGAGAGGCCGCGCGAACGTGGTAGGCATCATGGCCGCTAACTCAACTCAGCTTAAAACTCAGCTCGTCCGGCTCGACAGCGACCTGGAAATAACGCCGAATGCATCGCTGGCTAAGCTCACCACGTTTAAAGTAGGGGGCCGTGCGCAATGGCTGGCACTGCCTAAGCATCCCGACCAATTGAAGGATGCGGTGGCCTGGGGAAACCAGCAGGGACACCCAATTACTGTATTGGGCGCGGGTTCTAATTTGCTGGTTAGTGACCGAGGACTGCCGGGTTTGATTATTTGCACCAGGGCGCTGCGTCACAGTGAGTTTGATGCGACGACTGGCCGAGTGGTGGCCACAGCGGGAGAACCGTGGTCTTCACTGGCTTGGAAGGCGGCTCGTAATGGGTTGCAAGGATTTGAGTGGACGATTGGCATTCCGGGGACGGTGGGCGGTGCGGTGGTGATGAACGCGGGCGCTCATGGGAGAGAAACCGCCGATATTTTGGTGGAGACGGAAGTTTTGGATCTAGACGGTACGCTACAGGTGCTGAAGCCGGATGACCTGGACTATCGGTATCGGACATCGAATTTGCAGGGGAGCGATTGCATTGTAACGAGCGCAACGTTCCAGCTCAGTCCGGGCCATCGTTCAGATGACGTAAAGGCGGCGACCGCTGACGACCTCAAGCAGCGTCGAACAACTCAGCCTTACCATTTGCCGAACTGTGGCAGCGTTTTTCGTAATCCGAAACCCTATAGCGCAGGGCAGCTAATAGAGCAGGCAGGGCTGAAGGGCTACCAGATGGGTGAGGCGCAAATTTCTACGCTACATGCCAATTTTATCGTTAACTTGGGCGGGGCTAAGGCAGATGACGTGCTGGCTCTGATTCGTCATGCGCAGGCGGTGATTTTCGAGCGGAATGGGGTTGAGCTAGAGACGGAAGTGAAGCTGGTTGGCTTGTTTGAGTAGCGTGGCTTCGACTCCGCTCGGCCACCGGGCTGCATTCGAGATGTTGGCTACCCACCCGTTGACTGAGCGTAGCCGAAGTCAAATTTTCGAGCCAGTGGTATAGTTTGACAGTTATTTACTGTTTAAACCCCAGCTAATCATGACAAAAGGGCAAGGATTTGGATTTGGCCTCGGCAAAATGAAGGAGCTTACTGAGGCATTCAAGAAGGCTCAGCAGGTTCAAGAAGGCGCGAAAAAGCTTCAGGAAGAACTGGAGCAAATGGAGATTGAGGGCACCGCTGGCGGCGGGATGGTGACGGTGACGATGAGCGGGAACCAGGAGCCTAAAAGCGTTGTGATTTCGGAGCAGGCGCTGGGTGAAGGGGCTGAGGTACTTTCTGATTTGGTGAAGGCGGCGATGGTGGATGCCTACAACAAGTCTACGGCGACCATGCGCGAGCAAATGGAAGAGCTAACGGGCGGGCTAAATCTGCCGGGTATGTAGCGGCCAAGCGCCAGACAATAATGCTTGTGGGGTGGCTGCTTTGGCCGTCTTGAGCAAAATTTAAGACAGGCGAGATGCCTATCCTACAAGATTTTTGAATACGGGATGATGTTTGCTGTGATGACGACCAAACTCCTTTTTGTTTGCCTGGGGAATATTTGCCGCTCTCCGTCTGCTGAGAATATCATGCAGCATTTGATCGATAGGCGGGGGTTGGGCGATCGCATCACCTGCGATTCGTCAGGGACAGCGGGCTACCACATTGGCAGCAAGCCCGATAGCCGTATGGCTGTGGCGGCTCAAAAAAAAGGAGTGACCCTAACCGGCAGCGCTCGTCAGTTTGAGATTGCAGACTTTGAAGACTTCGATCTGATTTTGGCGATGGATCGCAGCAATTATCAAGATATTCTCTCTCTGGACAACGCGAATCAATATGCTATCAAGGTGAAGCTGATGTGCAGCTTTTGCCGCCACCACGACGATGAAGAAGTGCCCGATCCTTATTACGGGGGGGAGGCCGGGTTTGACTATGTGATTGAGCTGCTAACGGATGCTTGCGAAGGTCTGTTGGACAGCGTTTTATGAACGATATGGCGACTGAGCGATAGGGTTATTGGAAGTTAGGTTCAGTCGAGCTAAGAGTCGTGATGTCAAAGGATCGGACAATCGCTTTAGTGGGGCGTAATGTTAGCGAGCATTATTTGGATACTGTTGGCGGGTTTCTGCTTGGGACAAATCGCCCGACGACTCCAAGCGCCGCCGCTAGTGGGCATGATATTAGCTGGAATTTTGCTTGGCCCCCAGGTTGCGAACGTCATTGGCGCTGAAACGCTGGGCGCGGCAGATGCGCTGAGGACAATTGCGGTAATGGTCATCCTAATGAAGGCGGGCTTGGGTCTAGACCGAGAAAAGCTGGCTCAGCAGGGAACCGTAGCGCTGAGATTAGGATTTTTGCCGGGGGCTTGTGAAGCGATCGTAGTCGCCGTTATATCCATCTGGCTGCTAAACTTCGATTTTCTTACCGGACTCTTGCTCGGCTGCATTGTCGGTGCAGAATCGCCCGCCGTCATTGTACCTGGAATGCTGCGGCTAAAGAGGTTAGGATGGGGCGTTCAAAAGGGCATTCCAGACGCAATTTTGACCGGCAGTGCGCTATCTGATGTATCGCTGCTGCTGGTATTTAGCCTGCTGCTGGCGTTTCTCTCTCAGGCAGAAGCCACCGGGCTGAGTTTGCCCGGTGGACTAGCCCTGAGTCCTTTACAGCTATTACCGTTTCAGATCATTTTACAAATCTCATTGGGTCTGGCGATTGGCTGGGCGATCGCAAAGCTGCTAGTAACGCTATTGGCAAAGCGTAAGTGGACTCAAAACAGCGTTCAAGATACTGTCATTACGGCAGGATTTGCGCTGTTACTAGTTGTTCTAGCTGCGCAGGTTCCCGTTTTTTCTGGCTATTTAGCGGTGATGACGACTGGGTTTTTTCTAATTGAATTCAATGCACCCTTAGCCAGAGAGCTTAGGAACGGTTTTGATAGCTTATGGATTGCCGCTGAGATTGTTTTGTTCGTACTGCTAGGAGCGAGCATTCAGCTTCAGGTGTTAGAAGACAGCTTTTTGGTTGGATTGTTGTTGTTAGCCGTCGGGACTTTGTTGGGGCGATCTCTCGGCTGGTATTTATCTACATTGGGCAGCAATTGGAACCTCAAAGAGAAGCTGTTTTTACTTCCTGGAAATTCTGCTAAAGCAACGGTGCAAGCCGCGATTGGAGCAGTGCCACTCGCGCAAGGTATTTCAGGCGGCGAAACGATTCTGGCGATCTCGGCGCTGTCTATTTTAATAACGGCTCCCTTAGGTGCTTGGGCAATTCCAACCTTTGCCCCCAGGTTGTTAGAGCGCGGGGTAGTTGATCCGACTAAGGTTGCGATCGCTCAAAAAGCCATCATTCTCGCCGCTATCAACAGCCCAGCTACCGCCGTGCAGGTACTGACTAAAGCGGCCGCGATCGCGCGTCAGGGCGAAAGTGAAGTCGTTGCTTTTCATGTGACTAACCAAAACGATCTAGTTAATTTAGAACAGCTAAAACTAACAGTAGGCCAGTCTCTAGCCGATATTAATCACCAGTTTCATACCGTAGAAGGCGACCCAGAAGCAGAGATTATCAGAGCAGCCCAAATGTACGGCGCAACAGAAATAGTCATTGGCAAGCGCAATTCGCTGTCTGCTAAATCAGTTGGGTTAGTTGCTCGCAGCGTACTAGAGCAAAGCCATTTGCCAGTTGTTGTGGTAGAAAACAAATCGATCTAACCAAGTCACTCGCAATTTTCTAAAGCTGAAATATCTGCTGCCACAATATGCTCTAAATTGCGAGTAATTTTTTCAATATCCCAGTGCCACCAAGCCAGCGTTAGCAGCGACTTCACCACATCAGCCTCAAATCGCTGCCGAATGCACTTTGCCGGATTGCCACCGACAATGGCGTAGGCTGGCACATCTTTTACCACCACTGACTTAGCCGCAATAATTGCGCCGTCACCAACCTTTATTCCCGGCATAAAGGTTGCCTCGTAGCCAATCCATACGTCGTTTCCAATCACGGTGTCTCCTTTATAGAGCCTGTTTGGGATCTTTCGAGTAGAATTATAGATGGCAAATACGACGTA